>JAQCEL010000058.1 GCA_027618655.1 Pseudomonadota bacterium | reverse complement strand
TTGCCGAGTGATACCTGCTTCGTCGAATGCCGTCGCAGCAGACCAAATCCCTGCGGAATATGTGAGATCGACTTGCCCGCCGCGCAAGTGTTTTACTGCTTCACCGGCGCCGAGGACTGCGACTTTAGGGCGTTTAAGTTTAGTCGCGATTTCTGGCGCAACAACCACTAATGCGCCACCCCCGTCAGAAATAATGCAGCAATCTAGGCGATGCAAGGGGTCGGCAACTACCGGCGAATTGACGACATCTTCAACCGTGACGACATCCTTGAGCATCGCATGTGGGTTATGTTGCGCATGATGAGATGCTGCGACTTTGATCCAAGCAAGTTGTTCCGAGGTCGTGCCGTATTCATACATGTGTCGTTGGGCACACATGGCATAGACATTTAGCACGCTGGGTTTAAACGGGGATTCAAAGGGCACGTCTGGTGGCGGCATTGCCATTGCGCCACGCCCGGGTGCGGCCCCGCCAGTGCGCGGCTTTCCGGCTAAGGTAATTAACGCGACTTTGCATTTACCCGCGGCGATCGCTTGTGCGGCGTGATTAACATGCACGATGTACGATGATCCACCGGTTTCGGTAGAGTCGACGTGTCCGACTTGAAGACCCAGATAGTCAACCATCGACAATCCACCAAGACCCGGTGCGTCTCCAGCGCAGAAATACGCATCGACGTCCGATAAACTAAGGCCTGCGTCTTCCAGCGCGCCTTTCGCTACCTCGGCATGAAGCTGGGCGATTGGGATGCCTTCGGCTTTGCGTGTGGGATGTTCATAGATGCCGGCGATATACGCCTTGCGTTTGATACTCATGAGAATTTCCAATCAAATTTAATTAACGTTTTTTTTCACACTCGTGATCGCGACGGCGAGTCTACACAAATCCTCGCCGGCTCGCTCAGCACCGCCGCGATCAGGCTTTCATTGTCGGCAAGGTATAACCACCGTCGACGAAAATCATTTGTCCGGTGATATAGCTCGATCCCGGCAATGCAAGAAAAAGAAACAAGCGCGCGACGTCTTCTGGTTCACCCAGTCTGCCGACCACCGTTTTTCGGATCCATCGTTGTTTAATTTCCGCTGATGTTTGATCCGTCATAGGCGCCGTAATCATGCCGGGGCCCACTGCATTAACGGTGACGCCATACTTACCGTATTCCATCGCTAATGAGCGGGTCATCGCCACAACCCCTGCCTTCGTCGAAGCGTAGGAGGCATTAGCATAGGAGCCCAAAGAGGACGTCGAAGACGTATTCAAAATGCGGCCGTAGCCAGCTTCACGCATATAGGAAAATGCCACTTGGCAGCCCCAAAAAACCCCACTTAGGTTGACCCCAATCACGTCGTCCCAAAGCTCCTCGCTCACCTCGGCCGTGCGCGAAGGTCGCGAGATCCCAGCGTTGTCAACCATAATGTCGAGTCGACCGTAATTGTCGACCACGCGTTTAAGTGCCGCCTCGATGTCGCTGCGGTCACTCACGTCAGTTGCGATCGCAATTGCTTTCGCGCCTTGCGACTCAAGCGCTTTGACTAGACTTATTGCCGCGCGCTCATCTCGATCAAGTATCGCGACCCGCGCACCAGCACCGACCATCGAACGCGCCGTGGCCGTACCGCCCCAGTGATGCACTTTGACAACCGTATTGTCAGTTTCAACTAAACGAAGCGCCGGGCCGATCTGGCATCAGTTGATCAGCGAATAATCTTAGGGTCGCGATAAAATCGTCGCGACTATCATGTTCGAAGCCTCGATTGTAATGACAAAAATAAAATTCCGGCGCGAGAACTTCGCGGTAGCGTTCGAAGTCTTTAGCATTGTAAGCCGCTATGGATGCTTCGACGATTGTGCCGAGTCGTTGCGGTTGAATTTGGTTTGCCATTGATCGATTACCCTCAATAACGAGCTTGCGATTGATCGCCTACACCCGGTGTTTTTCGTTTGGCGCTAGAGCGAAAAATTTGTCTCCCGTATCCAGTTCTGCAGGCGCACGCAGCGGCGCACGCTTGCCGTTCGGGACTTGAAACTCTGTGTTGCCCGTGTAGTAGCCAAGCAGATGTAGAAAACTGGGCTCGAGACGCGCTACGGTTTCTGGCCACAGCGCCGTGTTCCAATTGATTTGCGGTCGTAACCAGCGCAACGCGTAGTAACCAAACAAGGCTGCGCGATAACCATCACTCGCGCGATTCTCACCCGTTTGATGCCACAAACGTCCATCGATGATCACAATGGATCCAGCCGGCGCTTCAACGCCAAAGGTTTCCCTAGACTCGCCTGCTGCCGGTCCATGTCCATAGCGATGGGAGCCTGGTACATAACGGGTACCGCCATTTTCTTCGTTCAGATCATCCAACAGCCACGACACGTTGCAGGCTAGGGGCTGCGTTGGCCACGGCGGCAAGACGTAGCCTTGATCCGCGTGCAAAGCCATCCGTTGATTGCCTGGTTCCGTGATGTTGGCGCTAAAGTTCGAAATCAGGAAGTCGTCACCTAAAACTCGACGGACAAAATCAAGCGCATACGGCTTTTGGATTAGATCGACGAATACCGGATCCAAATTAAATAAATGGAAAACGCGAATGTTATGCAGATCGGGATCAAACGGATAACCGCGGGTAGGCACGCCATCGGCTTCGCTCGCCTCGACTGCATCGAACAACCGCTGGCGAATGTCTGAGACTTCGGTCTTTGACAATACGTCGGTTACGATCGCGATGCCGTGCGTGTCGAGATCGGATCGCGCTTGTGCGGGGCTGTTCGTTGGCGTCGCTTGCTCGGTTGTCATTCGTTGGCGGCCCAGACTGTTGGATAGTTACGTTCGTCTACCGACCGGGGCGCGCTGGGATCGGATCCGCGATCAGTATACGGCGGACACAAGGACCAATGAGAATACATATGAATAGACCACCCTGCACTACGATGCTGCCGAGCTATAGACGGCGATTGACAGAACTATTATCGTTGCTGAAAACAATGTCAACTGAATAAATCTTCAGTAAGAACCGGAGTCTGTCTCGATTGGAACAATTGACAAAGATGCCGCGGCGCATGGATCGCCACGCGCGCCGCGAGCAGCTCATCGAATGCGCGGTGAGCGTGTATGCGGACCAAGGGATTACCGGCGCAACACACACTGAAGTAGCCGAACGCGCCAACGTTTCGATCCCGACCGTGTTCGCGTACTTTCCTACGAAAGATGAAATGAGCAATGCAGTGCTGACGGCGGTTGAAGAAGTTCTTTGGGACATCGTCGATAAAGTGAAACAATCCAAGCAACAAGTGCCTGAGACGTTTCTGCGAAATTACCAGCGATTTACCCAGACAGTGGAAAGCTATCCGGATCACATTCGTATCTGGTTAGTGTGGGGAACCGCAATCAACGATCCGAATTGGCCCCGCTACCTAAAACTTCAAGACAAAATGATCAGCGCACACACTAAGGTTCTGAAAAAAGGTCAACGGCAGGGTTCGATCGCGAGTAATGTCGATGTGGGTGACGCTGCGCGCATGCTCGTTGCGAACAGCCACATGGTCGCATTGATGATATTCAACGGCATCGACCGGCGACGGATGGAGCGCTACATCGAACACATTCTAGAGTCCTCATTGAATCTCAAGTTGTCGCGACAAACGCTTGTATGAAAAAAATAATAAGCGGGCGACACTGATCACTCATGTCGCTGACGCATAGCTTTTTCCACCACGGTCGAATTGGGAGAACAGTATGAAACAATACAAACACGAAAAATTTCTCGACGGTTTTGTGTTTCTAGAAGGACCGCGATGGCACGACGGGGCGCTATGGGTATCAGACATGATGGCCCACAAGGTCTACCGTATCTCTAAAAGCGGCGAACGTGAGATGGTCGTCGAAGTTCCGAAGCGACCATCAGGACTCGGCTTCATGCCGGACGGTACACCCGTTATCGTATCCATGCTCGATCGCTTGGTATACAAGCTCATCGATGGTGAACTCGTGCTCCACACCGACGCGAGTGCCACAGTCAATGGCGATCTCAATGATATGGTCGTCGACTCAGTGGGCCGCGCTTATATCGGCAATTTTGGTTACGACATTTTTGGTGGTGGCGAACCCGCAACCGCAGAAATTATTCTCGTCGACCCGGACGGCTCTCATCGGGTAGTCGCCGATAATTTAGAGTGCCCGAACGGGACGGTCATTAGCGCAGACGGGCGCACCTTGATCGTTGCAGAATCTTTCGCTGGGCGCTTAACGGCGTTTGATCGAGCGGCAAATGGGGATCTCTCCAATCGCCGGGTTTATGCTGAGTTTCCGGGTTTAGTCCCTGACGGTATGTGTCTCGACGTGGACGGTAATATTTGGGTCGCGTTGTTCGCCGATAAAAAATTCGTGCACGTTAACCAACGTGGCGAGGTCATCGGTACGGTAGACGTCGGTCCGGGCTCCGCGATCGCCTGTCAATTAGGCGGGGACGACGGGCGGACATTATTCTGTCTCATCTATGCCGGTGAAATCGATGACATCGCGCAAGGAAAACCGAATGCGAGAATTGAGGTGGCGAGGGTCAACGCTGCCGCTGCCGGATCGCCTTAATTCGGCGCACGGCGGATCGAACGATGCGTGGCCGTGCATCGCACTGCCACGCACTGACTGGCCCTATCACTCGGGGATCTAACTGAACTGACAGTTCAATCGCCGGCCGGAATATCCTTGGCGCGACGCTCTACGATTATGCAACGTCAGGTTTCGCGATTAGCGCTCCAGACGCTTCCATGGCGCGCACGTCTGCTTCGCTAACACCCGCAAATCGCGTGAGGATTTCGACGTTATTTTCGCCCATATAGGCCGCGTCCAATTTTTGGTGGCGCGGCGCCGCGGAGAAACGCAACGGCATACCAGGCACTTGATAACTACCGAATATCGGATCCTCAATCGTACGGATCGTTTCACGCTCGATTAAATGCGGATGCTTCACGGCTTGCTCGACCGATAAAATCGGCGCGATAGGTACGTGATGATTAAATCCCCAATCCTCGGCTGCTTCGATCGCAGTGGAATATCGTGCCAGACTCTCTTCAACGATCGCGGATAACGCTTCCCGGTTCGCAACCCGTGCAACGTTATCGACAAAACGTGGATCATCGACGAGCTCGGGTTTACCTAAGGCGTTGCAAAATTTCGGCCACTGATTCTGTAACACGGCAATGATCACGTAGCCCTCTTTACACTTGAATACGCCGAGCGGCGACACCGCGTAATGATGCGCACCGGAGCGATGCGGTTTAATCTCGCCGTTGGAAGCCGTGTGCGCTTGGACGTTCACTTCATGACAGTGGAAATAAGAATCGAGTAGTGAGGCTTCGACGTATTGGCCCACCCCCGTGCGTTCGCGGTGAAACAATGCGCCGTTAATCGCCGCGAGCAAATGCGTACCGGTCATAACATCCCCGATGCCGAGCATGTAGAAATACGGTGGACCGTCGGGCTCGCCGATCATACTCAGCACGCCAGCATAAGCGGCACCAATGTAGTCATAGCCAGGCAACTTTGACAAAGGCCCGGTTTGCCCGAACGCCGATATCGAGCCCATGATTAAACGTGGGTTCGCTGCGTGAACTTCTTCCCAACTAAAACCGAGTCGATCGATCACACCTGGCGCAAAATTTTCAACCAGCACATCGCAAGATTTGAGAACTTCTTTGACCAATTCAATGGAACGCGGATTCTTTCGATCGATCGCAATACTTTTCTTGCCACGGTTCTGCTGTATGTAATAACCCGAGCGACCGTTTCGAAAGTACGGTAGCCCTCGTGATTGCTCACCATTCGGTGCTAGTTCGACTTTTATAACTTCAGCACCCATCTCCGCCATCAACCGGGTGGTGGTTGGGCCGGCCAATGCTTGGGTGAAATCGAGCACTCGGATGCCGTCCAAAATGTTTGTTGGCTGAGCCATTCTTTTGCCTCGCTGCGAGATTCGATCGGGCGCATTGCACGATCGGATGTTGTGTGGGGGCCGTCGTCGACCAGAAAGAATTTCGCGATGATACTAGTCGAGCCCTAGTTTATATGTCTAGCGCCAGTCGCCGTGGCCGTCGCTGAAAATTACGGGCCAGATGCGCATTGCCGTCATGGCCGATGACCAAGAGTCTGTTTGAATTTGAACGATCAAGCTGGACGAAACTGATTCACGCTCACAGCGTCGTCCCACAAATAACTCGATAGATGGTCTCTTCATCGTATTCAATTTGGCCGTCAAGCATGAGTAAGGATAGTCCGTGAACGATAGACCACGCGCGCAGGGCCGCAACTTTGCGCTCATACTCAGGCAAATCTGCTGGCATTAACTCCGCAATATTCTCGCGCAATGCGCGCATCGCGCTACCGACTTTCCCAAGTTCACTATCGAGCAAATTGATCGATGGCGCGCAACTGAACACCAATCGGAATAGCGCCGGATTCTCAACGGCGAATTTTACGTACGCTGCCCCTGTCGCACGAAAACCGTCTGGACCTCCGCCGGCTTCTGCCTCAGCCGCTCGTTGCATGGCCGCAAGTTTCTTCATGCCTTCATGCGCCAGGGCGCCGAGTAAAGCATCCTTATCGGGAAAGTGACGATAGATTGCCGTGGCGCTCACGCCAACATGGCGCGCGACTTCACGCAAGCCAATGTCGTCTGCCTCGCGCTGCTGCAACAAGTCGAGCCCGGCCTCGATTAGCGCTGCACGCAAGTCACCGTGATGGTAAGGCCCGTGTGCGCCGCGTTTCTGTTTAATGTTGACACTGTTATCATTCACGCTCATGCTAGCACTGTAAACATTGCAACGACGTTTTCCCATCAGGAGATGAAATCATGTCCAATGTGATCGAAAAAGCACTCCGCTCCACCGTGACGAAGGGGATTGATTCCATATCCGAATTCAATCGCAAACGGCGGTCAAGTCTCGCTAAACCGCATCCATATCTCACCGGCATTCATGTACCAATGACGACTGAAGAAACGCTCGTTGACTTAGTCGTCGACGGCGAAATTCCTAATCAGCTTGATGGTCGTTATTTGCGCATTGGACCTAACCCGGTGACCGCGCCTGATCCGGCTAGCTATCACTGGTTTATTGGCGATGGCATGGCGCACGGGATAAGGATCTTAGACGGCCAGGCTGTGTGGTATCGCAACCGGTGGATCCGTTCGACGGCAGTGAGTGAAGCGCTCGGCGAAGAACCAAAGCCCGGTAGTCGTAACCCACGTTTTGATACGGCGAATACGAACATCATCGGCGTAAACGGACGTACCTTCGCGATAGTCGAGGCGGGTGGTAAGCCCGTTGAGCTTACAAATGAACTCGAAACGATTGCGCACAACCCTTTTGACGGAACGCTTAAACATTCATTCAGCGCGCACCCACATCTCGATGTTAAGACGGGTGAACAACATGCGATTTGTTACGACGGAGAAACAGTAGACAAAGTCTGGCACGTCGTTCTTGATCCAACCGGCCAGGTGATCCGCGAGGAACCCATTACCGTCAGCGATGGGCCGAGTATTCACGATTGTGCCATCACGAAAAATTACGTCTTAATCTTTGATTTGCCAGTCACGTTCTCGATGAAGGCTTTGCTCTCGGGGCAGTTTTTTCCCTACGCTTGGAATGACAAACATCAAGCGCGTGTTGGCCTCCTGCCACGCAACGGCACAAATGCCGACGTCGTGTGGTGTGATGTCGAGCCTAACTACGTCTTCCACGTCGCAAACGCCTTCGAAACCGCTGACGGCAACGTCGTCGTCGATGTTGTTTCGCACGATCGTATGTTTGCGCGTAGCTCGCTCGGGCCCGACTCCATGCGCTCGCGATTAGAGCGCTGGACAATTAACGCGTCCGCCCGGCAAGTTGGTCGGCGCGTATTACACGACCACAACCAAGAATTCCCTAGAATCGATGATCGCCGCACCGGCACACCGTATCGCTACGCCTACGCCATCGCGCTACCGATGGAAGATCACATCGAACTAACAATCGCCGCGACGCAGCTGTTCAAGCACGACGTTGAAGACGCGAGTACGCAAGTGCGAGACTTTGGTAAAGACCGGCATCCGGGGGAATTCGTATTTGTCCCACGCAGCGGATCCGGCGCCGAAGACGATGGATGGCTAATTGGCTTAGTCGTCAATATGCGTAACGAGACGACGGCGCTTGAAATAATTAATGCCGATGATTTTACTGGACCAGCTCAAGCTGTGATCCATATACCTCATCGTATCCCACCAGGTTTTCATGGCAACTGGGTCGCCACAGCCTAGTAATAACCGAAACGCTACCTGTACGTCACAGATCGCATTTATCCAGAGGTGATCACTTAAGCGAATTTGCGATCCCTAGCAGCCTCTCGGACTTAGGCAATCGTAGCGAGCATGATGTCATCCAGGATCCCGCCTTGCTCGTTAGTTAACACGCTGTAGCGCTGACGATGCGGTACCAGTGCGACTATATCGCTAGGCACCAAGCGTTCCATTTGTTCGGCGAGGTGTTCTCCGCGGATCACAATTTGACCCATATGAGAAACGTCGAACAGACCTGCTGCAGAGCGTACATGCTGGTGTTCGTTTTTTAGGCCATTGCGGTATTCGACCGGCATTGAATAGCCCGCGAATGGGGCAAATTTTGCGCCCATCACGTCATGTAAGTCATACAGCGGTGTACGTCGTAGGGGTTTTCCCGGCGTCGTTTCGTTAGGCTGGCTGGCCATGCTCTCGGTGTGAAATCCATTCGCTTTGGTGTAACAGCGTACTACTGTGCTTCGATAATGACATCATAGCCAAACTGCGGACAAGCCGACGACCCTCTCACGGCACGTTGCAGCGGATGCGGGATGCGTAATTTCGGATAATCGGATTATTGCGTGAGCAACATAGTGCTCGATAACTTAGATTGTGACATCGCATTACGACACGCAGCCGCCGATCCGCTGCGCAATGATGACTTATTCGTGTCGGTAAGTAGACTTAGGTGGATCTGATCCGTGCCATGTTTCGTTGAACGCGAAATTGAACAGTCATGGCACTCAAGTTGTCAGGCAGTCGCTTGAGCCAGCTGGAACGTGCCATTGCGGCTAACGGAATTTTCCAAGATCTCGTTCGCTACTGCACGACACTCACCGCATCCGGTTGCGACACCCAGTTTGGACTGCAGACATGAGATCGAGCACGCGCCATTTCGCACGGCTCGCTTGATATCTTTTTCCGTAACGTTTTTACAAATGCAAACGTACATCGCCGCCTCTCTAAAACCATGTCAGGGACAATAATGCGAATCGTAGTCTAAATGAGAACCGTTTGCAACTCGATTCCTAACGTTGAGCCAATCTGATGAAAAAGAAACTAAAGCTTTGATTGTAAGTAGTTTTCTAATCCAATCTTGGTGACCAAAGCGATTTGAGTTTCTAGCCAGTCCACGTGTTCTTCTTCGCTTTCCAGGATATCTTCAAATAATTCACGGGTAATGAAATCGCTTACAGACACGCAGTAATTGATCGCCTCACGCAGAACCGGAATCGCTTCAAGCTCGAGTGCCAAGTCCGCTTTGAATATCTCCTCGGAATCCTCGCCAATACGTAATCTGCCGAGTGCTTGAAGGTTTGGTAAGCCTTCCAAAAATAAAATCCGTTCGATCAGCTGATCGGCGTGTTTCATTTCGTCGATGGACTCTGCGTACTCGATTTCGTCGAGCTTCGAAAATCCCCAGTTCTTAAACATTCGAGCGTGCAAAAAATATTGATTAATTGCAGTTAATTCATTCTTAAGAACAATATTGAGGTATTCGATTACTTTGGGATCACCTTGCATTTGCTTTCCTCGCAGCGAATGGTTGCATCAAATTTCCGTATCACGGCGTAAGTCTACCAGTATCAGATGCAAATCGCGGCACGCCCGTTTTATCTGACATGAAAATTTTGGCACCGAAAGACCACCGGCGTGACTCGAGTAGGACACGCCAACTTCGTAGTGACTGCGCGGATCCGTTAATATTGCGAACGACGGGCCAACGCTACCGCCGACGCAAAGTTAGCGAACCCAATTTGGAGCAACTCATGGCTAGCAAACTCAGATTTGATATTCGACTCGCGGGATTACTTTTCGCGACCCTTATATCGCTTTCGACGAGCGCGGCAACGCAAAATCCATTGCAAGTAAAAGTCTTTATGAGTTCCGAAGATCACATGGGACTCGGCGTAGCGTCTGCGATTATTTATGGCGACAAAGAAGCCGTGCTGGTCGATGCGCAATTTACCTTGTCCAATGCCCATAGGCTAGTTGCCGAGATTATCGAAACAGGCCGCGAGCTCACCACCATCTATATCACCCACGAGCATCCGGATCATTTCATGGGCTTACCAGTCGTCAAGCAGGCATTTCCGAACGCAAGAGTAGTCTCTTTGAAAGCGAGCGCAGATGACGTCAATCAGAGCTTCGATTTTAAGTTGGACTATTGGGGGAAAAAAGTTCTCGGTCACAACGGTGCGAAAACGAAGGTTGCCGTCGAGATACTCGACGAACCGCTCATCATGCTCGAAGGGCGGCGTGTTGAAATCTTAGGCCCATTTCAGGGCGACGCACCAAACTCGAGCGCCGTTTGGATCCCGTCGATCAAAACGCTCGTTGCTTCAGACTTTGTCTATGACCATGCACACGCGTGGCTATCGGCAGCAAAGTCCCCGGAAATTACCCAACAATGGTTGGACGCGCTCGACAAGTTCGATGCGCTTGAACCCGAAGTCGTCGTGCCCGGGCACGCGCCATCGAACGAATACTTATCCCCTGCTTCGATCGACTACACGCGCCAATACATTCTTACGTTCATTGAAAAGCTCAAGGCGAGTACAGACTCGAAATCATTGATGAGTGAAATGAACAGAATCTACCCCAAGGTCGCCATGCCGTTTTGCTTGGAATACAGCGCGAAGATATTGCGTGACGGTTGGACGTGGGACGGACAATGGCCAGAGTCGCTACGTAACATGAAGTCCCTATACTGACGGACGAGGCGCGACGGTTTTGTGACCCGCAGCCCGTTCGTATCGTATTTTAGGCGTGTGCGTTCGCTCCCGTTGTTAGCCTAGCTGTACTCTTTCAGCGTGCGACGCGCGATGACCATGCGATGCACTTCCGTTGGCCCTTCGTAGATGCGCATCAGGCGCAATCGTTGCGTCATGATCGCAAGCGGTAATTCGCGAGTCATACCCATCGCGCCAAAACTTTGCATCGCGTTATCTAGCACTTCCGTTGCCATTTCCGTGGCAAAAACTTTGATCATGGAAGCCACTGTACGCACATCCTCCCCGCGATCCTGCTTTTGGGCTGCATCCGTCACCATCAGTCGGGTCGCGTGGATCTTAGTCGCCGCATCAGCGATCCACCACTGAATCGCCTGTCGGTCGCTCAGTTTTTCGCCGAACGTGACGCGCTGCTGGGTATGTTCACACATCATCTTTAACGCACGCGACGCGATGCCAACGCAGGCAGCACCCATTTCTAGTCGACGCACGGTTAAACGCTTTTGCATTGGCGCGAAACCTTGGCCGACTTCACCGAGCACTTGCGTGTCCTTTAGTCGCAAGTTGTCGATCACGAGTTCGTAAGTTCGCACCCCACCGAGCATGGGTATCTCACGCTCGATAATAAATCCCGGCGTGTCCTTATCGACAATAAATGCGGTGATGCCGCCGCGGGCCCCTTTCCCTGGGTCAGTGACCGCCATCAAGATCATAAAATCCGAGCTCGGCACATTCGACACCCAAATTTTCCGTCCGTTGATCACCCATTCGTTACCCTCACGGATTGCACGCGTTTTCATGTCAGCCGGATCGGCGCCGGCGCCTGGTTCAGAAATAGCAATGCCGGATTTCATTTCGCCTTGCGCATAAGGCTCCATGTACTTCTTTTTCTGCGCATCCGTCGCGACCGCCATGAGCATGTGTAAATTCGGTGAGTCTGGCGGGAAGATGAATGGCGTGATTGTGCCTTTCAAACGTTCTTGAATTGCGAGCATCACCCGCGACGGTAAATTTACGCCGCCGACTTCTTCCGGCGCATCGAGCGCCCATAAGCCGATCGCTTTGCATTTCACAAGCAGCGGCTGTTCTTCTTCGGGCGTTAAGGCATAGGGAAGCCCGGCCGCCTCCCGCGCCATCACGGCTTTTTCGAGCGGCATCAATTCGTTGTCGATAAATTTCTGAACGAGTTCGATGAGCATGCGCTCTTCTTCGGCGAATTCGGCGGACATTATTCGATCCTTGTGTGTTACTTATTTAACAAGTGAGAGGGCGGAACCGCTTAGGTCATCACCAGCGAAGCGCGTTTGACCAGACCCGAGTTTTGATCGGCAAACGCTTGATCAATGGCTTCCAGAGGATAATCCACCACTACGTCGTCGAGCGGTAGACGATCAGCGTTGCGACCCAGAAACTCAATCGCTCGCTGCAGACTCGCCGCGTCATATGAGCCGACGGCTTCGATGCGTTGATTGAGACTCACTAAGCGTCCCGGATCACAATCGAAACTCGTGCCCGTGAAGAACACGCCAATTTCCAAATAGCGCCCACCCCAGGCAAGCATGCGTAAGCCCTCGTTGATGACTGCGACGGACCCCACCAACTCGACCACGACATCCGCGCCGAGCCCACCGGTTAAATCTTTCACTGCCTGAACGCGCTGCTTGGAATCGGTTACGTCGCGAAAATCGATCACATGATCGGCGCCCATTTGGGCCGCGAGCGCGAGCCGATCGTCGATGCCATCGATGGCAATCACCGTCTCCGCACCGCGTTCTTTCGCAATCGCACAAGCGTATACACCGAGTCCGCCGCAACCTTGGATCACGACCCTATCGCCCATCTCGACGTTGACTCGCTCTAAACCCATGATCACTTGCGCGAGTGCGCAATTCGCGCCGACGACCATCGTGTCTGTCACGTTCTCTGGCACTTTAAAAATGGCTTGGCCCCGGTGAAGATAAAGATAATCCGCAAATGATCCGCGCGTGTATGGCCACACATCCAGCTCGCCACTGCGGATCTTGAAGCTTTCCATGCACGCCTCACTCATCCCACGCGTGCAGTTGCGGCAGCGACCACAAGGTTGAAAATATTGATAGGCAATACGATCACCAATCTGCAAAGGCGCGCCATTCCAATCGGTTGTGACGCCCTCACCTAAAGCGTGAACCCGCCCGGTCGCTTCGTGTCCTAAGATCCGACCGTTCGGTGTAATGGCTTGCGCCAGGCGCCCGTCGCCGCGCCATTGATGAAGTTCAGAACCACAGATGTTCGAGCGTGTGATGCGTAAGGTCAATCCGCCCGGAGCGGGCTCCGGGATTGGAAACTCAGCGATGCGAAACGGTTTGCCGGGTTCGAAAAACAACGCCGCGCGATTTATCTCAGCCATGAAATGCTTCTCCTAATTGACCGTACAAAAGCCAGAACGCTAACAAACTCACTGCACCGTCGGTGCGCTCAGCGGATCGCCCACGGCTCAGCACGCGCAACTTGCGCGGCCAGTTGGTGCATGGCCACCAAGTCTACTGCAAAATCCGCGATGCATAGGAAACCGCAACGGTGGTTCCCGTGCACCGGATTCGCTCCTAGGTCACAATCGCAGGGACACCCCGTTTGAGTCGCAGCGACCGGTTAATTTGCGCGCCACGTGTGTAGACATGGGCCGCATTGATTAGAAGCGAACGCGCAATCCTGCCCAAGCAACGCGCGGCGCGCCTGGACCTAAAAAAATAGCGCTAGGATTGCTCCAGGTGGGCAGAACGCCTGTCGGATCTTCACCAATTAAACCGAAGTTCTCGTAATCCGTATCGAATAAGTTGGTGACTCGTGCGAACAGCTCCACGTTGGCGCTCACTGCGTACTTAATCCGCAGACTAACGGTCGCGTAACCGTCGATCGTGTCGAGTAGATTCGCTTCGTCGCCACGCAATACCTGGTCTGAGTTATACAGAACCTCAAAGCCCAGATTGAAGCCGAGATCAAACGCAATATCGCCACCAAGTTTCAACTGATGACGGGGAATACCTGGAATTCGATCGCCTTCATTGACCAGAACTTCTCCACTGCTATCCGCAGCCGGGTGGTTAGGACTCAACACGGCGAACCGCCTGCCGAATGTCGCATCAATGTAACTGTACGCGGTGAACCACTCGACACTAGCGTACGTCCCAGCCAATGCCACTTCCAAACCTTGGCGCTTAGTTTGATCAATGTTGGCAAACAGCCCCGCGTTACGTCCGGTGAATTGGAAAATAATGTCGTCACTATTAACCGTGTGAAAGTATCCGACACGATAGTCGAGATCGGACCGCGAACTATTTGCCCTCGCCGCTGATGCTTCTACACACGGCTTTGCCAGTCTGCCAACCAATCCGAGGAAAATGGCGTTGACCTTCTGCTTCGCGGAACAGGTCCCGGTGATTTTGTGCTAGTCGATCCGCAAGTTGTCGGTCGCACGATCGAGCTTACCGCAGAAAATGTCCGATTGTTCGGCGGCACTGATCCAAACTCTACCAATACCTTGCAGGTCAGTAGCGAGTTATTCGAAAACTTCCTAACCAACGGCACCCTAGATGGCCCAGCAAGCTTCGTGCTCGGGATCGAAAGCCTCGTCATTACCACGGGCGAAATTCAACTCGTTGGCGGTGACAGTCCCGGTGGGTTCACGGCATTGGCATCGTTCGGTGAATTCACCGTCAATGCCGACAATATCGTTTTACAGCCGGGTACAGCACCGGGTGCCCACGCGCTGTTACTTGGGCTTGGCGGCCTCGGAGATTTCACCTTCAATACCTGCACGGGGTGCGGAGATGGTTTGCTGTTTAGCGATCCGTTCCTAGAAGATGGTCCGATCAGTGGCCTGTTCATCGCAGGTCTCTTGCAAGAACCAACGATCGATGCGATTTTGGCAATGCTTGGACAAGGCGGAGACGATGAAGAGCAAGACGATGACGAAGAAGTGAACGAATGCAGCATTTAGCTTCGCACGCGTTGCGCGATACTCGGTGCATTCCCTGCATCGCGTGAGGTGATGGATCCGCTAGAGACGAATAAAAACGCCGCTAGCCACTACTTGAACGACGCGCGCGGTGATTGTGGGCAATCCCGATCGTTTGCCAGTCGCGCATCCCCTCAAATTCTCGCTAACTCGACTTCTCATGGTAGAAGGTGGGTCACCGTAGCGACGGCAGGACTTTGCGCGGCTCACCCATGTGCCAACCCGTGCGGCGAGCCTAGTTCACTTTGAACGCGTTTTTCGATAACCGATGAAACCAGCTATCACACGTCTGCAAAAAGAGTCACAGGTGAAATACCATCCAATCTAGTTGCATCGATGAAACTATCAACTGTTGAAATACGGGATCCCAAGGTTACCGCTGCCGATAACCTCGGTGCCCTTGGCGAGTGAAGTACGTCGAGTCATCGGAATTATTTCACCGGCTTTGCGGATTTCACCGACTTTCTTGATCGTGGTACTCACAGTTTTCGCATGCGGGCGTTCGCTTAATTTATCGAACCAGGCTTTGACTGTAGGAAATTTCGCCCATTCGTCGTCCGGGATCACATACCCAGCATGGTGTGAGACGAATTCATGAAATCCCTGTAAATCGGCAAAGCTGATTTCGTTGCCGCAGACGTACGGCGTTTTGCTTAGCCATCCTTCCAAGATTTCCATCGACTCGCGTAACACGTGCCTGCCTTTCTCGATTTCTTTAGAGTAATCCTGCGGACCCCAAATGCATTCAGCGAAGTTCGAATAAAAGAATGCGCCTGCGCCACGCCGCAACGTGGTGGAATGCCAATGAAGATATTGTTGAATAATCGCTCGTTGCTGTGCCGTATCGCCGAACCAATTGCTAGGCGCCTTAAATTTCTCGTTTAAGTAAAATGCAATCGCGGCGCTTTCCCACACTACGAAATCGTCATCTATTAGTATCGGAACCTGACCAGTCGGATTGTATTGATCCTTAAATTCTTTTCGTTCATTGATCCCGGACATAATGTCGACAATTTCCTCGATAAACGGGATGTCGGCCTCGAGTAAGAACTGATGAACTGCACGGCACGGTTGCGACGCAGGATGATGAAGATAACGAACAATTGAACTCATACTGACTTCCCCTTCGCTAAATACGTGGCGAACAATTCAAGTGGCCATCGCAAACCCGATTAACTTGCGACTGCAACCCGGGCGGTGGTTCGAAATGCTAACGCCGCTCACAGGCGCCGTCTACCCAGTGATGTTCGAATTGACTGATGTCATCGGTGTGGCGTGCAGCGTTTGAACCGACACCCCACGGCAAGCCCACGCACATTGCGGCGCAATAACAGCTGACAGATAGGCATTTAGAACGCGGCCGAATAGCGCGTGTTGCTTCCAGGAGACGTTTGCCTGTTCGGTCGATGTTGTCGCTCGAGTAACTACACCGTCCTCGATATCGAGTACTCTATTGCGACGATAATAAACCGGCGAGCGACCCATGCGTGACATCTACCGAACTCCCGACGATCGATTTTCAAAGCTGCCGGATTACCCTTACTACCCCAACTATGTCGACGATCTGCCAGGCTATGAAGGCTTGCGGATGCATTATCTCGACGAAGGTCCAGCCAACGGGACGCGGGTTTTCTTGTGTCTGCACGGCGAACCGACATGGAGTTTTTTATATCGCAAAATGGTACCGATTTTTGTGTGTTCGGGCGGGCGCGTCATCGCGCCTGACTTATTCGGATTCGGTCGTTCCGACAAACCTGAAGAGCACGTTTATAGTTTCGATTTCCATCGCCAAAGCCTTTTGCGCCTAATCGCACGTCTTGATCTAAAAAACATCACCATCGTCTGTCAAGATTGGGGCGGCTTACTCGGTCTCACGTTACCGCTCGATATCGCCGCCAGAGTGGGTGGCGTGATCGCAATGAATACCATGCTCGTCACTGGAGAGATCCCGCTACCGGACGCCTTTGGCGCATGGAAACAATGGGCCGCCGATCATCCCGACATGGATCCGGGTGAAGCGATGCAGGTGATCGACGACACCTTACCGTCAGATATCCTCGATGCCTATCGAGCACCGTTCCCGAACGAACGCAGCAAAGCCGGACCGCGTTCATTCCCAAAACTCGTACCCGTCGATTCGAGCATGGCCGGCGCCGACATCGCGCGCCGCGCCGTTTCCTGGTGGCAAAATGAATGGCGCGGTGATGCATTAGTCGCCTGCGGTCTACACGATAAAATTTTGAGCCTACCCGTCATGCAACTTCTAGCGAGCTGGATAAAAGATTGCCCGCCCGTTTTGGAAGTCCCTGAGGCTGGCCATTTTTGTCAGGAGCGCGGCGCCGTCGTGGCGGAGAAATACCTAGAACTCTACAGCGAAACACCAGTACCAAAGTGATTTGATCCTGCGGCGCAGCCGATCGCGACCGACATCAAGGTCTGACCTGCTGCGGCCTCGACCTGGTGTTCCGTGCCATCGAATTCAACATACGTAATAATAGTGACCTTGCGCAAAACGCTTGAGGGCACAGAAACCGAGCTCCGGCAGCGTATTCGCGAGCTGCCGGATGGTAAGGTGCGGATAAATTCGTGGATCGATGGATCCTTGCGCGAACACATCCTCGCCAAGTGGCCGCTGGCCGTGGCGGTTGACGAGGATCGCATGATCTCCGATCTGCGCGGTGCGTGCCCTGAACTCGCGAACCGCTCGATCAATACGCATGTGGCCGCGCTGAAGACTTGTTTAACGACAAATATGATCCTCTACGTGTGGCCGGATCTGCCGATCAATCAAGCCGTGTTCAGTCCGATCGAGGTGCTAAGGGATCGCAATTCGCTGATCGATCCGAGCGACGCAAGCCCGACTGCAATGAGTCTCATTCCTTTGTTCCGAGCAATGAGCGCACCCGCGCCGTAGTTCGCGAAAATTTATTACGCTATGCCCATGCGCTATGCCGCCGTGAGCGCCTCGCATTACAACCAACCCGCTACGTTCGTCTAGGGCGGGATCACGCAGCACGGTGAAATAACGGGAAATCTTTGCGCCGACATCAATGTCAACGGCACGGGTGCACGTGAAGACAATGATGGCGAACACGCGATGTCACCCATGTTCGGTGCGATCGCGGACGCTGGCGAGCACGAACTCGCGGAAGGTGAGATCTACATGATTTGTCAGGGCGCGGGTGGCGGCTACGGCGATGTACTCGAACGCGAGCCCTTACTCGTACTAAAAGACGTCGAGGAGAATCTACTGTCGCCTGGTTTGGCTGAAGATATTTATCGGGTCGTGATGGACCACGACACTTTAATCCTCGATGAGCTCGGCACAGAACGTGCGCGCGCCGCGGAGCGCGAAGCACGCAAGCTACGTGGTCGACCGTTCGATGAATTTTGCGCGGCGTGGCTGAAGCCAGAGCCCACAGCTGAGTTACCCTCCATGGGCAGCTGGGGCGATCGTGTCGACGACGTCATCGCGACACCGCCCGGCGAACCGCGTTACCGCAAGAAGGCATCTGAAATGACAGGGATCTTGATCTCGAATCCAAAGGACCGGCGGATACACGAGCTAGAGGCTGAAGTAGCGCTTTTGAAAGGACTGTTGGAACCTTAGATGGAACACCTTGTTCTTGCGAACCTTGTTCGATTCATAACGCGTGCTTGGTAAACACTCAGGCAATCAAACGGCCTAGCAGCCTGTCGGTAACTGAAAATTTCGTCAAAAATAAAGCCCGTAAGAAACTCCAAAGCGTGGCGAGGCAATAATTTGAAAGAAAAAGTTCTCGGGGTAGCTGCAAATACGCGGTGCAGCATCAGCGATTCGCCAGATCCGATTGACTCACCCAGAGCAGCTAGCAAACAGTGAGCGGATCATCATTCATCAGCGAGATCACGAGCATCGAGGAAATGGATCAGGCGATCCGTGATCTCCTCAATGAACGCGGCTGTACGCTCGTGTCACCACGACATTTGGCGCGCGAAGCCTTGGTCTTTCGCGAAGATTCGCTGGCGTTCGATCTCGAAACCGATTCTATGCAAAGTGAGCCGTTCTTCTACTACGTTGTTATGGAAGGGGTCGCCATTTTCCTATTCGATGGCGATCCGTTCTTAATCTATGCGTTTCACTGCTACCCACACGAATTAATAACGTACGTCGATGCAGACTTTAAACCCACTGATGTCGAAGCGTGTAAGTATTACGTCGGCGCCGTGCTCGGCAAACGCGCGGATATTGCGGTCAGCGCGGAACTTGCCTACCGTTGGATGGAAGCTTGAATCAGCGGCGCTGCGTCGACGCCGCAAATTATCCGCTCTAACAAGATCCGCCCATTGCGGCGGCGCCCGAGTTTCGAGAACCATTGCACACGCTAGTGTGTTAGTTCAAACACGTAGAGCTCGTTACCGCCGTTCGGTTGGTAAATTTCCGGACTCTGCCCGACGGTCAATAATTTAAATACGCCCATGCCTGCTTGAACGGCGATAAACTGCCGACTATTCACTGCATAGGACACTGGGTAACCATGGAGTCCAGCGCCCAATCGCGTTTGCCACAACAGTTTGCCATCGTCAGTATTGAATGCCTTGAAGTAGCGATCGACGTCACCGACGAAAACCAGACCACCAGCTGTCGTTAGGGCGGCCGTTAAGAACATAGCGCGTTGTTTATGGCTCCAACGTTCGGTCATGGTTTCGATATCCCATGCGGCGAGCCGACCGAGCATGCCGTTTGATCCTGGCATCTCATAGACTCTAGACTCGCCGCCGTAACCGCCGTTGCCTTCAGTCATTTCGACTTCGCGCCCTACCATGTCTACGCACAATTGAAATAACGGAACGATCAAAGTATGCGTTGCCGGACTATAAGCTGCAGACTGCCAGTTGTGCCCGCCGTAAATGCTCGGGCATACGGAGACAGGATCGCCGACTTTCGCATCGATGATGTCTTGCCTATAGCGTAGGCGCCCGGTGGTTCGGTCAAGCGGCAGAAACAAATTTTGGTACATCGTCTCGGTAAAATCGACGAACTTGCCGGTCGCACGTTCGAGCTTCCATAAAATGCCGTCCTTGCCGACTGTGACCATGAGCTTGCGATCGTCGAGGTCGACCAGCACTCTTTCGAAGCCAGTTTCCATATCCAGCGTCTCACCCGGGACGTGCTGATAGTGCCACACAATGCGGCCCGTTTTCGGTTCAATCGCTAAGGTCGAATTGGTATACAACGCGGCGTCCAGCGGTGACATGCCGCGACTCGCCGCGACCCACGGTTTCGCTTGCGAGGTGCCGATGAAAAACAAGTTCAAGGCTGGGTCGTAGGTGCCGGGCATCCACGTGTCACCACCACCGCGTAGACCGAACGGGATGTCCCTCCAAGTTTTGCTATTCGGATCGTCAGGCAACGCGATCGTTGAGGTCCGCCATAGTTCCACGCCGGTATCCGGATCGTGGCCAGTGATGAAGCAACCACCTTTCTTAAATCGCTCGCAACCGTTAATGCCGCTAATGACGACGCCATCTGCGATCACTGGACCGGCGGTATGGGTATAACCTTCTTTGTAATCTGCCTTGACCGTGCGCCAGAGTTGTTTGCCCGTGCGTGCATCAAGCGCGAGTAAGGCTGCATCGTAGGTTGATACGAAGACCTTATCGCCATAAATCGCGATGTTTTTCGTCGGGCCACCGAGCGTTTCAGATTCCGGCGGATAGTCGTAGACGTATTCCCAAATCAATTCACCGCTCGCCGCCTCGATTGCTTGGATCACGTTTTGGGGATGGGTCAGAAACATCACCCCGTTGTGTACTAAAGGCGTTCCTTGATTGCTGCCTTCGCGCATGGTGATCGACCAAGCGAGTTGCAAGTTTTTTACGTTTTCACGATTGATCTGATCAAGCTTGCTAAAACCTTGACCATCTTGGGTGCGGCGCCAGCTTAACCAATCGCCGTCTGGCGGCGCTGCCAGCATTGCATCCGTGATCGGTACGTAATCCTTTATCTCATGGTTTACAAAACCGCGCGATTGCTTCGCTTGCCCCGCGATCGTTCCCGCTTCAGACCAACTTTGAAAGGCAATCGGCGTGACATTCTTCGCTGCTGCTTGTGCTGCTTGCAAATCCCACGCCTCCCCTTTAATCGCCGCGCCGATTGATTGAGTATCGGATGCCGTCAATTCGTGCGCCCCAGATGCCGCGCCGTTGACGCGGAGAATATGTGCCGTGATCGCGGTATAGACGGGCGCCTTTAGCGAATTTGGAGCGCCTGCAGGCATCTGCTCGCGACTCAAGGTTTCGAGTGCTTCGATTGATTGTCCACCCCAGTTCGCGAGGAAGCTGGGTCCGACGAGTGCCGAGCCGTGTCCCGTACCGCGCAAGGTCAAGTGGTGGCATTCACCGCAGTACTTATCGTAGTTCTGCTTACCAATCGCTGCTTGTTCTTCGGTATAAATACCGTCAAGTGCGGATACCTGGGTGGCAATAAACCAAAACAGTAGAAGCAGTGGGGCACTGCGGAATTGATGCGACATAATCGAACCTAGCCTGCTTGAGTAGTGGCCAAGTTTACTTAAATTCGTTGAAGTCCGCAGAAAGTAAACCCGAGGAGGTTTCAGTTAACGAAATGTTTGATCAGCTCGCGCGCAGGTTGCCCGTGCAAATTCGCCACTCGGCGTTGCGGCTCGCTCATTTGGAACAACCAAACCGCGCTCGCCGCGCCTTGATTGGCAAATTTGCACGGGCA
>JAQCEL010000057.1 GCA_027618655.1 Pseudomonadota bacterium | reverse complement strand
GAGGCATTTACAATCTCGTCGAGACGCCGCTCCGACACGTGCCGATCATCAAAGAGTTATACGTCGCGTTAAAGCAGCTCACCGAGTTTTTATCACCGGGGAAAAAAGATAAAGCGAACCAGGTTGTGAGCGTGCACCACCCGGATTACGACATCGCGCTGATCGGATTATTGATGCGGGAGCAAACCAACGACATCGGGTTTCGTGACTTGTCGGACGATCGGGTCGCGGTCTATTTGCCCATGAGCTATCAAATCGGCGGATTCACGGTTTTCGTGCCGCGTACCTGGATCGCAAAAGTCGATCTTCCGGTCGAGACCGCGTTACGTGAAACGCTGACTGGCTGGATGCAGAAATGACCGCAATTGTCCCGGCAACGACCACATCGGCCTCGCTATCCCACCGTCGCAGGCAATTCCTCCTAATTCCCAAAGGCCTGCTAGGCGCCCACGAACTGCGGCACCCGCTTTTCTAAAAATGCGTTGACAGCCTCTTTGTGATCAGCGGTGTTAGCGCAGCGTACGGTATGTGCTGCTTCACTTGCGAGACAACTTCTCAAGTCTCCATCAATCGCAGCATTGATGTGCGACTTAATATACCGCAGCGCAATCGGTGGGCCGTTCGCGATCGTCACCGCAATTTCACGCGCGCGAATTTGTAACTGATCGTCTGCGACGACTTCGTTAAATAATCCGAGAGCGAGACATTGCGCAGAATCCAGTTTTGGATTCAAAAAATATAATTCTTTGGCCTTCGCGGGTCCGACAAGGTGCGTGAGTTGCCAGCTACCGCCGTAGTCCCCGGGTAAACCAATATTGGCAAAGGCGGTTTTAATAAACGCGCTTGTTGCACCAATTCTGAGATCGCAGGCGAGCGCAATTGAAAATCCAGCGCCAGCTGCTGGTCCCGGCAGCGCCGCTATGGTCGGCTTCGAAAGTTCGTGCAAGCGTAACGTTAAGGACTCTTGTCGACGCAAAAGGTCTCGTGTGGCCTCTTCTTGAGTGCGCTTCTTAAGCGCCGAGGAACGCGTTCCGGCCATCCCGGAAATGTCACCGCCGGCACAAAATGCCGACCCGGCTCCCGTGAGGATGAGGCACCGGACCTGTGGATCCTCATCCAAAGCAAGCAAGGTCTCGCGTAACGCTGGAGTCAAAACGTCCGATAGCGCGTTACGCTTATCTGGCCGGTTGAGTGTGATGGTTGCGATGGAATCTTCGATGTTGCACAAAAGTTGTTCCGTTCCCGTCTCAAATTTACTCATGTTGCGAAGCCGCCGCCGGATCTAAACGAAGGGCTGCGAGTATAGTTCCCGTAGCCGCTACGATCGATCTGCCACGGAACTTAGCCATCCAAATTCGTGCATAGAGACTTTCTCGGGCAACAAATCGGTGCGCCAATCCGTTGCGTGCAGCCGTGCGAACCCCATTTACCCTAGGAAAAAGCGGCTTTAGCAATTGGCCTGAATATTGCGATGCACAAATTGACGTTGATCGTGAACTTGGAGATTGCAGTAGTCGGTGGTCGTGCGGGAAACCCGGCCACGCTGCCTTCGAGCGCGACTACGGTCCGCGTTTTAGGAGACGCGAGGAGCTGCGAGAAATCAACGCTCAATTGACAATTAGCAAAGAAGGGGTTCGACAGTGAGTACTAAGCATTTTCCCGCGCTCAGAAGTAGCGCCACCGCAGTCCTGATCATCTCAAGCTTGACCATGGCATCGACATCAGTGTGTGCAGAATCGCCTGACGAGGCGCCGAAAGGCATCGTAGAAACTTTGATGGCGGGCAAAATCGATCTCCGGCTCCTCTATCGATTCGAAAATGTTGACGACGAATTCGTACCTATTAACGATGCGAATGCGTCGACATTGCGGGCTGCGTTGGGATTTCGAACGGGTGTTTGGGAAGGCATCAGTGCGTACGCACAAATGGAGCACGTCTCGCAAGTGATCGTTGACGATTACAAAGAAGGGCCTGGACCGGTCGACGCTGCCAAAGCCGGTCTATTTCCGGTGGTTGCCGATCCGCCAGGTACGGAACTGAATCAAGCCTACGTGAGGTACGCCGGGAGTCAGTACTATACGGTGACGGCTGGACGTCAAATTATGACCTACAGAGACGCGCCGTTTCATCGGCACTTAGGCACGGTCTTATGGCGTCAGAATTGGCAGACCCAAGACGGTGCATCGCTGCAATTGAAGCCGATAAAGGATTTGGACGTTAATTACGCGTACTCGTATCAAGTCAATCGGATCTTCGGCGACGATGCGCCATCGCCCTTTAATCGTTTCGATTGCGACGGTCATTATGTGAATACGCAATACCGCGGCATAACCAATGTCACGTTGGAGGCGTATGCCTACCTACTCGACATCGACAACGCCAAAGCGAACTCGCACGACACCTACGGCGGGCACCTCTCTGGTGCTTATCCATTTAGCGATACGTGGAAACTGCTCTATGCGGGTGAGTACGCGACGCAATCAGATAGCAACGATAATCCGCTATCAATCGACTCGGACTATTATCTCCTCGAAGGCGGGTTCAACGTAAAGATCGCTAATGCGTTTATATCGTCGCTAACGTTTAGGTTTGACTACGAAGTGTTGGAAGGTAGTGGTCGTGCAGGCACTCCAGCGTTCAACACCCCGTTAGCGACAGGTCATGCTTTTCAAGGCTGGGCCGATCGTTTTCTTACGACCCCGATCGACGGGATCGAAGACACTTACATAACCGCAGTCGCTAACATTCTGGGCGGAAATTTCATCGCCTCTTAGCACATGCTGGATTCTGACAACCTCGACTACGAGTATGGCGACCTGGATTCTGACAACCTCGACTACGAGTATGGCGACGAGTTCGACATCCAATATACGCATAAGGTGGCTCAGTACTTCACCGTCGGTGCTAAAGCGGCTTTATATTCGGCAGATAAAAACGCGACAGCGCTAGCCCGCGCGGGAGCCTTACCAAATAACGATGTCACGATATTGTGGGCGTGGGTGCAATTCGACTACTGATGATCGATTAAGTATCCGTTGACTAAGTTGTAATCCGCGTTTTTCCTGCGCGGTGCGAATTTCCGTCACCGCGCGTCCCTCTGACTGCGCTCTCATTCATTGGTCCGATCCGAGTCGAATCCTTGTCGTCATTCCTGATCCGCCTTCCCGCAATCGGTGGGCAGCCTTGAATAAAAATGCGGCAATGCACAAAAAACAGGCAATTACGTCTTATGCGCTCCACAAAAGGGCGATTCATTAGCTTGCTGGGCGCGGATTCTCGACTGAGAAATCCTAAATTTATTATTAATATTCAAATAGTTAAGTATAGTTTCGTCGACCTGGCACAGTCATTGCTCTAGTTGGTATAGCTACAGACGTAGCGCGCAACACCCCGGTAAGACCTGAGTAAGGAGAGTCGTTGTTCTAGGGGGCGCAGAAGTTTGCGCTCTCTAGAACGACATGGACTTGCGGTTCCGCGATGCCACGTTGCTTTGAGCGGTAAGTTAGGAGGATACGAATGACAATCGGACTCACAATCAGACGATATGCAAAGCGCGGGATTTTGTTCGCTTTGCTGTGCGCGTGTTTGCCGACGGATTGATTTAGTGAACCGTTGAATGTTGAAAAGGATGAGCTCAAGTTTGGTCTCATTAAGCTAACGGATATGGCGCCACTCGCAGTGGCCTACGAGAAAGGCTACTTCGAAGAAGAAGGTTTGTTCGTCACGCTAGAACCGCAGGCGAATTGGAAAGTACTACTCGATAGAGTCATCACCGGTGAATTGGACGGAGCGCATATGCTCGCGGGTCAACCCTTAGCCGCAACAATCGGATTCGGTACAAAGGCGCACATGGTGACGCCGTTCTCGATGGACCTGAACGGCAACGGCATCACGGTATCGAACGAAGTCTGGGCGTTAATGAAACTCAATATTCCGAAAGACGCAGACGGCTTGCCGATCCACCCGATCAAAGCTGACGTCTTAAAGCCCGTGATCGAGAAGTTTCGAGCCGACGGCAAGCCTTTAAAAATGGGCATGGTGTTTCCCGTGTCGACGCATAACTATGATCTGCGCTATTGGTTGGCAGCTGGTGGCATTCATCCCGGGTTCTATTCCAAGAGCGATATATCCGGGCAGATCCAAGCGGATGCCTTACTGTCGGTCACGCCACCGCCGCAAATGCTATCCACCATGGAAGCTGGCACGATCCACGTCTACTGCGTCGGTGAACCTTGGAATCAGCAGGCTGTTTTCAAGGGGATCGGCGTGCGAGTAATCACAGACTACGAAATCTGGAAAAATAATCCGGAAAAAGTGTTTGGACTCAACGCTGAGTTCACCGAGAAAAATCCGAATACAACCCTTGCGTTAACGAAAGCGCTGATACGTGCCGCGCAATGGCTGGACGAAAATAACAACGCGAATCGGGTCGAAGCAGTCAAGATTCTCGCCAAACCTGAGTACGTCGGCGCGGACGAAGAAGTCATCGCTAATTCTATGACGGGTACGTTTGAGTACGAAAAAGGCGATAAGCGCTCGATTCCCGACTTCAACGTGTTTTTCCGGTATTTCGCCACATACCCGTATTACTCAGACGCCGTTTGGTATTTGAGCCAAATGCGCCGCTGGGGACAAATTACAGAAGCTAAAGATGATGATTGGTACGCCGACGTCGCGAAGCAAGTCTATCGCCCTGATATCTACTTAACCGCTGCCAAGTTATTAGTTACTGATGGGCGCCTTAAGCAAGAGGACGTCCCATGGGACTCGGATGGCTACCGTGTACCGCAATCCGAATTCATTGATTCGATCACGTTTGATGGACGCAAACCGAACACTTATTTACAGCAATTCCCTATCGGCCTTAAGGGGAATGATCAGAGCGACGCTGGCGCAAATAGACGCGGTAATTTTCAACCAGGTCCAGCGAATCGGTAACGATGGGGAGCTCGCGATGTCGACTGTAAATGAAGCGCTAGGGGTTTTGGCCGTAGACCAGAGCGCTCAACGACGGCGCGAAAAATTCTTCACATGGATAAATCGCGCCTCAACCTACTTGAACGTGCTCGGCCTTGGGTGGTCAGTGCCGTTACTCAAAATTGCAGGTGGGGAACCAGCGAAAGCTAACTTACGCGAACTGTGGCAACTATTTTTCGTTCCGTTAAGTGGGATCGTCTGTTTCCTAGTGCTGTGGGCGATTTTGGCGCCACAGGTCAAAACCTCGCTGGGAGCAATCCCGGGTCCAGCTCAAGTTCTCGAGGAATCGGTTGCTTTATGGTCCGACCATAAAGAAGAGAGAACTAAAGCCGCGGCGTTTTATGGGCGGCAAGACCTTCGCAATGCAAAACTCATAGAATCGGGGAAAGCGGATCGCGTAAAGCAGCGGACCTACACGGGCAAACCGACCTACGTCGATCAGATCGTTACGAGTTTGTTTACCGTCGCGTTAGGATTTTTGATCGCGACCCTCATTGCCGTTCCACTCGGCATCGCGGCCGGTTTGTCGCGCACGGTAAACGGCGCGCTTAATCCGCTCATCCAATTGTTCAAACCCGTTTCACCGTTGGCCTGGCCGCCCATCGTCACGATGGTCGTGTCAGCGGCTTATGTCGATGCGCCGGACTTACTACCGAAGTCGTTGGTAGTGTCAGCAATAACGGTGACGTTGTGTTCACTTTGGCCAACCTTGATCAACACTGCGCATGGCGTTGCATCAGTTGGCCGCGATTTAATGAACGTCGAAAAAGTACTGCAACTATCAACCGTAAAGACCATTACGAAACTCGTGTTGCCGTCGTCGCTGCCATTTATTTTTACCGGCTTGCTCTTGTCCTTAGGGGTCTGGATGGTGCTGATTGCTGCGGAAATGCTCGCGCAAAACCCCGGCCTCGGAAAATTCGTTTGGGACGAATTTCAGAACGGATCGTCGTCATCGTTAGCAAAAATTATCGTCGCGGTGATCACCATCGGACTCATCGGCTTCTTGCTCGATCGGATCATGTTCGCGCTTCAAACAGCATTCACTTTCACGGCGAACCGATAGAGAACAGTGCAATGGCATTCCTGGAAATTAGAAACGTATCCAAAGGCTTCGGTGAGGGTGCGAATCGGAACGCGATACTTAACGACATTAACTTATCTGTGGCTGAAGGTGAGTTCATCGCAATTGTCGGCTTTTCAGGTTCCGGAAAGACCACCTTGATATCGTTGATCGCAGGACTCATCGAAGCGGATGCTGGCGAAATTCTTGTCAAAGACAAAGCGATCCGCGGCCCTGGTCCTGAACGCGGCGTGGTCTTTCAATCTTATTCACTACTTCCTTGGCTAAGCGTGCACGGCAATGTGGCGCTGGCGGTTGATCAAGTTTATCGGCACGAATCGAGGAGCCAACGAGCAATTCGGATTAACCGTTACATAGACATGGTGGGGCTTAGCGCTGCTGCTGATCGACGTCCAGCAGAATTATCTGGCGGCATGCGTCAAAGAGTATCCGTTGCGCGCGCTAGCGATGAATCCTGAGATCCTATTGCTAGATGGACCCTTATCCGCGCTCGATGCGCTGACCTGCGCGAAATTACAAGACTAGATAGAAAGAATTTGGTCGCAAGATAAAAAGACCGTTATCTTGATCACGAATGACGTCGACGAAGCCTTGCTCCTTGCCGATCGAATCATTCCTCTGCGACCGGGGCCGAATGCGAGCTTAGGCAAAGAGTTTATTGTTGATCTTCCGCGGCCACGGGATCGTAGGGCGGTAAATGACAACGTGGCGTTTAAATCGTTGCGCGCGGAGATCACCCAATATTTGATCGATGTTGGTTTCGAGCGTTCCACAACGAACGAATCAAAGCGCTATTTACCTAACGTGTCGCCGATCACCGCAGACGCCGATGATGTTCTGCCAGTGGCCTATAGCGAGGCTGCGAAGTCACCAATTCCGCACGGGTATGTCGAATACTTTAGAACCAAAAAAATATATCCAACAGCGACTGGTCCGTTAACCGTTGTCGATAATTTCGATCTAAAAGTTAATCGCGGGGAATTCATTTCCTTAATAGGCCATTCCGGCTGTGGTAAATCGACCGTCTTGTCGATGACTGCTGGCTTAAGCGAGATCTCCGACGGCGGCATCGTGCTTAGCGGGCGAGAAATCGATGGCGCGGGTCCCGATCGTGCCGTCGTATTCTAGGCGCCGTCGCTAATGCCCTGGCTAACCGCGCGGCAGAATGTGGCAATTGGTGTCGACAAAGTTTACCCGCACGCTGCGCGATTTGAACGCAATGAGATCGTTGCCTACTACCTAGAACGGGTCGGGCTCGGATCCCATTTAGATAAACTCGCCGGCGAAATGTCAAACGGGATGAAACAGCGGGTCGGCATCGCGCGCGCGTTCGCTCTTTCACCAAAATTGCTGCTGCTTGATGAACCGTTCGGCATGCTCGACAGCTTAACCCGCTGGGAATTGCAAGAGCTGTTGATGGACGTCTGGACTCGAACCCAAGTCACCGCGATCTGTGTCACCCACGATGTCGATGAAGCCATCTTGCTAGCCGATAGGGTTGTGATGATGACGAACGGCCCTTTTGCTCGGATCGGTAACGTGATGTCCGTCGATATCCCTCGGCCTCGCACGCGTAAAACTTTGCTCGAGCATCCGAATTACTACCAATACCGTCAGGAAGTGCTGGGCTTCCTCGCCGACTACGAAGCTGGCGGCCGCCCTGAAAGCCGGCGACAAGATAACGAGATTGAGATTGCTGCGGACTCCGGTCAAGAAGCCGCGTGATGGACTTTTATGCAGATCATCGGAGAACTCGCGATGCGTGAAAAATTTGTCGTCATTGGTAATGGCATGGCGCCTGGTCGCGTGCTCGAAAATTTGCTGGAAGTGGCGCCAGATCGTTACGAAATTACAATCTTCAATGCCGAGCCGCGCGTCAATTACGACCGCATCATGCTCTCGCCAGTGTTATCGGGTGAGCGTGAGTACGAGGACATCATTATTCACAGCGACGATTGGTATGCCAATCACGGCATCACTTTGCACAAGAACAAGCCGGTAATTGACATCAACCGCCAAGCGCAGCGCGTCACTGCACTCGATGGGGTTACGGCAAGCTACGAGCGGCTGTTAATCGCGACTGGTTCAAATCCGATCGTGATCCGGATCTCGGGTTATGAACTGCCGGGTGTGCTGTGCTATCGGGATCTCGATGATGTGAATGCGATGTTGGCGGCATCAGAAAAAGGTGGTCGCGCGGTCGTTATCGGCGGCGGTTTGCTGGGTCTCGAAGCGGCAGCTGGTTTGCATGCACGCGGCATGCAGGTGAGCGTGATCCATCTCAGTGACACCTTAATGGACCGCCAACTCGACAGCGCCGCAGGATTCTTATTGCAACGAGCGATCGAGAAGCGCGGCATCGTCGTGCACACTCAAGCTAATACGCGCGCGATTGTCGGGAGCAACAAAGTCACTGCTGTCGAACTCGACGACGGCACCCGGATCGCCGCCGATATCGTCGTGATGGCCGTCGGAATCAGACCGAATACTGCGCTAGCTGAAGCAGCCGGTCTCGCGGTGAATCGTGGCATTGTTGTGGACGACTCGATGCGCACATCTGACGAACGAATTTTCGCGGTCGGAGAATGTGTTGAACACCGTAATCAATGCTACGGCTTAGTCGCACCACTGTACGAAATGGCCAAGGTCGTCGCCGAACGATTACTCGATAGCGAGACGGCGACCTATCTTGGTTCAACAACCTCTACAAAGCTGAAAGTGACAGGGATCGATCTATTCTCCGCTGGCGATTTTGCCGACGGTGACGATCGTGAAGAAATTGTCCTGCGCGATGCGGCGAAAGGCATCTATAAACGACTCGTGTTGCAAAACGAGAAAATCGTCGGCGTCGTTCTATACGGTGAAACGCGCGATGGCGCGTGGTTCTTCCAGCAATTGCGCGACGCAAGCGACGTTTCCGCGCAACGCGATTCATTAATTTTCGGCCAAAGTTACGCTGGAGGGACGCAACTGGACCCTACGGCGGCCGTTGCAGCATTAGCGGATGATTCGGACATCTGTGGCTGTAACGGCGTCTGCAAGGGAACGATACTCAAAGCGATTGGAGACCGTGGACTGACGTCGATCGAGGACGTTCGTAGTGCTACAAAAGCGTCATCATCGTGCGGTTCATGCACTCCGTTAGTCGAGCAACTGCTCATGTTGTCGCTCGGCGAAACTTATTCGCCTGCTGCGGTACAAGCGATGTGTCCCTGTACTGATAAAGGTCATGACGAGGTACGTCGGCTGATCATCGCCAAGCGCCTCAAGTCCATTCCTGAATTAATGCAGCAACTCGAATGGCAAACATCTTGCGGTTGTGCAAAGTGCCGACCCGCCTTGAATTATTACCTGCTTGCGACCTGGCCAGGCGAATATGAGGACGACGAGCAATCGCGATTCATTAACGAACGCGCGCACGCGAACATTCAAAAAGATGGGACGTTCTCGGTAGTTCCACGCATGTGGGGCGGCATAACAAGCCCGAATGAATTACGCGCGATCGTTGATGTGGCGGACAAGTTTTCGATTCCAACGGTGAAAGTCACTGGTGGACAGCGCATCGATCTGATCGGTGTAAAAAAGGAAGATCTGCTGGCCGTATGGTCCGATTTGAACGATGCGGGCATGGTCTCCGGCCACGCTTATGGCAAAGCACTGCGTACCGTGAAGACTTGTGTCGGCACGGATTGGTGTCGTTTCGGGACACAAGATTCGACCGGGCTCGGTATCCGACTAGAGAAGCATTTGTGGGGTGCTTGGACGCCACACAAGATCAAACTGGCAGTGTCTGGTTGTCCGCGCAATTGCGCGGAGTCGACGTGTAAGGACGTAGGGGTTGTGTGCGTTGATTCAGGCTACGAGATTCATTATGGCGGTGCGGCTGGTATGGAGCTTCGCGAAACTAAGGTCTTGTGTACGGTCAAGACCGAGCAAGAGGTGATCGAATACTGCACGGCGCTGATACAGATGTACCGCGAGCAAGCCCATTACCTCGATCGGGTCCACAAATGGGCTGCAAGAGTTGGCGATAAGACGATTAACGAGCAAATAGTCGAAGACTCGCAGCGTCGCCGCGAATTATTCCAGCGCTTCGATATTGCACAGCGTACCGCGCAAAAAGACCCCTGGGCGGAGCAAGCGATTGGAAAACACAAACACGAATTCTTACCGCTGGTGAAATTCACTAAAGTCGCGGAGGAAATAATGTGATCGAGGCTACGTTTGAATGGGTCGACATTGGGGGCTTAAGCGAGATTCCACCACGCGGCTCGCGACAGGTAAAAGTAGACAACTACGCAATCGCGATATTCCGTACCGCCGATGATCGAGTCTACGCGATCGAAGATAGGTGCCCTCATTTGGGCGGTCCGCTAAGTCAAGGTATCGTGCACGGCACGGCAGTTACTTGTCCACTACACAGCTGGGTAATTAGCGTGGAAAGCGGCAAAGTCCTCGGCTCTGATACGGACTGTGTGCGGACGATCCCGGTGCGCAAGGACAATGGTCGCATCCTCCTGCGCTTTCCGTTTTACTCTGAACAAGTGGCGTGAATATCAACTGATGGAAAGCACGACAACACGCACGACGTGTCCGTACTGCGGCGTCGGTTGCGGCTTGTTAGTTACGCGCGAGCCTTGCGGGGAGGTCACAACCAAAGGTGATCCAGAACATCCGTCGAACTACGGCCGGATCTGTTCGAAAGGCGCGGCGCTCGGCGAAACCGTTGGCATCGATGGCCGCTTGCTGAATCCGATCGTCGACAGGCAGGAGTCGAACTGGGATGTCGCGCTTGCTAGAGTCGCGCGCGAGTTTGCATCTGCGATTGAGCAGCACGGTCCTGACTCCGTCGCATTTTATGTTTCCGGTCAGCTGTTGACGGAAGACTACTACGTCGCCAACAAACTGATGAAAGGCTACCTCGGCTCGGCAAATATCGACACGAATTCGCGCTTATGTATGGCTTCATCAGTGGCGGGTCATCGGCGTGCCTTTGGCGCCGATACCGTACCAGGGACTTATACCGATTTAGAGCTTGCCGATCTGATCGTTATTACGGGTTCTAATCTCGCCTGGTGCCATCCCGTTCTGTATCAGCGGATCGCGGCGGCGAAAGAAGCACGGCCTGAGCTATTCGTTGTCGTGATTGATCCGCGCCGCACGGCAACGTGCGAGATTGCGAGTTTACATCTTGCGATAAAGCCAGATTCTGACGTGGTCTTGTTCAATAAGCTTTTAGCCCACTTGGGAAAAACCGGTAGCCTGAACGATGCGTATATTCGGCAGCATGTCGACGGCGTGGATGCAGCGCTATCGAGTGCCAGCGTGCTCGACGAACACGATGTTGCTGTTCGAACCGGATTAGAGCTTGACCTGTTACGGGAATTCTTCGCGTGATTCGCGTGCACGGAACGAACCGTCACCATTTACAGCCAGGGCGTTAATCAATCAAAAAACGGCACTGACAAAGTCAACGCGATCATAAATTGCCATCTCGTGACAGGTCGGATTGGGAATCCCGGTTCCGGACCTTTCTCCGTGACCGGGCAGCCAAACGCGATGGGTGGACGCGAAGTAGGTGGTTTGGCAAATCAACTTGCGTGCCATATGGATCTCGATAATTCGACGCATAGCGATCTCGTTCAGCGCTTTTGGAATTCGCCGACCATCGCGACACGACCTGGTTTGAAGGCAGTCGATCTATTCCAGGCTTGCCGCGACGGGCGTATTAAAGCGTTATGGATAATGGCGACGAATCCGATCGACAGCTTGCCAAACGGCGAGGCGATCGAACAGGCGCTGAACGAGTGCCCGTTCGTCGTGGTCTCTGATGTCGCCGCATCAACTGATACCGGACACTTCGCTAATGTTCTGCTTCCGGCCCAAGGATGGGGCGAGAAGGAGGGCACGGTCACAAATTCCGAGCGCCGGATTTCGCGACAGCGAAGCTTCCTTCTATCACCAGGGAGCTCACGAGCGGATTGGTGGATCATCAAGGAAGTCGCAGCGCGCCTCGGGTTCGCTGAGTCCTTTAACTATAGCTGCGCGGTCGACATTTTTCGCGAATACGCCCAGCTATCGGCGTTCGAGAACAACGGTACGCGAGATTTCGATATTGGTGGATTAGGGATCCTGAGTCAGCGTGAATACGCCAGTCTCACGCCCATACAGTGGCCGGTTCCGCTAGAACCAGCCGAGCAAATGGTCGGCGAGAAAAGGTTTTTTTCCGACGGTCAATTTTTCACGCGATCACGACGCGCGAATTGCGTGGCAATTGCAACACCCGCGATCCGCGACACCAATCTAATGTACCCCCTGGTCATGAATAGCGGGCGCGTGTGTGACCAATGGCACACGATGACTCGGACGGGAAAGGCCCCTCGATTGGGCAGCCACTATGCCGAACCGTTCGCTGAAAATCATCCGCACGACGCGGCTGAAATTGGCATTGAGCCAGCGAGCTTGATGACGGTTGAAAATCCCAACGCAGCGGTCGTCGTACGCGCGCTAGTCACGGAGCGACAACAACGCGGCTCAATTTTCGTGCCGATGCATTGGTCGGATCAATACGCGTCCTCGGCGCGAGTTAATCGACTCGTATCCGACATCGTGGATCCGATTTCGGGCCAGCCGGCGTTAAAGTCTGAATCCGTCCGCGTGAGTGCATTCGCCGCTAATTGGTACGGATTTATAGTCAGCGAGAATTTGCCGTTGCTAGATTCGGCGGACTATTGGGCGCTAGGTGTCACGAGCCGAGGCTGGCGTGCGGAACTTGCCGGACTACAGGTGCCACTCGATTGGGACGCGATGCTCAACTCGCTATTGAATCGGGCTAGCAATCCGCCAACGGACCCAGTGCAGTTCTACGACGCGGCAAGCGGATCTCGGCGTTACATCATCGTGGAAGCAGGTCGAATCATCGCGATGGCCTATTTTGCGAAATCTCCTGTTCGGGTATCGAGGCAGTGGGCCGTCGATCAATTGTCATTGCCGGCCGACTGGGCTCTAAGCGTCATTGCAGGGCGGGCACCGACCGACGTCGTCGATCCAGGGGCGACGATATGTTCGTGCTTTAGCGTGGGTAGGAATGAAATCATTGACGCTATTGTCGAAGGATCGTGCGGCTCGTTGGATTTGATCGGGCAACGACTCGGCGCTGGAACGAACTGTGGTTCATGCCGGGCGGAAATATCCAGTCTTCTTCGAGAAGCCGTCTACGCAGCGGCAGGTTTAACGCGACTCCAAGTCCAGCTCGATATATCTAATCGCGTGTGCCCCGAACCGTGACGTATCGGTCGCCGAATTATTCGGCGGTGCGATCACTGACCGTAAGCCGAGTCGCTCCATAGGGGCTGGCGATAAAAAACAGAAATCACGCACCTCTTTGTGGTCTTCGCCGATGGTGGTAAGCCGCTCGTCGACGCCAATTCTCGCGAAGAATTCGTTTTACCGGATCCGCGACGCGTGCAAAAAACACAAAAGCGTCGACGCGATAAAAAGAAGGTTTAACAGGTGCGTGTTGATAGCCGAATCGTGAGCCGTTCTAAGTTCTTCTAAATGCGGTTTTCACATCGAAACTCACTGTGAGCCGTGATGGCGCAGCAACGAGGGGACCAAAATAGGGCAGACCAGACGCTCCGAGACCAAGCAGCGCCTGTGTCAAACGCTCTGTATGCAACTAACAGCGCAAATTCTCCGCAGCCGAATTCACCCACCCAGCGCAAAGACACGGTATTATGCGCGCTGTTGATAATTATACTGAGATGCTCGCGATATCAGGACTCGTCTTCAAGACGAATTAAACCGCGATATTGATCGGTTGGTCACGAATCCACGTGAGATGACGACCTCGGCCGAGGCCTTGGATCGCTTCGATCAGTTAGCGCAATCAGAATTTAGAGCGTCGCACAATGCAATTCACTAGAAACGATCGCCATAGGAGGCAAGCCGTATGAAGGCCGTGGTAGTAAACGAAATCGATAGTTACGGTGTAACTGATGTTGAATTGGACGCGCCGAAAGTGGGTGAAGTCCTCGTGAAAATGAAGGCGACGGGCGTTTGCCACTCGGATCTCTCGATTGCTAACGGGACGATACCAGCGCCATTACCTACGGTTCTAGGGCACGAGGGAGCCGGTATTGTTGAGCAAGTTGGCGAAGGCGTAACGAACGTGGTGCCGGGTGACCATGTCGCTATCTCGTTTATCCCGAGCTGTGGATCGTGCTTTCATTGTTTGCGCCAAGAATCGTACTTATGCAATGTTGCAAAACAGGACGGTAATCTCTTTGATGGCACGACCCGAGTCCATCAAAACGGCAAAGATATCTTTGTAATGTCATTCGTTGGCCTCATGGCGGAATACGCCGTTGTGCCGTCCGCATGCGTTATCGCAATTGACAAAGAGTTTGATTTCAAAGCGGCTGCGTTAGTCGGTTGCGGAGTGAGTACTGGGGTTGGTGCAGTGATCAAAACGGCCGACGTCCCGATTGGCGCAACAGTCGCCGTATTTGGCTGTGGTGGTGTCGGCTTGAACGTAGTGCAAGGCGCACGCCTCGCAGGTGCTGCCAAAATCATTGCTGTCGATTTATCTACTGAGAAGATGGCGATGGCGCGACAATTCGGCGCGACTGACACCATCGACCCCTCTGGTGATGCGGTAAAGCAAATTTTCGAAATGACAGACGGCATGGGCGTGGATTACGCGTTCGAAGTCGTCGGTAGTGGAAAGCTAGTCGAGCAGTGCATCAAGGCAACTCGTAAGGGCGGCAACATCGTAGTCGTCGGTGTTGGGCGTATAGATGATAAGTTTTCGATCCGCCAACCCATCATGGTGTTTACTGCTAAGACTTTAATGGGATCGATGTATGGCGGGGTGAATTTCAAGACCGATTTCCCAATGTATCTCGATCTGTATCGCCAGGGACGCCTCGATCTCGATTCTCTGGTCAGCAAGACCTACACCTTGGACGAAGCCATGGCGGCCTTTGCGGATTTAGAGAAAGGTGCAAATGCTCGAGGCGTGATCGTTCACGCATAAGAGCGACTGCGCCGTAGTTCGTGGCAATTGAAACGCAGAAACTAATGGCGCAGCTGGATGGCCACCGTCGTGGCGATGTAGCGCGCAAGCCTCGAATAGCCGTCGTGATCCCGTGTTACCGCGAGCGAGCGCACATTTTGGGTGTGCTCGCTCGCATTCCACCCGAGGTCGCACACATTATCTGCGTTGATGATGGCTGCCCGGATCGAACGGGCGCGCTTATTGAGGAAAAAAAATAGCGATCCGCGGGTTGTGATTATCGTGAGCGAGCGCAACGAAGGCGTTGGCGGTGCGACGAAGCGTGGCTATCGCGCTGCGCTCGATGCAGGCGCCGATGTTGTCGTTAAACTTGATGGCGATGGTCAGATGGATCCCGCGTTAATTCCCGCACTCGTCGCGCCAATTATCGACGGGCACGCTGACTACGCGAAGGGCAATAGATTTTTCAGTGTCGAAAATACGACGTCGATGCCGCGTCATCGGATTGTGGGAACATTGCCTTGTCGTTCGTGAGTAAGTTCTCATCGGGCTACTGGCACGTGTTCGATCCGAATAACGGCTACACGGCGATTCATAGCGCCGCGCTGCGCCTCGTTCCACTATCGAAAATAAGCGACGGATATTTCTTCGAATCCGATATGTTGTTCCGTTTGAATACATTGCGTGCCGTAGTCGTCGATGTTCCAATGTTGGCGATTTACGGCGATGAAGAAAGCTACTTGAATATTCGACAGGCCCTACGATCGTTCGCGGCGAAACATGCTGGAAACTTCGTTAAAAGAATCTTCTATAGTTATTTCCTACGCGGTTTTAGCGTGGCATCCATTCAATGGATACTAGGTCCGCTGTTGTTCCTATTTGGTACGGGGTTTGGTGTTTATCACTGGGCCGCGGCGAGCAGTGCAGGGTCGGCTGCAACGGCAGGCACGGTGATGTTGGCAGCATTGCCGATATTAATCGGTCTTCAATTCGTTATGGCTGCGATAGATTATGATGTTCGAAGTGTCCCAACTATCCCGTTGCATCGGTTACTCTCGAAGGGGTTCTCAGCGTACGAAATTCAAGATTGACACGATGTGAGACCATCGTATTGGTCGAGTTGTTAGTGACGTCGTGATCCGGGATTCCGTTGTCGGCATATCATCAATGAAAGCGGCAGACGCTTCTTCCCCACTGCCTCGGCAACGACTGGAGCTCAATTAAATTACCCCTTGCATCACGCGCGCGTTCTACCGGCTTTACTCAACGACGAACCAGTCGATGCGAGGAAATCCCGCGCTATGGATTTAGTGTAATGAGACGGATCGCGTGATCACAGTCGGCCGATTAACAGAGTTCCCGGACAAACGCTGGAACGATTTCGTCCTCAACACCCCCCAAGCGACCTGTTTTCACCTTTCCGAATGGGCCGCTCTATCGAAGATCGTCTGCGGGTGGGAGCCACACTACTTGTTCGCAGAAGAAAATGGCACGCTTCAGGCAGTGCTGCCGCTAGTCCATGTGACACGCCGTATGGCACGCGGCGCTTTGGTCTCAACGCCTTTTTGCGTCTACGGTGGTGCGGTTGCTGCGGACGACCGTTGCCGTAAAATTCTTGAAAATGCGGCGGGCGAGCTTGCGCGCGATATCGACGTCGCGTATCTCGAGGTACGTCAGGTAACGCAAACGAATCCGCGTTGGCAATCATCTGATTTGTACTCTTCATTTAAGAAGCCGCTGCTGGATGATATCGACGCAAACTTTGCAGCAATTCCGCGTAAGCAACGCGCCATGGTGCGCAAGGGAATTCGAGCTGAACTCACGGCCACATATGGTCATGATGTTGCTACGTTCTACGAACTTTTCGTGCTGAGCATGCGTAATCTAGGCACGCGGGTATACCCGCGCGAACTCATTTCGACTCTAGTAAGTCTGTTTCGCGATAAACTCGAAATCTCAATCATTGAGCGTCAAGGTCGCCCGCTTGCTGGCGTGTTGTCACTGTATTTTCGCGACGAAGTGTTACCGTACTATGCTGGAGGCGTGCCGGACGCACGGATCTACGCCGCTTTTGATTTTATGTATTGGGATCTGATGCGTCATGCAGTAGGCAATGGCGTCCGCGAGTTTGATTTCGGTCGCAGCATGCGCGGCAGCGGGGCCTTCGCGTTTAAGAAGAACTGGGGGTTCGAGCCTCAGCAGCTACGTTATCAATACGACGTGATTCATGGTCGCGGGCTACCGACAATGGATCCTGATAAGGCGCGCTTTAAGGTGCTGGCTGCGATCTGGCGAAAGCTTCCGGTCCCAGTTGCGAATATGCTTGGCCCCGTCGTTTCACGTCGACTTTATTGAGCAGCGCGGCTACGTGAAGAGGAAGACTGGGAGTCCCGCCCGTGGCGGTCGGTCGTTCAGGTGATGATGCGCTTGCGATCAACCAGATTTACTAAAACCCAGGCGACTGCAGTCGCGTAATGATAGATCAAGTAGACGTTGTAGCGAGGGATGCTGACCGAGACTGCGGCGTACAATCCGGCCATTACTAGGGCGGGTAACGTCAAGGCTGGGAACGTCCAGTCGCGGTTTCGCATTGAAGCAATCAGTAAGATCATCAAGCACGGGGCGCCGGGTACAGCCAAGTATTTGCCGGCCAGAATGCCGCGCCACGCTAATGGAATGCTTGTAAGTCCGTGTCGCATAGGCGCGTTCAATATCTCGCTTCTGATTAAATGGCCAGTGAGACGGTCGCGATCGCCACCTACGGCAGCCATGCCTTGCTCGTATAAGGTAACGCTGTCAGTGAAGTAATATGAACCCGGTTCCGTGCCGAGTTTCGAATAATCAGAACCGGGAAATAGTTTCGCCGTTAGCGCCTCGCCATGACCTGGCAGCCAATATACGAATGCGACGGCCCACTCGCGAAGCGACATCCGGTTGTATGCGACCCTTTGACTGATAATGATATCGCTATACCCACCAGTGACTGCAAAGTGTCCAAAATGATGATGATTGCGCGCGACCCAAGGTCCAACCACTGCACTGTAGGCCACAACGAAGAGTATTAGGCTCAAATAGACGCGCTTCGACCCGTGAATCACGGCGATAAAAATGCCGATCAATATAAAAAAGTATGCAAGATAGACATACTCTGGCCGAGTCAGCACCATCAGGCCGATAATTATTCCGATGATCGGCCAGCAGCGGCGAACCCCGTGTTTCAGAGCCAGAACGAGTGCAAGCATGAGCGCGGCAAAAAAAAATAATATGAGTATTTCGGTCAACAGATGGTTAGCAAAAAACAATGGCTTCGTCGACGCCAATGCGAGCGCGCAGGCGATCCACGCAATCGGCGATCGATTGTAGAGAAGCATGGTCGTAAGCCATAGGCACATCAGAGCGCCAATCACGAGTCCATCTTGCACGGCAACGATCGAATTGAAGTTACCGGCGCAAGTTTTTTCTGTTGAACTGACGTTCAAAATAGAACAATTCAATTTCGCCTCGAGATCAGGGTCGAGCCACACGGTAAAGGCGAGCAGGGCGGGATACAGTGGGCTGTTTTGATACCGTGGTGCAGGCGCTTTATCGCGATATTTTCCGGAAAATCCGAATACACCATGATCGTGTACATTTAATGCGTAATCGACGTAACGGAGCGCATCTAAGGTCGGCGTTGACATCTGATAAAATGCGTTTTGCAAACCCGCCACCAGCAAGCTTGCGACGACCAAGAAAGCGAGTGCCTCGCGCTTCGGCAGGTAGTATGGTTGGTTCGATGACATGGCGCGGAAGTTTACGCGAAATCGTTATATCAGTGGGGCCAACGGTAGGATGCAAATGAAGCTCTTGATCCCGTCCCGATGCGAACGAAACTCGATCTGGATTCATCGCGCGAGCCGCTTCCCAATTGGAATTGCACGCGCCTTTCGACAGAAATTCAAGTTATCAAATCAGAAAGTGCGTGCTTGATGCGATTGCAACGACGGACATTATGGGTGTCTTCCATTATTGCAAGCGCGATCCTGCTCGGTCTCGTCGTAGCTCAAGTCGATTGGCACGCTGCGCGCGCACTCGTTGTAACAATAAACTACCGATGGATAGCAGTTGGTGTTTCGTTATTGGTGGCAGAGGGTCTGGTCACAGCAGCACGGTTCCGGGTTTTGGCGCGTACGCCGGCAGATTATTTGGACTGCCTCCAAGCGACGGCGTGGTACGTTCTAATGCTAGTTGGTCTACCGGCGCGGCTCGGAGAGATAGCGGGCATTGGTTTAATCGTCCGCTACATGGACCAGTCTGCAGGCGCCGCACTAGCGAGTCTATTATTTCAGCGCGTGTTTGACATGATTTTACTGGTCCTATTGTTGGCCGTGGTTTTCGGCGTGGCGTTTGCGGATGTAAGTACGCTGCCCGTCATCGCGTTGACGCTTGTTACCCTCGCGATCCTCGTCGCTTCGTTGATATTCCTCGCGGATTTGCTCACGATTGCTGCTGGTCCGTTGCTCTCACGCCGGCATGACAAGCGCTTTCGTAGGTTGCTACGCGCGGTGTTGCAGGCGCGCATGGTCCGTCGGCATTACATGGATCGTCAACTCACGTTGAAACTTGGCGCTTATACCGTACTAAAATGGTTGACGAACTTAGCTGCAATTGCATGCGTAGTCGCTGCGGTTGTGCCGGCTTTATCGGCGGTAAAGGGCTTAGGAATTGGGATCGTCTACAATTTATCCGCCGTTATCCCAATTCAGACGATTGGTGGTTTTGGCATTAGCGAAGCCGCGTTGTTAGGGAGTTTTAGTTGGTTGGGGTACTCTCTTGCGCAAGGCGCGCCAATAGTGATCGCGGTACGCCTTGCATTAATCAGCGCGCCGATTCTGTTCTGGCTTGGCGTCACAGCCGCAACGATTTTTTGGCTACCGAGATCGGTCGACACTGCACAATTATGATTAATGAAGAAATTGTCGCAGACCGCGATGTAGACAAGTTATATGCGGGTATGCGCGGCCGTCATGGTGTGCACAACGCTCGCGCAAATGGATACCTCTATGAAGGGTATTTTCGTCGCGAGCAACAGATCTTATTCACCTTACTCAATCCGCAGGCGGGCGTCCTCGTCGACGTTGCGTGCGGTTCAGGTCTCATGGTTGAGCCATTGATTAATAAACGTCGACTAGTGGTTGGTCTCGACTTTAACGCTGACGCTTGTTTCGCTGCGCATAACTATGGTCTTAACGTCGTACGCGGAGATGCATTTGGACTCCCTTTTACTGATTCCTCAGTCGATGAAATTGTGACTTGCCAGTTCTTCAACCAACAACAACCTATGGCGGTGCGACAGTTCGTCGTAGAGAGCGCCCGGGTCTTGCGCCCTGGCGGCCGCGTGATCATGGTGTGGCGTAACGGCACGGCGTGGGTCCATCGCCTCGCCTTGGCGTGCTTTAGTTTTCTCGACCGGCTGCGTCGTTTGCCGAGCTTCCCATATGAAAATCATTCGTTCGAGCGGATTGAAACCTACGCCGCGGACGTTGGCTTAGTTGTCGTATCGCAGGCGGTTTCATTTCCGCCATTCGGTTGGCGCAGTTCCGCGACCAATTCATGGCTTGCGCGTATTATCGGCGCTTCGAATATTTGCGTGCTCGAGAAATCGATCAGATGACGGTGAAGATACTGCTAGAAAACGAACCGGCGAATTTGCGGTGGCTTATCCTCATGCCAAGATTGTATGGATAAAAACACGCGGATATTAATTTCGGGCGCTGGGGTTGCTGGGCTTGCGTGCGCAATCTGGCTCGGCCGCAACGGGTTTCGGCCGGTCGTGATAGAAAAATCGCCGACCATCCGCGCTGATGGGTTCATAATTTCTCTGTCGCATGCGTCGTACCGATATGCCGATCGACTCGACCTCCTTGGGAAAATCGCGGCGAAGAATGCAGGGATAAAACAATCTAGTTATCACGATAGACGCGGCAAGGCGATGCTGACGCTCGATTATCGGGATCTATTTTCTGGCGTCGATGTCGTACAAATTATGCGCGAGGATCTCGAGGACATATTGCATGACGCGGTACGGGATTTAGCGGAAATTCGGCTCCGGACTTCCATAAATAAGATCGATCAGATTGCGGATATTGCGCAGGTTACGTTCGATGATGGCAGCGAGGAAGAGTTTGATATCGTTATCGGTGCCGACGGCCTGCACTCAAATACCCGGAGACTAGTTTTCGCCGAGGCGGATGTAACACAACATTACCTTGGTTTGTTTTCCTCGGCTTATCGCTTACGTAACGAAATTGGATTACGAGACCGGTTCGAAAACCACATGGAGCGCTCGCGCTATATGTGTGTTTATACCACCCGCGATGACGACCTTGCGTGTGTGTTTATTTGGCAATCAGACAAATTGACGGCGCCGCCGCCGGATGAGCGTTATCGCGAGTTACTATCCCAATACGCAGGTGCGCCGCAGTTGGTACAAAAGGTTTTGGAAGGTTTCCCAGAAGGACAGACGGTCTATATGGATCCGTTGATTCAAATCGAGATGAAAAAATGGAGTGCGGGTAATGTCGTGCTGCTTGGCGACGCGGCGTACTGTTTGACCCTTTTATCGGGACAGGGGGCGTCGTCCGCATTCTGGGGGGCGTGCAAGCTCGCCGAGGGTCTGGTTGCGAGCTCAAAAACAGAGGCATTCAGTTCATATGTAAACGCATT
>JAQCEL010000056.1 GCA_027618655.1 Pseudomonadota bacterium | reverse complement strand
GTGCCTTGGCATTGTATGATCGGACGTGCGGGATGTCTTCGCCGAACGTCAGTCGTGCGCTGCCGAAGTAGCATGATATTCGTTTCGTTATTTTTTTCATTTTAGGGGCCTTGGATATAACAATGACAACGACACACACTGTGCTGATTACGGGTTCGACGAGCGGAATTGGTCTAGGTATCGCACAAGCATTCGCTGCGCTCGGCAACAATATTGTGCTCAATGGGTTTGGTAACGCTGATGAAGTGGAGCGCTTGCGCGCCGAGCTAGCAGCGGATCACAAGGTCGAAGTCGTCTACGACAATGCTGACATGACGAAACCGGACGAAATTGAACGCATGATCGGTGCGGCGATCTCGCGATTTGGGCGCATAGACGTGTTGGTTAACAACGCTGGGATCCAGCACGTGGCGCCGATTGAAGATTTTCCGGTCGATAAATGGAATGACATTATCGCGATTAACCTCGTCTCGTCTTTTCACACGATCCGCCACTGCGTGCCTGGGATGAAGAACAACGCTTGGGGGCGGATTATCAATATCGCCTCAGCCCATGCATTGATCGCCTCACCGTTTAAGTCGGCCTACGTCACTGCAAAACACGGGATTGCAGGATTGACTAAAACCGTGGCGCTGGAAACTGCCGAGAACGGCATCACGGTGAATGCGATCTGCCCAGGCTATGTGCTCACGCCGCTGGTCGAAAAGCAAATCCCGGATACTGCGAAAGCGCGCGGCATTACCGAGCAGCAAGTGATCAGCGACGTACTGCTCGCCGCACAACCAACGAAGAAATTCGTTGAAATTGATCAGGTCGCATCACTAGCAACCTATCTGGCGAGCGATGCAGCGTCGTCCATTACTGGCGCGATATTGTCAATCGATGGCGGCTGGTCCGCTCATTAAGATCGTGAATTTATCTAGCTTAGGACCCTGGTCGAAATTATCTAGTCAACACGAAGGTGTTCCTGAGTGGTTGCTGCTAGCCGCGTTTCGCTGGCAATAGCGGGCTTGTTGCCAAGAAACGCAACGCCGCAGCGGCCGCCCAGGAGCAGCCGAATGTATAGATAATTTCGACCAGGGTCCTAAGAGGAGCTGTAGTACGGATCCGCCGAATCGAGGGATGTGTTGTTCACGCGAGGTGCTCGCCTAGAATACAGGTACCCCGATTAACGCACGATGTCCCCACATGACGAACACTGCGTAAATAATTAATCCGCCCATTACTGCCACGAAATCGTTGTATTTCGTCGCTGGTGCGGCGGCGATTGGGCGTTGGATACGTTTTTTCATAGAAATGCGATCGAGGACTGCCCAGGCGAGAAAGGATCCGAAAAGCAGACCATCCGCCAACGTTCCGTTAACGAGTAGATGCGCAAATGCCCAGATTTTCGTCGCCGCTAGCAAGGGATGCTTCGCTTTCGCTTTGATTTTTCCTGGTAAGTTCGCCGCAAGGAATAAGGGGAAGACAACTACCATCAATAGCATCATGACGTGGCGCATCCAGGCCGGTGTGGTGTATAGGGCTATCGGGTCCTGACGAGCGATGCCATATCCAATGCATATGAACGCGAAGCCGGCAAGTGAGGCAACGGAATAGAGCCCTTTCTAGGGACCTAAGCTGATCTTTGCGACAATTTGGTCGCGCCATTTCTCGTTGAAAATTGACACACAGTGCGGCGCGAAGAACAACAATAATCCAGCGATTAACAACGTCATTCGTTTATTTCTCCGTTAAATATTCTTCATATCCCAGTTGCTGGTTCTTGATGCTATTTAAGAACTGGTTCGATTGTGCGACATCGCCAAGCAAGGGACTAGCAGGAAAATGACCGCGAGTTGCGTGGTGATATTAGTTTGCTGCGTCCGCACAATTGCAAAACGATACTTGGATCGCTGTTGTGATAAGGGTAAGGCTTACGTCCGGCACCTTCAATTCACCGACAGTTATTCGCTAAATTCCAAGCCTTCGTCTATACTCCGTCCAGCTCTCCGCTCGAGATTTCCTTCAGTAGACCTGCGAATTTTAGCTACTCCATGTTCATCCCCTTGGAATTTAAATCTAAGGGCGACGGTAATGCGCGGCGATTCTTAGGAGTTTGATTGAACAGATGCGGCGGAGCTCAAACACTAATCGATCGGGATTGAACTTGGAGTTGTTATGCAACAAAACAAATTGTACGTAGGGAATTTTCCATATTCAGTTGATGAAGATCAATTGAGGGATATGTTTTCACCTTATGGTGAAATTGAAGAATTGGCTTTAATCATGGACCGCGAAACTGGTCGCTCGAAAGGCTTTGCTTTCATCACGTTTGCAACTCAGCAAGCGGCCGAAAGTGCCTTAGAGAAGAACGGCATCGATCTATCCGGCCGCGCCTTACGCGTTAACATGGCGCAAGAAAAATCTGGCGGTGGTGGTCGCGGTGGCCGACGTGGCGGTGGTGGTGGCGGCGGTGGTCGCTGGTAAGGACCCACGCTAGCAAAGAAACGGCTTCTTAATCGAGGCCCGAGAAGTACGGTAACCCGCGACAGCACAGGTCGCGGGCCACCTAAAAACACAGTTCTTGCAGCCCGATCCTAACGGCTAAGCTTCACCAACAAGCAAACGCTTTAGCTTCCGACTACTACATCAACTAATCGCCTAGTCTGCGCTGGAATTCGCTATCAACGCGCGGATCTTCGACGGGGTCAATTGTCCGTCCATCACTTTCACGCCATAGGCACGCAACGCATCTTCAACAGCGCCCATCAACACGGTGGTCGTCGCAATACAACCGTCTTCCCCACCACCTTTCGCACCAATCGACGTGGCCGGCGACTTCGTAACCAAGTGTTCAATCGCAATTTCCGGTGCTGCCCACACGGTCGGCATACCATAGTCTTTCATTGTTTTCGCGCAAGGGATTCCCTTGGCGTCGAATTCGAAACTTTCAAATAAGGTCCCGCCGAGTTGCTGCACGATGCCGCCTTTGATCTGCCCGGAAAGAATTAAGGGATTCAAGATCACGCCGTGGTCGGCAACCATCCAGATTTTTTTGACGTCGACCTGGCCGGTTTCCGTATCGACCTCCACCATCGCTGCAGCCGCACCGCCGGAGTGAGCTGGGTAAAAACGTGCGCGACCGAGTTCGTCGAACTTCCAGCTGACTTGCGGGTGGCGATAGGTACCGTTCGCCTCCAGCAATGGCGCATCAGCGTCGGCCAGAATAATTTCGGCGCCCGGTTGGACATAACACGCGTAGGCTAGCTCGGCGAGTGTGCAGGTTTTACCGGAGAGCGAATTAGTGATCACGGAGTTGCTGATAGTAATGTCAGCGACAGCGCATTCGAGAAAGACCGCCGCGCCAAGCAACATTCGTTGTTTAACTTTTTCTGCTGCGTTGATAATTGCGCCAACTGCGAACATCGCACCACGACTAGAAAACGTCCCTGATCCGAACGGGATAGCCGTCGTGTCACCCCAAGAAATTGACACATCGCGCATATGACAGCCGAGTAAATCTGCTGTCACTTGAGCGTAGGCGGTTTCAATTCCTTGCCCAATGTTTTGAATGCCCGTCATCACGTGAACGGAACCGTCGGCCGCTACCCTAACAGTGACGGATTCATAGTTTTGAAACGCGCTACCCGGGAATGTTGCGCCGGCCGGTTCAATGTAGGGAACGACACAGATCCCAATATGCCGTCCAGCTGCGAATGCAGCGGCTTGCTCGTCACGCAGTCGCGGGAGATCCATCATAGCGACGATTCTATCGAGGGCCTCCGCTAAGCTTCCGTTTTCGATTATCGGCCCGGTGCACAGCTGATGGGGGTAGCTTTTTAATAAATTCTTGCGTCGAATCTCTAATGGGTCCATTTCAAGACGATCGGCTGCTTGATCTAGGACTCGCTCCATCATCATATTTGCGAGGTCTTTACCATAACCACGATACGCGCCGTAAGGTCCCTTGTTGGTCACGACGCACCGCACGCGTGTACGGTAATGATCAACCACATAGGGGCCGGGCGCATAGTTTCCACCGTTCAGTGGCATGCCGAGACCTGCTGCTCGTTCGGATCCATCACAACCCATGTCGGCTAAGACGTCAGTTTCGCAAGCAAGAAGGTGTCCGGAACTGTCGAACGCGGCGCGCGAGCGAACTTTGTAATCCCGTGCGCCGGGGCCTGCACTCATCCACTCGGATCGCGACTCGAACCACTTTACCGGACGTCCGAGCAATACGGAGGCGAGGACTGGAACGAGTTCGGTGTCGACGCCCAGTTTGGCGCCAAAGCCGCCACCGACGTCGCCGACGACAATTCGGATCCGTGATTCTGGGATACCAAATACCTGGCTGATGTAGACGCGCATTTGGTGTGGTACCTGCGTTGAAGCGCGTACCACCAGCGATTGTTCAGCACGGTTGTAATCGGCGTGAACCATGCGCGTTTCCATCGGCATTGCGCCGAAGCGATGTGAGCTAATTTCTTCATCAACAACTAACTCAGCACGTGCAAACATCGTATCGACGTCGCCGATTTCAAACGGGTATTCGATTTGAACATTGCTTTGCCAGTTGGGATATAACAAGGCGTTAGAGCCCGCTGGTACATTCACAGCGAGCGACGAGTCGGTATTCACTGGGAGGTCTGCGTATTCAACCTTGATTTGTCGAGCAGCGTCTTCTGCAAGATACGGGTCGCGCGCCACCACAATCGCCACGGGCTCTCCATAGAACACCACTTTGTCAACTGCGATTGCGTGGCGCCGCGGGAGGTTTTGCCCAGCTAGATCCATGGTCGGTGAGATCGGCTGCCAATGCACTTGCGCTTGGGCGCCGGTTAAAACGAGTTCGACACCGGGCAGCGCGGCAGCGCGGCTTGTATCAATCGATTTAATTAAAGCGTGGGCCCGCTCGCTACGCGCGATCGCCAGGTGCAAATCCCCTTGCGTGCCATAGTTGTCCGCGTACCGGCCGGCACCTCGAACCAGACGTTCGTCTTCGCGGCGCACGACCGGTGCACCAATCCAGCTATCGAGCGGCGTTTCGCCAGCATCCAAATGAGCCGGCGGGCTGGCTTTGCCAGCGGCGACGTTCACTGCTTGGATTATGTTGTTGTAACCTGTGCAACGACAGTAATTGCCACTAATAGCCTGCCTGATGTCGTCGTCCGTGAAGTCCCGGCCTTCGTATTCGCTAAGAAACGCGCGCACACTCATGATCATGCCCGAGGTGCAATAACCGCATTGCACGGCATGGCATTCGATAAACGCTCTTTGTACGCGGTCGAGAAGATCGCCGTCGGCGACGCCTTCGATCGTTGTGATCGCGGCACCGTCGGCCTGGATCGCGAGTGTCAGGCACGATTTAATCGTGCGTCCGTCCAATTCCACTGTGCATGCGCCACATGCACCTTCCTCGCAACCAATGCGGGTACCCGTCGCACGGGCAGCGTTACGCAGAAAATCAACTAACAAGGTTCGCGGCTGGACGGCGGCTTCGATCCGCTTGCCGTTAACCAGCATTGCAATGCCGACCGCAGCGATCGGATCTCCATTGAGGTTTCCTTTAGTCACGATCGCCCCCTTTTAAGCAAGCGCTAATCGCACGTTCGATTAGAATCGCTGCGAGATGCAGTTTGTAAGCCGGCTCGCCGTGATGATCAATGATCGGATCGAAAATGGGTTTACTGAGCGTATTTTGAATTTGCACATGGAGGTCTCTGATGGTTGAGTCCGGGTCATTGAGAATACGTTCCAGTGCGCTCAATCGAATCGGCCGTTGATGGATGCCGCCAACGGACACGCACGTTCCGTGATCGTCATGCACGACGCAAACGTTACACAGCGCCAAATCTTGTCGTTGCCTGGCGAACTCCAAGTAGGTACCGATTGAATTCGAGTTTCGGATCAGGCGGATGGAAGTTGCGAGGCGCGGACCGAGCACGGTCGCGCGAAAACCAGTAAAGAATTCGGTAATTGGAATGAGTTCGGTTTTCGTGCCAGTGACCGAAATCGTCGCGTTACTCGCGAGCAATGCGACGGCCATATTCGCGCGCGGGTCGGCCCAACAGACGTTTCCTAGTACCGTACCGCGGTTACGCACTTGGACGTCGCCAAGATCGAGGGCGGCTTTTGCTAGCCACGGGAATTCTTGCCTAATCACTTCACTTTCGATGAGTTGTCGGTGCGTGCACAGTGCACCGATTTCTACAAAATGTTCAGTAATCTCAATGCGATCACTGAGCTCGTGCACTGCGTTGATATCGACGACGGCAAATGGTTCTTGGGTTCTCAAACGCATCGCTTGAATGAGGCTTTGACCTCCTGCAAGTGGCATTGCGCCACCAGCAATGGCATGCAAGGCTTGTGCTAGCGACTCGGGTTTGGAATAACTAAATGGGGCAGGTCTCACGAAAACTTCTCCCTCGTTAAGCCGTAATATATTTCCTACGAAAGGCTAGCACGATCTTTGAACGTTATAGAATCATGCACTCAATAATGCGGCGGAACTTCGGTGTCCCCTGCATGTGAGTGGGCGGGTCCCTCGATCGAGCTTAGCCGCGCGACGAGTCCCTTGAATCGTTCCTCGAGATAGAGAAGTCTTTGCTGTTGTTGGACAATCGTACCGTTCAGGCTTTCAATCATATCTTCATGATAGGCGAGCTTGGTTTCTAACTCGATGATTCGATTTTCGTCTGACATCACATTATCCTAACGAGCAAAGTCCGAAACGACTTCGAAAAGGGAAAGCGAAATGTTGCGTTTTTTTCACGACGCGATCAATGGGCAAAGACCGTTTGCCTCATTACGATAAATTTGTTGGAGACTATACATGGGCGATCGACTAAGAGGGAAAACGGCGCTTGTCACGGGTGCGAGTCGCGGGATCGGCCGCGCGATCGCACAAGCATTCGCACGTGAGGGCGCGAATGTGGCCCTCAATGCGCGCGATCTTGCCCGGCTCGAAGAGACCGCGAGTGCCCTACGTGCGCAATACGCAGTTGAATTTTCAACTTATGCTTGCGACGTCTCCGATCGCGAGAAAGTTGACGATATGGTCTCCGCTATCGAGCAATCTGCCCAAATCGATATCTTGGTCAATAACGCTGGGATGCACAAATCGGCAAGCTTCATGGATCATTCCTTCGAGGATTTCAAAAATATTGTTGAAGTTAATCTGTACAGTGTATTTCACGTCACTCAAGCAGCTTTGCCGAAAATGATCGCGCGAAAAGCCGGACGCATTATTAACATCGCGTCGTCGGCAGGTAAGTGGGGCTCGCGCAATCAGAGCGCCTACAACGCATCTAAACACGCAGTCGTCGGGATTACGCGATGCCTCGGCCTCGAGTTGGCGCCACACAATATTTTGACGAACGCAATTTGTCCGTGGGTCGTGGAAACAGATCTTGCGGACAGTTTCATGCGGGAACACTCTGCCGCCGCAGGTGTCGACGCGGATGTGTTTATGAACACCTTGAAGAACTCGGTGCCGTTGAAACGTTGGATCCAACCCGAGGAAGTCGCGAATCTCGCGGTATTTCTAGCCTCGGAAGAATCGAGCTACATCAATGGTCAGTCGTGGAGCGTCGACGGCGGTTATACGATGATCTAGCCGTCTGGTTTAGCGACTCGAAAACATCGCTTAACCAGATTGCGCTGGCGTTTTTCGTCAGAACGATCTATTCAATTAAACCATCGACGCGACCGTCAGTTGGCCGAACACCCCGTACTTCTTGCATAAATTTTCGACTAAGCCGCTCGCTTTTGCTTCTTCAACAAAAGAGTGCAGAAACGCCGCACCATTGGGACGATCCGGCAGCGTGCCAATCGCTTGCTGAACTGCAGTGAATTGCCCGTCTAAAATGCGCGCGCCGGGCAGTTTTTTTAGATCGTCCGCTAAACGCGGTCGTAAACCGGACAGGGCGTCCAGCCCTTGGTCCACGAACAATTCGAACGAACCACTTAATCCGTTCGCGGTTATCAACTGAGCATGGCGGATGTTATCGCTAAGCCACAACCCGTATGCGCTGCGCGCCGCGACGGCGATCCTAACCCCCTCGCGATCGACATCTTCAATTCGCAGTAACGGCGAACCTGCGGGCACGAGATAAGTGGCTTCGATTTCTGCGTAAGCAGCAGTGAAGACGATGGTTTTCGCTCTTTGTCCAACCGCGCCGATGTTACCGATATCCCAAACGCCTTGGGTTGCGGCGTCGGCGAGCGCGCCAGGGTTGTCGAATGCAATAAGTTTTAACGGCACGCCCAAACGCTCAGCAACGGCGCTTGCCATATCTGGTGACACCCCCTCGGGATCGCCTTGCGGCGATTTGCCGGTCACGAGTAGGAAATTCGACAGATTGATTGCGGCGCGCAGGACACCTGTCGGTGCGAGCTCCGCGCGCGCTAGTGCGAGAATTTCATTCGATGTTTTAGTCATTCCTAATCACCGAGTTAAGCATTGCTGGATTGCTTAGTCTAAATCGCTGGCAGAGTGACGGTTCGGCACTTGTTCATCTTCCGGACCCCAAGTCTTATTCACGCGTCGCCCGCGTTGAACCGCTGGGCGAGTTTGAATTTCGTTCGCCCATCGCACCACGTGCGTGTAGGATGCGACATCGAGAAATTCTTGCGCTTCATAAATATTATTCAATACAAGACCGCCATACCACGGATACGTAGCCATGTCGGCAATATTGTAATCGTCACCGCATAAGTAACGGCGCGATGATAAATTTCGGTCGAGTACGTCCAATTGGCGTTTTGTTTCCATTGCGAAGCGGTCGATGCAGTATTCGATTTTCGTGGGTGCGTAGGTATAGAAATGACCGAAGCCGCCGCCAAGATAGGGCGCACTGCCCATTAACCAAAATAACCAAGACATACATTCGGCTCGGGGTGCCGGATCTTTCGGCACGAATGCATCAAATTTTTCTGCTAAGTAGAGCAAAATCGCACCTGATTCAAACACTCTGGTAGGCGGCGACGTACTGCGATCGAGCAATGCAGGGATCTTAGAATTCGGATTTACCTCGACGAAACCACTGCTAAATTGATCGCCTTCTCCGATGTTGATCAAGTACGCGTCGTACTCGGCCCCGGTCTTACCGAGCGCGAGGAGTTCTTCGAGCATGATCGTGACTTTCACGCCATTGGGTGTCGCTAAAGAATAAAGCTGCAAAGGATGTTTTCCGAGCGGCAAGGCTTTATCGTGCGTGGGTCCCGCGATCGGCCGATTTGTTTTCGCCCACTGACCACCGAGCTCGGTGTTCCATTTCCATACTTTAGGTGGCGTGTAAGTTGATGCGTCTGTCATGGTCAACCTGCTCCGAAATTGGGACTGTTGAGTGTACGGGATTTTTCGAAATCAACCCTAGAGGTAATGCGGCGCGTTGGCATGGTCAAATTTGCCAATCTGTTGCTGCTCATTTGCGAGCACTAAGACGGAGCGGACGGACACGAAGCATGATAGGAATTGCTAGAGGTGAAATCCGACGATGGTCCTGGTTCCGCGAACTGGCAATCGGGTCGCTCGGCAACCCAGCAGCTCAACGCGAGGACTATGTGCGCGCTTCTTTGCGAGAAAGGTCTCGGTTCGCGAATCCTATTCCGAAGCAATTCGGCGAATGATGTAGCCCCCCGAGCGTTCGTCGAGTTCGAGATCGAGATAACCGCGGTTTTGCGCTTCTTCGAGGAGTTTATTGAACGATCGAACGCCATAAGTGCTTTCATTAAAACCCGGACGGCGGCGCTTCAAGGCCTGTTTAATCATCGAACCCCATAAGCGATCCTCATCGTCCCGTTCGTTGTGCAATGCGTCGGCCGTCTCGATCACCAAGTCGATTGCTTCCTGCAAGGGATCCTCGGTGCGAGCTTTAGCCTGATCTTTTGTTGCCTGCTTTTTCGGTTTAGGTTTTAGTCGGGCTTTATGCGCAGCTTCTTCTTGGCTCACGAGGTCGTCGTAGAAAATGAACTCATCGCAATTGCTCATCAATAAGTCTGACGTTGAATTTCTAACGCCAACCCCGATGACAGTTTTTGCATTTTCTCGCAACTTACTCACGAGCGGAGAAAAATCCGAGTCGCCGCTTATGATCACGAACGTGTCGACATGAGATTTTGTATAGCATAAATCCAGTGCGTCCACGACCATGCGAATATCGGCTGAATTTTTCCCAGATTGGCGTACGTGCGGGATCTCGATCAACTCGAAAGCGGCTTCGTGCATTGCTTCCTTGAAATCCTTATAGCGATCCCAATCGCAATAAGCTTTCTTCACCACAATGCTGCCTTTTACCAAAAGACGTTCGAGAACCCGTTTGATATCGAATTTCGCGTACTTCGCGTCGCGCACGCCGAGCGCGATGTTTTCGAAATCGCAAAACAGCGCCAGATTTAAGTTCTCGAGTTGATTCGCCATGGTCAGTTCCTAAGTTAGTAAGTGGTGGGCCGGGCATGGATGAGTGCTACCGTGGTAACGGATTGTCCTGTTGATCATGTCTGCCAGATCAATACCTCGTGCCGTGGATACGGAAAACGACGCGACCGCCTTTGGCTAATATAACTGAGATAGTCGGGGCGTGTTTCAATTTCGCGACACGCGCGATCGTCGCCTGTAAACTCGAGGATAAATACGCGCTAGCGCCGATGGATTGCATCTTCCCGTCTATTTAGGGCACATGGTAATACCACGCGATTAGCGTTATCGTCTGAGGAAATCTTGCCAAGCGAGGAACCGTGATGGATGGAGAGCTAAAAGATGTAATCACCAACGTACAGCAGATGTATCGCGCCGATGCCGAAAAATCGAAGCTGACCTTCAAGACCTCGTCGAATTTGGGTGGCCGCTTTCGTTCGGACGTACAAATACGTGAGCACGAGATGATTATCGATGAACCTGCATCGATCGGCGGTACCGATTTGGGTCCTAGCCCGGTGGAAGTTATTCTCGCTGCGCTCGGCAGTTGCCAAGAGATCACCTATCGAGCGTACGCAACGGCGATGGGAATCGAACTCGATAATGTTTCCGTCATTCTAGAAGGCGATATCGATTTCAGAGGGTTTTTCGCGGTTGACGAATCAGTGCGACCGGGTTTCAATAAAATTCGTGCGCGCGTCGCAATCCAATCGAACGCGTCGCTTACGGATCTCGAGAAACTGCGCGATGCTGTCAATGGACACTGTCCGGTGCTGGATATTTTGCGTAACCCTGTGCCCGTGGAACTAGACGTCGTATTCAACTCAAGTAAGTAACGTGGTCAACCGTGAGTTCGATTCAGCCATGCGCGCTGTGTTTTAGCGCCGCGCGAGACAAATATCGAAGCATCATGCGACGCGACGACCGATGAATATCGCTCGCGATCCGGTTGTGTATCGCCAATGCCTTGACGGTGATTTCGATTCCGTCTATTTCATCATCAACGAAGCCGCGAACGCTCATCGCGGTTTGATACCACGCGAGCACTTAACCGAGCCTTACATGTCCCGCCAGGAATTTCGCAGCGAAATCGTCGCGGGAGTCGAATTCTGGGGCTACGAAGTCCATGGCGCTTTGCGCGGCGTGATGGGTATCCAGCGCTCTCAAGACGTCGTGTTGATCCGCCATGCGTACACGCGCTCAGAATTTCAGGGACTCGGTATCGGTAGCGGACTGCTAAATTATTTGTTGGCTAAAACACAAAGACCTGTGTTGGTTGGGACCTGGGCGGCGTTGACTCGTTCGATCAGTTTTTATGAGCGTCACGGGTTTTCCTTAGTCGACGAAAGCTTGATAAAACCGCTATTGCAGAAATATTGGCAGGTACCCGATTCGCAAATGGATAGCTCTGTCGTACTTGCGAATGTTCCCGTCGAGAAGCTCGGCCTTTAGCGAGGCGTCTGCGTTGCGGGTTCTCAACAACGAGATTATTGCTCACGCCAACTGCTGTCATCATCATTTTCAGTTTCTTCGTCTTCCCAACTATAGCGTTTCTCAGGCGGCGCAGGATCCCAGTTTCGGCAGTAAACGGCCAGCAACACCCCTAAGCACGTGCCACTGAGGTGCGTTTCAAACGAAACCGTAGGGTCATGCGGAAACAGCCCCCAAATCATGCTGCCGTAGAGAAAAAAGACGATCATCGACAAGGCGATCGCTTGCCGATCCCAGCGCAGCGCGCCAATCGTAAAAACGAAAAACATCATTCCGAAGCTCAAGCCGCTCGCACCGTAATGCGTCGTCTCACACGCGAACAACCACACGCCAATTCCCGTGCCGAGATACAACACGGGTAATACAATTTTTGCAGATCGCGGGTAAGCGTAACGCACGGCTGTCCCGAGGACGACGATTGGTGGCGTGTTCGACGCTAAGTGAGACCAGGATCCGTGGATTAACGGCGCGAACAAAATTCCGTCAAGTCCATTGAACCGGCCAGGGGAAACACCGAATCGACTGAAATCAAATCCAAAGGCGATCTCGATTGCTTTGATCAACCACAATCCAAGCGCAAACGCGACGGCCCAATAGAAGGCAATTCTGAGGTTCTGCGCTCTAACGACTTGATCCGAATTTGAATAGGTCACGGTGCGGAACAACATGGGGTTCGCGCGGTTTTTTTTCAAGCACCGAGTGGACGCAGCACTATTCCTGGAACATTGCGCATGAAACACGGGTTTATCGCCAAGCCAAGAGCGGGCGGTCAAACAAATAAATTCGCAAGTCTTACCCGCAGGCGAGCATAGATAGGTTAAATTGTTTGCCTCAACGTCGCTCATTGTTACTGGAGGAGGGAACGTGAAACTAGGAATGAACATCCGCAACTGGGGACCGACCGCAACGCCAGAATTTCTGCGCGCCTGCGCAGAAGCGGCTGACCGATCGCGCTTGGACGCGATTTGGTTTAATGATCATCTTGGCATGCCGCCGGCAATCGAGAACAACAATTACGGCATTCCGATGGATATGGGTGCGATTATGGATCCGCTTGCATTCGGCGCGTTTCTCGCCGCGTGCACCAAGCGTATCGAATTCGGTACGGGGGTTTTAATTCTGCCCTATCGACCACCGATCGTGACCTCAAAACTCTTGTCGACGATTCAAGTGTTGTCCGGTAACCGGTTTCTCCTCGGCGTTGGTCCTGGTTATTTAGAGGAAGAATTTCGCGCGCTCGGCGTACCGCGTGCAAAGCGCGGTCAACTAACGGATTCAATGATAGATTTCTTGCGCGAGTGCGCTAGCGCTGACGTTGTCGAGCAACATGGTCAGCCATTTCTGTTGAAGCCGCGGCTCAACTGTCCGCCGATTTACATAGGCGGTAGTGCGAAGATCGCAATACCGCGAGCCGTACGTTGCGGCGATGGCTGGATGCCCGTCGGTGCGCTGCCCGCTGAACTTGCGCCGCAAATCGCTGAGTTGCATCAACGGGGCGCCGACGTGGGTCGCCGCGGTCTAGAAGTTGTGGCGATGAAAACCTTACCCTTGGAGAACATGGCGGCGGCCATTGAAATGGCGCAAGGGTATCGAGACGCGGGCGTTACACATTTAGTACACACCCAAGCCTATGCCAGCCCGCAACAGTACGCCGAGGTTGTTGACCAACTAGATGGTGAAATACGACGCGCACTGTAGCGTGTCCGATGCGAACGACAGTTTGAGGGGTGTAGGCGATATTTTTTGGGTGAGCGTTGAGCAGACTCTGCGATGCCCACCACTGCCGGAGATTAACCAGTGAACAAGCAAGAATTTTACTCGAACGCGCGCCGCGATCTTAAAGGGCCGCTTGATGGTGTCGTTGTGGTTGAAGCGACCACAACCTGGGCCGGACCCATGGCGGCTTGCGTGCTCGCCGACTTCGGCGCGACCGTGATCAAAGTAGAACATCCAGATGGGGAGGTGGCGCGCCGGCTCCCGCCATTCTTGCCAGACTCCAAGCTCACGATCTTCAATGAAACGGTCAATCGGAATAAACAGAGCTTATCGTTGGATCTGCGCAACGATCGAGGTCGCGAAATATTTCTGAAATTGTGCGCGAGCGCTGACATCGTCATCGAGAATTTCCGACCCGGTACGATGGCCAAATGGGGCGTTGGCTACGCAGACGTCGCGGCCAGTAAGCCCGATATCGTGTACATCTCAATTAGCGGATTTGGACAATTTGGAGAATTGTCTGATCGCGTTGGCTACGATCCGCTAGCGCAAAATTATTGCGGCTGGACGTCACTTAATGGGGAACCAGACGGTGCCGGAGTCAAAGCGCCAACGTTTTTAGGTGATGACCTGGGGGGGCTGAACGGTGCGCTAAGCGCGATGGCGGCACTGCGTCACCGTGACCAAACCGGCGAAGGCCAACATGTCGATGTTGCGCTCGTTGATGGATTGATCTTCCAAAGCAACGGTAATCTCACTGCTGGCGCGCTCGACGTCCCTATTCCGCGCATGGGTAATCAATTTGCTATTGCCGCTCCAGTGAATCGCTTCGCCTGTACGGACGGGCACGTCTACGCTGGCGTGCTATTAGACAGCCATTGGAAATCGCTATCGCATTTATTAGACCGCGCGGATTTATCAAACTTAACCGGGGCTGATCGGATCCAGCAGCGTGATCTCGTTAATAGTCTAGTCGCCGATTGGTGTGCTAGTCGAACAACCGCAGATGTCGTCAATGCGTTTGCAGAATTGAGTTTGCCCGCCACTCGAGTGAACACTTTTGCCGAGTGCGCGAAGCTCGAGCATATTGCCTCGCGTGACATGCTCCAGCAAACGAAGTTGGCCGACGGGACCACGGTTCCTTTGACTGGCCCGGCCGCGAAGTTTTCGCGCACCCCGACTCGGATCCGCGAAGGCGCGCCGGCGCTTGGTGCGCATAACGAAGCGATCTTGAGTGCTCTCGGATATGACGAGGACGCGCAACAAGGTCTAGCGCGCGACGGGATTATTTAGCTGCGCGCTGAGCCTCATGGCCGTTGCTAACGACAGCAAAGCGTGGATCGTCTACATCGTGCGCTGCGCCGACGAGTCACTATACACGGGCGTGACTACCCAGCTTGAGCAACGAATTGCTAAGCACAATGCCGGCAAAGGCGCGAAATACACGCGCTCGCGTCGCCCGGTCGTGGTCATGTACTCAGAACTGGCAGTGGACCGCAGTACGGCGCTACGTCGCGAGCGTGCGATAAAGCGCCTGTCGACTGCTTCCAAGCGGCGCCTGGTTGGCGCGGCAATTATCGAGCAAACACCGTGATCAGATCTAAGCGGCCAGGCAGCGGGCGTATCGTCGCAGGTCGCTTGCCCGTATGTAGCGCAATAGTTTCGCCACAGGCCGGCCCTGGTTGACGGCCTCAGCGAGGCGCTTCAGCACCAGGTCTCTATTCGGGATCTGGCCGACAGCTTGCGAACTCGGTTTCGTCGTCGCATGCCGTTCTCGAATCGAATTAGTATTGGGTTCGAATTCGGGATCAATCCGTGTATTCAATGATTTGTTGAGCTAGACCGTCCCACGTTTATAAACTAGCACTGGAATTCACCCACTGTCGCCTCGCATAGCGAGGGCTGCTGACTCGGGTTTTGCGCAAATGCCACTCAGTTTTCGCAACGTTTAGGATTGCTCGTTCTTCGACAAGGCGTATTGGAGGGATTGACGCACCGCGGGCCACTCGACCGCAATGATCGAAAATACCACGGTATCACGATACGTACCGTCGATTGCGCGTTGATGGTGCCTTAACACGCCGTCTTGTTTCGCGCCGAGGCGCGCTATCGCACGCCGCGAGGCGTGGTTGTGCCAATGCGTGCGGAATTCCACTGCGATTGCTTCCAACTGTTCGAACGCATGCTGCAGCAATAGCAATTTACTTTCACTGTTAACGGCAGTGCGTTGGGCACGCTTCGCATACCACGTGTGGCCGATCTCCAGGCGCCGGTTCGATTCGTCGACGTTGAAAAATCGAGTGCAGCCGATGATCTCACGCGAGCGTCTACTTTTAACCACGAATGGCATGGCACCGAGATGTTCGCGCATGTCGAGTGCTGTGCGTATGTAGTCATCGATTTCGTGCGGTGCCGGAATTTTCGTGTACCACAAGCGCCACAGTTCGCCATCGCGAACTGCCTCGGCGAGGCCAGTTGCATGTTCACGCGCCAAAGGCTCCAACTCGACATGAGTTCCGGTCAAGCTAACGGGATCGATCCATCGCGACATGGCTTATATGCGCCTTAGGGTTAAGAGTTTTTAGTCAATTCTGCGAGCTTGGCTTGGAGTTCCGCGTGGGACGGATTAATCTCTAAACCGTGCTCGAGCAAATCAATCGCGGATTGCGTGCGCCCGTACTTCACGTAGATATTTGCTGCAGTGAGAATTTCTTCTGGTTCAGTAAAAGTCGACTCGACTCTGCGTCGCGAGAAATAATTGCTGAGCGCGTAGGTACCTCCAAGGACAACGGCGACTATTACACCGATGGCAAGCATCTCGATCCCGTTTGTCATATTTTGTACTCCTGTCTTACTCGACATCCGTCTGCGCATAGCATATTACCAATCGCCCTTGAATCGCGTAACCTCACGGACCACGCCAGCGTGCATTTCCGAATATTGAAGGGGAACCTCACATGATTAATATCAACGGTGTCGCGCACACGAACATTGCAGTAAGCAATTGGGAATTGTGTCGCGATTTCTATAAGCAACTGTTGCCGTTCCTCGGGATGACGAAAGTATTCGAAGGTGTCGATTTCATTTACCACGTCGGCGGCCGTACGGCATTCGGTGTTGGTCGTTGCGATCCGCAGTACGAGAACCAACGGTTTGTGCAAAATAGCATCGGCCTGCACCACCATTGCTTTCGCGCCAGAAGTCAGGAGGACGTGGACCACGTGCATCAATTTTTGATTGATATTCAGGCCAAGATCGTCCATGCCCCGGAAGCAGGCGGATGGGCCCCCGGGTACTATTCGGTTTTATTCGAGGATCCAGCTGGCACTCGATTAGAAGTGAATTTTGTACCCGGCCATGGCGTATTAGCGCAAGGTGCCGCGTTCGATCCAGCCGGGGATTACGAATAAGGTAGTCCGGGCGATCGTGCGGCCGAACAGGGAATTGATGCGATGACACAGCGAACGGGTGAACTTGCCGAAGCGAAGTACGTCGCTCTGGAGACGTTTCGGCGTTCCGGGCTGGCGGTCGCGACACCTGTTTGGATTGCGCGCAGCGGCGAGCGTTTTTATGTTTTCAGCGAAGGCAAAGCGGGAAAAGTAAAGCGCTTGAGGCACAATCCGAAAATTCGCCTTGCGGCGTGTGATTTCCGTGGCAACGTATCGGGCCCGTGGCTGGACGGCGCAGCGCGCGTTGTTGACGAACCGCTAGTCATCGCAGATGCAAATCGCGCATTGCGCTTGAAATATGGCTGGCAGATGAAGTTCGGCGATTTTTTCTCGAAGTTGAGCGGTCGTTATGCGCGCCGGGCAATGATCGAAATTAACTTTGCACCATAAAATTGCTCAGATTCGGATATCATGTCGGCCAGACATCGAATAGAGCATTCAACGTAATCGAGGCGGATTATCTAGCATGAGCGAATCACAAGAAAACTCCAAAGACAATGGTCGGCAAGGGCCAATAGATATCAAAGCGCTACATCACAATTCATTTAAAACCATGATGAATGATGTCGTCGAAGCGGGCAGTTGCTGCGAATGCGGCAGTTGCGTACTCGTGTGCCCGCACAATGTTATTGAGTATGTTAACGGTAAGCCGAAACAAACTGCGAAAGAAAGTGCCGCGTTCGATTTTTGCGGAATCAGCGAAGGCGTCGGCTGCGACGTCTGTGCAACAGTCTGTCCACGGCTATGGCCACGCGAAAGCCATTTGCTCGATGCTGTATTCGCCGATGAGCGACCTTACCAGGATATTTTCGGGGTTTATCGCCATATTTTCGTTGCGCGTACTAAACGTCCTGAACTGATGGAACGAGCGCAAGACGGCGGGGTTGTCACGGCGCTGTTGTCTTGGGCACAGGCGAATGGCGTGATCGATGGGGCAGTCGTATCGGTAGTCGGCGAGGAAGACAAACCCTGTTTCCCCACACCGAAAGTAGTGACCACGGAAGAAGAGATACGGGCGAGTTCAAGTAGTTGGTATACGTACTGCGAAAATAATATGGCCTTACAAGAAGTTAAGGACCGAGATTTAAAAAACGTCGCGTTCGTCGGCGTTCCGTGCCAGATAACGCCGCTCCGAAAAATGGCCGCAATGGACCCCGGGTTCCTCGTTACTGAGAAAAAGCGCGGTAAGCCACTCACTAGACAGCGCGAGTTTCTGCGCGGTTATTCGGATCGCGTGGGTTTCAGTATCGGATTGTTCTGCACGGAGGTTTTCACACCCGAACTAATGACGGACAAAATCGAAAAGCAAATGAATATACCGCTAACCGAGGTGACGAAATTCAACGTCAAAGGCGAAGTCCTCATTTATAAACGCGACAAAACCATCGCGACGATTCCGCTCGAAGAAGCGATGCACGAATACCAACGCCCGGAATGCCGTCATTGCGGTGATTTTTCTGCGGAGATGGCAGATATTGCCTGCGGCGGTGTTGGCACGGACGCGGCAACTATTGTGATTATCCGGACGCTCAAAGGCGCCGAAATTTGGAAGCAATTTGAAAGCAGCGGCGATGTTGAAGTGATGCCGATCAACGAGAACAAGCGCGCCTGGAACATTTTGCAACGACTGGCTCGCCGGCAACGTGAGCGCATTCCGCTTGGCGCGCCACGCAGTGGTACCGCAGCGGATTTACCGCAGTATTCGACTAAAGAAGCGGCAGATCTAAATGTCGAGAGGCTAGCGTCGACGAAACTAGAGGCCAGCGCTTTAGCCGAAGTAACAGCAACCGCGTACGGAAATGAACCCAGGCCACAAGAAACGATCGCCTATATGGCAGGTAATCCCATTCCCGGCGATCCAGGTGAACCAGCGCCAGGCGAAAAGCGTAAATTACCGCCTCCGCCTAGTCCTGCCGAAGGCGGCGCATCACCGTGCTGGTCGCCCAGCTGAGTGCAAAGCAAGCGGATATCTAAGGCGTATCGGCGCCGGTGTGATCTGATGATCAGGTTTTGCCTGCCGTTGCGGTTAAGCGAACAAATCAGGGTGTGAAATACCTTACGCGCGGCTTATTTAACGAATTATTAGTGCATTTTCAGGAGCGACACATGAACAACTCGATCGATCGACGTAAATTTCTATTCCAAGCCAGTGCCACCGGAGTTGCCGTTCTGGCCGCACAACTCATACCGATGGGTATGGTCAGCGCAGCAGATTTACCGGCCGTCGACCCTGCTGGCCCTCAAGCAACGGCATTGGGATATGTTACCGATGCTAGTACTACTGATACGGCAAAATTTGCGCGCTACAAGGCCGGACAAACCTGCGCAAATTGTCAGCTCTATCAAGGCACAGCAGATGCAAGCATGGGTCCTTGCTTGTTATTTGCCGGGCAAGCAGTGGCGGCGGGCGGGTGGTGCAATTCATGGGTGCAGAAGCCGGGCTAAGCAACGTTAGTTGATGCGCATGCGTCGCCGATGCGTTCAATTGTATCGCGGCAAATGTGCAATGAATTCACTAAACTGCTCGGGCTGTGAAATTAGATAATAAGGAAAATGACGTGAACCGATTTCTATTACTTATCTTGATCGTGGTATCGATAGGTGCGTGTAGCAAAGAGCAAGGTGGCGTCACCGGAAGCGAACCGAAAGAAATGCTAAATGACGTTCAACAGCAGCTGGATCAAGCAGGACAGACCGCTGAGAAACGTTTAGAAGATGGAATGAAAAAGATCGACGGGGAACAGTGAGAGTGGCCCTGAACTATTGAGTTTCGCTTCGCCTCGTTTCGGTGTCGTACGCTTTGAACGAAGATCCAATCGCTTGTATATCGCTAATTAAGTCGGCCGGTAACTCTGACTGGATCTCGGAGCTCGTGCTGGCATAAATCGTGTCGCTCGCGCCGCCAAAGCGCTTCTCAATCTCACCGGCAATTTCGTCGTGTCGGCCGATGGCCACAAAAAGATGTACTAGATCGTCGGATATTTCCGCACTGATTTTGTCCCATTGGCCTGCTTTGGTCATCTGATTTAATTTTCGGCCGAGATCACCCAGGTCATGCGCCTCTAGAACTGGCCAATAAGCCGGCGTAGAGCCATAAAACGCGATCCTGTATCGAACCCATTCGACGGCCTTAGCCACTGCCTCGTCGTCAGATCCGGTCGCGATGAATCCACCGCCGCCAATTTCAAAGTGTTCGCGTTTGCGGCCCGCTTTGCTCAAGGATGCAGTGAGGTGTGGCAAAACGACGTCGTCCAAATATTTTCTGGTGCAAAACGGATGCAGTCTTACCCCGTCCGCGACTTCGGCACTTAGGTTTAACATCGCTGGTCCGACGGCAGCTAAGGTAACCGCGGGAAGTTTGAGTCCAGATTTCTCGGGCACGAAATTTGGGATCATCAAAGTGAACTGATAATGCTTGCCGACGAAACGCAGTGGTTCGTCGTATTTCCAGGTCCGCCAAATCGCGCGCAATGCTTGGATATACTCGCGCATCCTCGGCGCGGGGGCGCTCCAGGGAACGCTAAATCGCTTCTCGTTGTGCGCCCGAATTTGCGTGCCGAGGCCGAGCACGAAACGCCCGCCGGACGCTTCGTTTAAATCCCACGTTAGATTCGCAGTAGACATTGGCGAACGTAAGAACGATACGGCAATGCCAGTGGACAGCTCAACTCTGTTTGTACACGTGGCTGCAACTGCCAGCGGTAAAAACGGATCGTGGCGATTTTCCAAAGTCATGATGCCGTCGTAGCCAGCATGCTCGATCGCCGTCGCAGCCGGAAATACGGCGCGCAAATTGTGTTGCGGGATGGTCGTGATAATTCGCATGTTCTCTCCGCTCGACCCTTCGTCTAATGCATTGTGACGAGTCTGCTAGTCGCGCGCAATTTCCCAAATTGGGCGAGCGCGACTCGGTAATTTGTATTCAACTTCGCGCGCGCTATGGCGGCGGGTTCTTCGCGCTATCCGCATCGATGATTTCTTGCATTGCGCTATGTACGTTCGCGTCTTTTCCGAACCAGCGATGTTTTACATTACCAATCAATCCCGCGATAGGACGGAGAATTCCGCCCTTAATCGTCGCATCACTCGCCCGTTGAACGATAGCTGCGAAATTGGATTGCGGTGCAGAAGGCGATCCTGTGATCTCAATATGCGGACCCTTCCAATAGTCGAATTTGTCTTGTTCGTCCTGCAAAAGATTCAAGCTGTATAAAATCGCCGCGCCTTTGCCGGTCATGTTCAACTTCGCTTCAATATCCATAGGACTATCGACGATATCTTTCCCGCTAGCATGCGCTATCGTTCCGGATGCCGTGATACGGACTTCCGGGCTCAACATTTCGACTCGTTTAATGATTAGATCGAGAGAGCTGTCCCGCTTAATTCGAATATCAACAGAATCGTAGTCAATTTCAGCTATGTAATTAGCCAGGCGCGAAACGGCGCCGGCACCAAAGCCCCCGGTTGGTAAGTACGACAATCCTTCACCTACCAAACCCAGCGCGTCGGAAGCCCCGATCATCAACACACTATCGAGTGGTAGCGGGCGAAACAATCCCTCGCGGCTCTTCATTCTTAGATCCAGCAATAATTGATTATGGAACTGCGCTGCATTCGAGGAACTTCCCGCGATTTTTATATCAACGCCAAACAGACCCTCGATACGCGATTTCTCTTTTGGCAGAAGTTCTGTGAAGAATTGATTCAGATCGAAATTCTCAACCTTGCCGACGATATCAGCGGTATAGGGTTTTGGCTGTTCAGCATCAAACGATAGTCCCCCATCGAACGTAAACGGCCTCTCATGAAAATGCGCTTCAAAGTCTACGAGTTCCAACACTTCGTCGCGTAGATTGGCTTGTCCAGTGATTCCCGTTATAGCGACATAGTCGCTATAGAAAACTCGGCCGAATTTGAAATTGAATTGCGTGTCATAAGGCAAGAGATTCCAGAACGCGCGCTTGTCGGCGGTTTCGTCCAGC
>JAQCEL010000055.1 GCA_027618655.1 Pseudomonadota bacterium | reverse complement strand
GCGCTTTAGACTCATTTCATGTTGGAATCACGGGCCCCCTTTAGACTCATTTCATATTGGAAGAGGCTGTGGCTGTTCATTGAACGTCCGCCCCGATATATTGCCACCCCTGATCGGTAAAAAATGTTACTCACCGTGGGGACCGCTATGGCGAAGAAGTTAGATTTTGGGATGTTTGATTGGATCGATCGTGCACCTGGTTCGACGGCTGATCTGTATGAGTCGCGCTTGCAGTTAATTGCCCGCGCTGATGAAGCCGGTTTCTACGGCTACCATATGGCAGAACATCACGGCACCACGCTTGGCATGTCGCCATCGCCGTCATTATTTTTCGCCGCGCTTGCGCAACGCACAAAAAATATTCGCTTCAGCCCCATGGCGTTTTTGTTGCCGATGTACCATCCGGTACGCTTGATTGAAGAAGTTTGCATGCTTGATCATCTTTCCAACGGTCGAGTAGAAGTTGGGATCAGTCGTGGCGTCTCGCCTCATGAGATCAGATGCTTTGGCATCGACCCCGATGAAACGCGGGATATTTTCACTGAGACCTTGGAAGTATTTCGTCTTGGTATGACGAGCGATGTACTTAACTACAGCGGCAAGTATTTCACCTATCACGACGTGCCGATGACAATCAAACCACTGCAGTTACCGCATCCCCCAATCTGGTATCCGTCGTTTAGCGAAGCAGGCGCGACCTATGCCGCCGAGAACGGTTTTCACTATATGAGCCTTGGGCCGCCGTCGTTAACGGCAGGACTCAATAAAATCTATCGTGAGGTTGCGGCTGCGCATCCTGAACAGGCGCAGCGCATGAATGGCGGCGCGCCGAAAATTGGTGCGAACCGACAAATCTATATCGCTGAGACTGAAGACGAAGCAACCAAGATTGCGAAACCTGCCTATGACTATTGGTACAAGTCGATTCTAGAGTTATGGCATCGTAACTCTGATCATACTTACGATGAGTTCTTTAGTTGGGATCCGTGTTTCGCCGGCGAGATAATTTTGATCGGCTCAGTCGATAAAGTGCGCGATCAAATTCAGAAAATTGTCGACGATTGTGGGATTAATTACTTCGTCGGATCATTCGCCTGGGGTTCGCTGACCCCAGAGCAAAGTCGCCGGTCACTTGAGTTATTTATCTCGGAAATCATGCCGACGATAAAAGTCTAGTCTCGTTGTCCCAGCAGCGCAGTAGATTGCCTAAGTCCGACAGGCTGCTAGGGCCGTAACTGCCAAGATTGTAGTTTGATTTACGCGCTAGTGGATATGAGTTTGCGACCGACCTAGCGGGGTGCCGAGCCTAAACATTCGCGCGACGCGCGAGTCAGGGTCGTCGTATTTGCGGAAACTTCATCAGCGAACGGATGACACCGTAACATTCGATTACCAAACGAACTTGAGCGGACGTGCTGCTGAAAATCAAGACTGCCAGCACCTCGCAAGCGAGCTTCATTCGGGGCATGATATGCGGCCCCAACGAGAGGAAATAAACATGGCGAACACCACCCCAACCCTTCCCGGTCAACTCGGCAACCCGAACATGGTACTGAAAGACGATCCACGCGCGGATCCACGCATGATCGCCGCACTCGCACCATTCGGACTCGATCGAGTGCCGCCACCCGCTGGGGTGGACGCGAGTTCTCCCATGGATGCACTGTTCACCTATTGCACTGCGGCGGAAGCAGGTTTCGAAGGGTTTGGCGCAGCCGTGTTCAGTTCGCTTGAGCCAGTCGCTGGGGTGAAATCACGTACTGAGATCATCAAAGGCGTTGATGGTAACGATATTGCGTTGTACATCCATGAACCAGCGACGCGTAGCGGCGCAGTTCCGTGCATCGTCCATACGCACGGCGGCGGCATGGTGTTACTGAAAGCGTCCGGCGCGAGTTATGTACGCTGGCGAGATGAATTGGCCGCCGCTGGCATGGTTGCGGTTGGCGTCGAATTCCGCAACGGCGGGGGCGCGCTTGGCAATCATCCATTTCCAGCCGGACTTAACGATTGCGCAAGTGCCGTACAGTGGGTTGACGAGAATCGCACCACTTTAGGGGTATCAAAAATTATTGTGTCGGGCGAATCAGGTGGCGGGAACCTGTGCATCGCCACGGCATTGAAAGCCAACAAAGAAGGCTGGGTCAAAAAGATTGCCGGTATCTACGCGCAATGCCCGTACATTTCCAACGCATGGGCACCGAAAAGTGCCGACTTACCGTCCTTATTCGAAAACGATAATTATTTAATCAACGTGAGTTCAATGGGTGCGCTGGCTAAGATCTATGATCCCGAAGGCGCGAATAACCAAAACCCTTTGTGCTGGCCGTATGTCGCCACAGCGTCCGATCTCAAAGGCCTACCCCCGCATGTCGTGTCAGTGAACGAACTTGATCCGCTTCGCGACGAAGGATTGGCTTATTTTCACAAGCTGCTCGCGGCGGGTGTGAAGGCTGTCAGTCGGACCGTGAACGGGACGTGTCACGCGGGTGATTGTCTGCTTTGCGCGGCGTTACCGGATGTCTATCAAGCGACGATTTCCGACATGAAGAGCTTCGCCGACTCGCTATAAAACTAGGGGCTTTAGACGCAGTATCAAGTTTGTGACGTAGCAAGCGGCGGTTCGGTTACCGCCGCTTTGCGCTGTACACCGGATCGAGGTTCTCGAGTCGATCTTTCAGGGCGCGCTTAACTCAAGCCCAAGCTGAAGGCCGGCACAGGTTCTGGAAAACCTTTCAGAGATAGCGGAGCGCGCGGTTCAAATCCTAGTGTGTCGCGATCGTCCACCGACTCACAGGTATTGCGATCGACAAGCACCTCGCCGGACGATGCTTGCTCGCACAAACGCGAGGCGAGGTTAACCGCTTGGCCAACTGCTGCATATTCGAGTCGACCTTCGCCGCCGATTATGCCAACCGTCACAAGTCCGCTCGCAACCCCAACGCCAACACCGAGGGGGTACTCGTCGCTGCTCCATCGCCCAATGAGTGCCGCGACGACTTCGCGAATGCGATTGCCAAGGGCTACGGCGCGCGCAGCGTGATCTGGCATGTTGACCGGCGCACCGATCAATATTAGTACACCATCCCCCGCATAATCTTTGATCGTGCCTTCGACTTCGAGCGTGACAGCGCCGACTGCGTCATAGTATTCACGCAGCAAATGCAAGACTTCTTCGGACGAATGAGCGCCAGCGAAGGCCGTGAATCCGCGCAAGTCGCTACACACGACTGACAGCTCACGTAAATCTTCGCGCATCGCGGCATGCAATCCTTCGCGATTGACCAAGGCGGCGACTTGTGGTGACAAGAAACGGCTCATAAACAAGCCTTGACGTCCGCGTAGTTGCGCGTGCCGCATGGCGCCGGCGACCAGCATCATTAGCCCTAGAATAGTTGTCAATGGTGCTATCGAGCGCGGTAAAACAATACCTGCCGCCATCACGGGGCAGGCGATTAGAAACGCGACGAGACGCACTCGTTCAGCCGCATCAGGACGTCGATTCAAACACAGGACGATGGACCCGAACCACAGCAACATCGCAGCGCAGATCGGCGCTGCGAACAATACCGTGGCTCGCAGCGACCAGTCGCCAAGGCCATTCCTCCCGCCGAAAAACTCGCGTAGAAATAATTCCGGAAAGAGCATCGCGTTAATGCCGTAGACAAGGATTAAACCTTGCGCGACGCGGATCGCATAGTCCCCAAACCCAGTGCGTAGCGCACCTGAGGGGATCGTCCGCCGGACTAAATGCACCCATTCAAATATCGCCAAAAACGCTAATAACTCTGGAACAACGAGCAGGCTCGACCAGGGCGGCAAGGGACCTGCTAACGACATACTTAAGCCAATATTTGAGCCGATGATGGCGAGTCCAACCATCGCAAGACCCACTGCGAGCGCGCGGCTCGTGCTGGACTCCGGATCCGCACGGACAAAAGCCCAGGCGATACCTAGGGAGACTAATGCGGTAAGAAAAAACGTGTTGTCTATCACTTTGGGATCCGCCGATCGATTTCGCCGTTACAAATTAGATACGGATACACCGACATATTCCAGCGGCGCTCCGCGCGGATCTGGTGGCTAAGATTCGATGTGCCGGTTTGGCGCAGAGCGAGTGACTTCGATTTACCGTGTCTGTGCCGCTTTATTCAAGTCATTAGTGAGGTGACGCGACGCGAGGTAGTAATGCAACGCGCTCCACACATTAACGAATACCGTTGCGACCAGCGCGTACCGCAGCGATTCGGCACCATACAGTGGCTTGAGCATATCACTGACCATGCCCACTAAGGTCGGTCCGAAACCCAGTCCAATTAAGTTTACGATGAAAAATAGTAGGGCAGACGCAAGTGCACGCATGCGCGGTGCGACTAAGGCATGCGTGGTCGCGAGGGTCGGACCAAGGTACATGTAGGCAAACGCGAGAGGGATAATATAAAGCGCCAAAGACCAGTGAAAATCGCGGCTTAATATCGCTGCTGCGGCACACGGTGCCGCAAGCAAGTTCGCGATGGCCGGTACCCACATCGACCATCGAACATTGCGCCGACTCAAGCGATCGGCCAAATAGCCGCCGGCGAATCCGCCCACCGCGCCGCCAATGCCGATGATGAATCCGAGCGGTAGCGCGACGATACTGATCTGATCGATCGGGATCGCATAACTGCGTACATAGAACGAGACGAGAAATGCCGATAAGCCGTAGCCAACGAAAGCATGCAAGGCAGCAGCGATGGATAAGTGAATAAAGGTTCGGGTCTTGAGCAACTGCTTGAACACGGCCAACATGGCCGGAGGAGGCCGATCGGAACCCGGCGCGTCGTGGCGACCGCGTAGCGGTTCTTTAACCGTAAAGCGCACCAGCAAAGCGAGAAATATTCCAGGTATCGCGACCGCGATAAATACGGGCCGCCAACCGAAATGGTCATTTACCCAAGCACCAAATACGTAGGCGAGAAACACGCCAAACGTGATCCCGCTCGAGTAAATGGACAAGGGCAACGCGCGGCTGCCGGGCGGAAATAGATCCGAGATAATTGAATGCGATGGCGGGCTGCCACCGGCTTCGCCGATACCAACGCCGATGCGCGCTAGGATCAGCTGCGAGAAATTCTGTGCGACCCCACACAGCGCCGTCATAAAGCTCCACACGCCAACGGACAACGCAACGACGTCGCGTCGGATCCCAATATCGGCCCAGCGTGCCAACGGGATCCCCATGGTGGCGTAAAACAAGGCGAACGTGAGTCCTTGCAGTAGCCCAAGCTGGGTATCGCTCAGTCCAAGCTCGGCGCGCATTGGTTCTTGGAGTATTGAAATAATTTGTCGGTCAATGAAATTGAATACGTAGACCAAGGTTAAGACAGCGACGACGTACCACTTCATGAAATTGCTCGGCGCGGGATGGGCCGATTCTTGCGGCGTGATATTCAAATTTTTGTCCTGATATTTTCCGGGCGGGCAACGTCGAATCGGCTTCGAAAATGGTCGACCATGACGATACTCGATTAAGGCCTTAAAAGAAAAAGCGGGTGATTGACGTCCGCGTACTCAATGCGCTTTAGCTGTATCCCCACGCGTCGTAGTCGAAGGTCTTGCCTAACCGACACGCTATCAATTCCCAATCCCACTCGATAGGGCAGAATTCCGTTGGCGATTCGATTTAACACCTCATTTAGAATATCGTGCCATTCCAACTGAGAAGACGATATAGGGGTTAAGCCATGGTCATGATCGAACTTGCCAGCGATCTACGCGAAGAAGGTAATGAACTCTACGCATTTTTATCGAGCTTAAGCGCGGAAGACTGGCGCCGGCCGACGCCATTTAAAAGTTGGACTACACAAGACATCATGCAACATCTCATCGTCGGCGACTGGTTCAATACCTTATCGATGACGGAGCCCGATCGTTTCGTCGAGCTAATGCAACGCCGGACGACGGCGCGCGCCGCCGGCGCTAAAAGCTCTGGGGTTGAATACTTAGATGAGCCGATTGCGCAAGGCCGCGATCTCCTATCTCAATGGCATGGTCGATTTAATCACTTGTGTGATCTATTCAACGCTGCTGATGCAAAGACGCGAATGAAGTGGGTCGGGCCCGACATGAGTATTCGTTCTGCAGCCACTGCGCGCTTAATGGAAACCTGGGCGCACGGTCAAGATGTCTACGATCTGGTTCAAGTCGATCGGGGTGCTACGGATCGGATACGTCATATCGCCGTGCTCGGGGTAAACACATATGGCTGGACGTTTCAGAATCGAAACATGCAAGCGCCCGGACCGGCACCTTGTGTGCAACTCGTCGCACCGTCTGGGGCGCAATGGCGTTGGAACGAGACGAACGACAAATCAAAAGTAAGCGGCCCTGCGCTCGATTTCTGTCATGTTGTTACGCAAGGCCGCCACGTTGAGGAAACCTCGCTCGAAGTTACCGGCGACACGGCAGTTAAGTGGATGGCGATCGCGCAGTGCTTCGCAGGGCCAGCGGAAGATCCGCCAACGCCTGGTTTGCGCGGATCGAAAAGATAAAATTTCGTAAAGTCGTCGCACGTGCTTCAATTCTCGGCGATGACAGCCATCTGAGGGCGCCATTGTGTTCAATATTTTCGGCCAAAACCAAGCTGGCCTCCTGGTTATTGTTACAGCTGGAATATTAGCGTTCGGAGCAAATACTACCGCGGCGACAATCTACAAATGGGTGGATGAAAACGGCAAGACTCATTACGGTGATCGCGCCGCGGGAGATGTTAACAAGGCTGAAGAGGTTCGGGATTGGTCATCACCCTCGCAAAGCGAAGGTGCCGAGGTTCGTAACCAGCGAACTAACCGTCTACTAGATTCGTTGAGCAAGGAACGAGCCGACAAACGCGCTACTCGAGAATCTGCTGCAGAAAAAGAACGCAAACGTAAAGCGAATTGCACGATAGCGAAGAATAGGCAAGTCAGGGTCGACGAATCGTCGCGTTTCTACGATCAAGATGAGAACGGCGAACGTGTGTATCTAAATGATGAGCAGGTCGAACAATTTCGGACAGAAACGCAACGATCCGTAGACGAATGGTGTAAGTAGGTTTTCAACGCTGAGTTTTACTTCTGGTCCACAACAAAGCATGCGCTAGCGGTTAATCACCGGATAAGCCGCCACTGCGATCGAAATGAGCACCGATCATGATCGACGCGTTGGTAAGTAGCCGACCCAAACGTAAGGGCTCAATGGCTTTACCATCGAGCCGCTCGTTGCGTCGCTCTTCAAATTCCTCATGCCAATCATCGAGCTCGCTGCCAAGCGCACGTTTGTTCGTTGCGCGCTTCGCGGCATTGGTGCGCACATGGGCGCCACCTTTGCCTAAGATCGGTAGATTACCGAGCGGATTGCGTCGTTTAAGCATTTAAGTTGCCTCCTGTTGCAACGTTAGAAAATTCCAACGGTTAGATTACTTTTCGCAAAACCGCAGACCGGTCGCCGTCGAAACCAAGAACTGCGGTGCTGCTACGTCTTCATCAAAGCAGACTTGTGAGGAAGATCCGAGAAACACGATCTTGACTGCCACCTTCCCTTACCATCTTTCCTTAAACGACGACTTGTCGAATCGGCATAACAATTAATCCAGTTTATCGTGCGGCAAAAAAAGGCCCCGTATGATTTTCATCCAGGGCTTTGACACGCTGGAAGACGATACCGCCTTCCCTATTCGGGAAGGCTAGAAAAATAAATCTATGTTGATGCCGTTTTGCAAAATACTTTCCAGCGGTTGATTTGTTAAGTGGGCGCGGATCTTATGCCGTTCATTTTTGATGTCAACACGGATGACATCAAAATTCACACGAAAATTAAAAGGTGTTCTCTTTGAGCTGTATACGTTAACCCAGGCGGCAACGAAAAGTATCGCCGCCGTTATTGATCCTGGTTTGTCGCTTCTTGGATTTTCAGTCCGGCATTACAGCGATCAGGTCTATCGCAACTTTGCAGCCAGGTACGATCAGCGGTGTCGGTACCCGCACGGTTGTACTGGCTGGCGGTTCGCTTGGAAAGGCTTTGCCCCAAGTCGCGAATGAGGTGAAGAACTCACTGAAATCAGTGTAGAACCCGCGTCGACGCACGAGATTGTCCGCATGTGTGCCAGCTGCCCTACAGATGGCTGTAACGTTGCCGACGATGTAGTTCACTTGCGCAGCCGAGGTCGAGCCATAAAACGGAAAGGCTGGATTGATGCTGGCCTCGGGCGGGACGCCGGTGCGGAAATCGGTGGCCATTTGTTGCGAGAAAAACAATAACGGTCCGGCTCGCACTGCCTGCGGCTCGTGTGCGAGCTGGGTTGGTGCGGCATCGCTACGAACGGTATGACGAGCGTCGCCAGCACCCGGCAGAAAAGCGATGAGGTTAATTGCAATGCGTGCGCCAGGAATGCCAAGGTCGCTAACTGGCACAGTGCAACGGGCCGGCGGATTTTCAGGAAAATACTCCCGCCAGACTTCATCAACGCGAAAAAAATCGTGCAGGTCCGTGAGGTATATCCCCGCCTTAACGACATCACTGAGACTCGCCCCACCTGCGTCTAGGATTTGTTTCAATTGATCGAGTATGTAAGCTGTTTGCAGTCGCGCACGTTCACCGTAGTAAGGGAACTCTCGCGTCGTATCAGCTGCCGGCGCGAGACCCTTATTGAAATCCGTCGCCATGATGCCACCGGTAAAAATCCACTGGTCGCTTTTTACGCCATAGTGATTAAGCGCTGAGCCAGACAGTCCTCGAGGCAGCATCGCTGGGAGGCTCGTCGGGTTAAGGTGTTCAACCTTCACCCCGACCGCGGGCAGGATGGCGATGAGATCAATTTCTGTACGACAGCCCGGAATTGGCAATTCTTCGACAAAAATAGTCGCTTGTGGCGGCGCAGTGCCGCCGTAACGGCGTTGCATGGTTTGTGTCGCACCGTGCATGTCGGCCTGGTCGGTGAGGTAATTCGTGTAGAACAAGACGTCGTCGCGCGTTCCGCCACCAGCCTGAAGCAGCGCCTCGACTGTGTCGCAGACGAATTCTGTCTGACGCTCAATGTCCGAACCGTGATGTGGAAAGCCAGGATTTAGCGCCGCTTCAGGCGGCGTTCCCGTGTTCAGATCTGAAGCCAACTGCCCCGAAATAAATAGGAACGGACCCGCTTTGATCATCGGGGAGTAGGCCACTCGCGGCCGCGGCAATCCGGGTGCAAAGATCGCTTCTTTCTTCATGCGCAGGCTCTCCTAAACGATGGAGTGTAGGACGGATGGAGGCAGCGAACCGTTTTGTTGTATCTAACGCGGATCGCGCTCAAGCGTCACTGGTTTTAAATGAAGTTGCGAATAGAAATCCTGCGCACCACTTTAACGTCAAACGCCGCGAGCAGGTATAGCGCTTCAACATATCGTTTCAACTAGAACGTCAAAGTTACTATTTTGTGCGACGCAGTATTCGTAATTGCGATTGCCTTGCTTCGGCACCTACGAGGGTTTCACTCACGCAATCCAGCTTGCCATCAGGTCGCTAAATGATAGCTACGCGCGTGCGGTATGCGCACTTGAAAAAACTCGTCGCATAGTTCTTGATCGGCGAAGATTTCGCGTATTTCATACTGAACCGAAACGAAACGGCGAATTCACGTTTGCTCGGTTATTAGCAGCAGCTATTAAGTCCACGTTCGATTCGCTAGTATTCGTTCACATTAGCTTTATCCAACTTGGGGGCTTTATGCAGCTAGGGTATATCGGATTTGAGGTAACCGATGTGGATGCTTGGACAAAGCTCGGCACCGACGTGATCGGGCTCATGCCTGCTGGCGAAAATAGCGATGGCTCTAGTAGTTTCCGCATGGATGACTGCCAGCAGCGATTGTTCGTACGCGAGGGGCCGGCCGATGATGTTTGTGCACTCGGCCTTTGTGCTGCAAGTACGCAGCAGTATGAAGCGACGCTCACGCGACTCACCGCAAACCATGTTGCGTTCGAAACAATGTCTGCTGCCGCTGCAAATGCACGTGGCGTGGAACGTCTAGTTCGAGTGAGCGCGCCGTACGACACGCCTATCGAATTTGCCACGCCGTTACGACTCGCAAGCACACCCTATACCTCGCGATATTCTGGCGAAGATTGGTTAACAGGGGAGCTTGGCGTCGGTCATGCGCTGCTGCGCCTGCCGGATAAAGACGTGATGGCAAAGTTTCTGGTCGATTGTTTCGGCTTTCGCTTTAGTAATACTGGCAACGCGCCGTGGAATGGACACGATGGTGCACAAGTGGCGTTTATGAACTGCAATGCTCGCCATCATTCCCTTGCGTTAGCGACGGTTGGCGAACGTCTGCCGCAACTGGCTGGACATTTCATGCTCGAACGTAAGAAAGTGGATGGCGTTGGCTTGACTTTCGATCGCGTACGCAAAGCGGGTCTGCACGTTACGAATGGGATCGGGCGACACACGGACGGCTCACTCACGTTTTATACGCAAACACCGTCCGGATTCGATTTCGAAATCGGCGCAGAGAGTTTTTTAATTGACGACGATTGGAAAGTCTACGAGCTTTCGTCCTACAGCCTTTGGGGACATGAGTTTCAGCCGGCTCGACTACTGTCATAACAATTACTATGAAATTAGCGCGGCGGGCGTTTGCGCCGCGCGTAGCGATCAAGCATCGAAGCTGGGCACGGGCAAGGTCGTGCTGCAAATATACGCGAGCTTGCGCTCGCCAAGCTTGCGGTAAGCCCGAGATCCGCTGTTATTTGCGATCACATACGCGATTTACCCTGCCCGGGGGCCGTTAGCTTCGGCGCACGGTTTACCGTCAATCACAGTTCGGCTTATTGATTGACGTAAAACTTGCTCATGATCCGCCACTCACCATTGATCTTCGCGAGTTGAAACGCGTCCGTATAAACGCCATTGAAATCGAAGGTCGCTTGAGCCGCAATATCGCTATAAATATTAATCGATACGATACTCCCTTTGAGCGCCGGGTTCGGCTCACGCGCAACCCACTCATCGATCACTTCGTTCATCGCCCGGGACGACTCAACGAGCTTGCCGTTAGCGTCTTTTATGTAGCCTTTCATGTGGGCGTATTCAACGGCAAATGCTCGCTCTAAGCGTGCTCGATCAGCAAGCCTCAGGCCGTCAAAATAATGTCCAATCGTGGTTTTTATCAGGTCGTAATCACTCACTGTTTCGTCCGCTTGTGCCATCAGATTTGCTCCTAGAAAAATGCATAGATAAAACGCTGCTCGCAGTAATTTGATCATCGGCGCGTAGCCCGTGCTAGTTGACTTTTGTGTCATTGGATGCAGCTAACAATTTATCGACCATGCCAATATAACGATCCCTGCGTGGCGTATGGTAGTGGAGTTGGCGCTTTAATTCCGGATCACCGGAAAAGAAAATTTCATAAATATCTTGGCGACCGCCAAATTGCGTCGCGACAGCATCCCACGCAAGTTTCATTAGTTGCACCCGATCACGGGCGCTGCCTGTCGCCCCGCTGATATATTGTTCGAGTAACGGACCCGTTTCGGGGTTGTCGAAATCGGCCAACGTGGGCGTCATCACGAGCGAGCTGCTGCCGATTAAGCGAATAATGTCGGCGATTTTCCGATTCGATTCGGGGATAAAAAAACGCAACATGGAGGCTGCCACCATGCCGCGTTCCGGTGAACTGAATAAGGAGGATGATTCGTCAATCTGTGCGGACGGGTTTGGGTCTTCTCTCATTGTCGCGGGCATTTCATTTTTTACGGGCGCTAGTACCTCACGTGCGCTCGCGTCGATGAGGCCATCAGCCATTTCACCGGCAGCAAACATTTCAACCATCCTGGAACGATAATGCGGCTGCTCACCGCGCCCTAACGTATCGATCATTTTGCTAGCGACGCCGAGCAAAAAGCGCAATTTTGCGTGCCCACGAATGTTCGCTTGGAGGATCAAAAAGCCTGGCAAGATCGGACCGATCAGGTTGTAAGCCGTGATGTCTCGGCACACAAACACGCGTTCCCACGGTACGAGTACGTTGTCGAACAAGGCTAAAGCGTCGCCTTCATCAAAACGCTCAGACAAGGGTCGGTCGAAGCGTGTACGACCGTTGCTATACGGTTCACGCGCAACGAATTTCAGCCCGTCAGTGGCGACCGGGGCGGCGAAACATAAGGCGTAATCCTCTTCACCAGGGCGGCGTGGAATAAACGGGCCAGAAGATCTCCTCACTTACCGGAGCCAAGGTCGATAACATGCGCGCACCGCTTGCGAGAATTCCGCTATCCGTTTCGCCAACGTACGTTAATGCGCCTTGCGCATCGAGGCCTTTACCGTAGTCGCGGTGCGGATCGACCAAAGTATGCGTGAGACAGATGTCGTGGTCGCGACAATATTCCCAGTAGTGATGCGCGTTATCTGCGTAGGCCTTGTCTTGCCGACCCAAAACCTGAGCAATCGCAGCCATATCTGTTACAAATGCATTCATGAAATCGGGCAGTCGTCCCATCAATCCGTAGGTTGCCGCGGCCCGCAAGGTTTCTCCGGTAACGCGCTCGACCATCTCGTCCCAGTTTGTTGTAAGGCGAAATGAATTGCTGACCGGTGCGCCGTCCAGGGGCGAGGGATAGGTCATGCGGGAATGAAATTTCGGATCATGGGGCCGATCGAAATGTGCGGCCATTTCATTGATGATGCCCTGGTAGGGCGGATACTGCGTGACGTCTTTGACTCGTTCTCCGTTCACGTAGAGCGCACGATCATCGCGCAGACTTTCAACATAGGCTCGTCCAGTCTTAATTCCCATCGTCATATTCCTATGGTTAGCGATTTACGCGCCGGGTCAATTCAGCGTCGAGCCGCGTCAGTTAAGTTGCACCCGTGCGGACTCAATGGTGCCAAGGACTGTTGTGACATTGCCAGAAAAAAATCTTCGCGACGTTCTACATTTATTTAGTATCAGCCAAGATCAATTCAGCCGCTTTTTCGCCGATCATCATGCATGCCGCGTTGGTATTGCCAGAGACGATGGTCGGCATGATCGATGCATCAGCGATCCTGAGTCCGTTGATGCCGTGAACTCTCAGTCGTTCGTCAACGACGGCTAGCGGATCCTTTCCCATCGCGCAGGTACCGACGGGGTGAAATGCGGTCTCCGCCGTGCGCCGCACCCAATCGAGGATATCTTCATCAGTGTTCACGGATGGACCTGGTTTAAATTCGACGCCGCGCAATTCGCTTAACGCGCTCGCTGCAAAGAATTGCCGCGTAAATCGAATCGCATCGACGGTCGTGCGTTGATCGAGGGGGTCGCGCAAAAAATTGAACTGAATTTGCGGTGCATCTCTCGAGTCTGTCGAGCGTAGGTGAACTGAGCCACGGCTTTGTGGACGCAGTTGGTTGACGATGGTCGTCATTCCGGGCCGCACGTGCAGCTGCCGATCGGCCGTGTAGCTATAAGGTAGAAAATGTATTTGTACATCGGGAGTTGCTAATTCCGCGCGGGTTTTAATAAATCCGAGGAGCGGTGCAACGGGCAAGCTTAAAAACCCATCCCCGCGCAGCGCGTAGCGGGCGGCCTGCCACAGCAGTCCAATGCCTCGTGCCCGATCGTTATACGACACTCGCTTGCCATTCAGCCCCCAGCCCATGCGCGGCGCAAAATGATCCTGTAAATTCTCGCCCACTCCAACCAAAGCGTGGCGGACCTCAATACCGTGTTGTTGCAGTATCGTTGGCGAACCTAGTCCGGATAGCTCTAATAACGTCGGCGAATTGATCGCGCCGGCGGAACAAATGACTTCCCGATTCGCCTGCACCTCGATGACCGAGTCGCCTGATCGATAGCGGACTCCTGTGCACTGTCTGTCCTTGAACAATAAGGACAGAACAGTGGCTTGCACGATGATGTGCAAATTCTGGTGAGCGCGCGCGGGTTTTAAGTAGCAATGCGCGACGCTCATGCGTCGTCCGCGATGAATCGTCGCTTGGGCTCGACCGATCCCTTCTTGTGTCTCGCCGTTGTAATCCGGATTCGTCAGCACGCCCAACTCTGCCCCGGCTGCGAACAAGGCATCGTACAACGGGCTACGATCGTCGACCTCGCTAACTCGCAACGGACCGTTGCGCCCGCGCCATTGTTCGCCGCCGTGCGCGGTGCATTCCATCCGTCGAAACATGGGCAAAACATCCGCATAACTCCATCCTCGATTACCTAGCGCTGCCCAGTGGTCGTAATCGAAGGCTTGGCCGCGAACAAACACGAGACCGTTGATGGAGCTTGACCCGCCGAGCAGGCGCCCGCGTGGCACCGCTAGGCGGCGACCAAAGAGTTCTTCATCGGCGTCGGCAGAGAAGTTCCAGTTCGCGCTTCTATGATCGATTAATTTCGCGGCGCCAATCGGTATCCGGGTTAGCCAGTGATCGGACTTACCGGCTTCGAGCAACAGCACCTTGTGGCGACCGTTTTCGCTGAGGCGGTTCGCGATTACCCCACCTGACGAGCCCGCACCGATAATAATGAAATCGTAATCGTGCATGGTATATCTAGATGACAGCAGAGTGGGGCATGAGGCGGTACATCAAACGAGAGTATTGTTGGTAATCATAATACGGGCGGCGAGAAATCGACTCCAACGTCTATCTAGGACACAATCGTGACCGCTCAGTCAACTATTGCCCCAGCACTTCATTGGGTTCTCGTATCCTGCACTTATGTTTCACTATTTTGGTTACGGGTCGAATCTGAGTTGGGCCGGGCTGCGCAGTAAAGGCGTAGAACCGTCGAGCGCCGAAGCCGCAGTGCTGCGCGAGTGGCGGCTCGCTTTTAATATTAATCACCCCTTTGCTTTCGAGGGCAAGGTAGCTAACGTCGTACCGGCCATTGGGCACGAAGTCCATGGTGCTTTGTACGCGTGTTCTGACGAATGTTTGTCCACCTTAGATGAGTTCGAAGGTCTCGGGCTGTACTACGACCGACACCTGCTTGAGGTGAAGACTTATGCAGGGGAATGTTTAAGCGCGCATGTCTATGTCGGACTGACGGGGATGTTAAGTGACGAAGGACGTCCCTCACAACGTTATCGATCACTCCTGTATAGCGGGGGAATCAAGCTCGGACTCAGCGCAATATATTTGGAGCAACTGGCGAGTCTTGCGACTTATCCCGCGCCCAACTTTGGTCCATTTGTACCGCCGCTTAGAGATGCTCCGTTGTATACCGTTGCGCAAGCCCTAGGCCTGCCTGGGCATACGGTTATTGCAGGCCACCTGTTCGATCTGTCCTCAGCAGGACCCCACCAACAGACAATTGTGCCGCTGCTCGAAGGTCGCGATGTCACCCAGTTCTTTCTCGAGCGCATGCACAATGCCGACGATCTGTCATTACCGGAGGCGCTCGAAGCCGGGTCGTTTGATCGCGAGCGGCGACGTTATTTGAATGATTATCTGCACGCCTTTACGTCAGAATACCGCTACGTTGGTCGAATAGCGGACGACGATACGAAGTCAGATGCGAGCGTCTAAAGACCATCTCGTTCAAGCCGGTTTCTAAGCCGTGTCACAGTCCATCGTATAATTCCGACAGTTTGTTCAGGCTTGTGCATGGCGTTTATATTGTCGACCATGAAGCACGCTCGCTAAGCTGCGTTTAAGATCGGTGGTCGGATTAACTTGGAGAAAAATCCTTATGTCTGAAGGCAACATCATTGCAGAGAAGCACGGTTATCTCGGCAAGCTCATTTTTAACAATCCCGAACGACATAATGCAATGTCTCGCGCAATGTGGGGCCAGCTCGCTGACACGATGGAAATGTTTGACGCGGACGCCGACATCAGGGTGGTGGTATTAGAAGGTGCAGGTGATCGGGCGTTTGTGTCCGGTGCCGACATTTCAAAATTCGAAAGCGAACGCGCGGATCCGGAGCGTATCAAGGAATATGGCGTGGCAGTGAATCGCGGTTACGCATCGCTGCAGTATGCGCAAACGCCAACGATCGCAAAGATCAAAGGGATTTGCTTCGGCGGCGGTATGGGCATCGCAGTGAGTTGCGATTTGCGCATTTGTTCGGACGATTCGAGTTTTTGCATTCCAGCCGCGAAACTCGGCGTTGGCTACGGCCATGAGAATACTAAAGTGTTGATCGACTTGGTGGGCCCGTCGTTTGCGAAAGAAATTTTTTATACGGCCAGGCGTTTCGATACCGAAGAGGCGAAAATAATGGGTTTAGTGAATCGTGTGGTAGCGCGCGCCGAACTTGATAACTACGTTAATTCCTACGTCGAAGCGATGACTAACAACGCGCCATTGTCACTAAAGACGACGAATCTCATTATTAACGAATTACTAAAAGATGAAGACGTGCGCGACCTAGGGTTGTGCAATCAATTGGTAGAAGATTGCTCTAAGAGTGAAGACATTACCGAAGGCCGGCGCGCCTTTATGGAAAAACGTAAACCCGTCTTTAAAGGGTGCTAGCACACCGTCGTTCGAGACAAATAATTGGGAAACTAATATGTCCAACGCAATGCCAATAGATTTCCGAGATCGCACCGCAATCGTCGGGATCGGTGAAACCGAGTACACGCGTGGTGCCGCACGGCCTTCGGCGGAAATGATGCTGGAATCGGTGCGCATCGCGATTGCAGATTCCGGACTCAGCGCGCGCGACATCGATGGCGTGGTGCTGCCGCCGGTGTTTATTACCGCCGAAGAGATCGCCGCGAACCTCGGCATCGAAGATCTGCGCTATGCCGTGACGGTTAACATGGGTGGTGCGAGTCCGGTCACGGCGTTGCAGAGTGCGGCGATGGCGATCACAGCCGGGGTTGCGAAAAATGTCGTGGTGACTGTCGGCTGGAACGGGTCTTCCGCATTGCGAGCTAAGCCCGGCGCGAAGTTTGTCGAAACCATTTCATTGCCGGCCTTGGAGCGCACTTTAAAAGGTTATTACATCCCCTACGGCAGTGCCTCGCCGGTGCAAATGTACGCGTGGATGGCGACTCGACACATGCAGCTCTACGGTATCGGCGCGGAAACGACCGGTGCGATTGCAATCGCTGCGCGTAAGCACGCACAGTTCAACGATAAAGCGGTGACGCGCGGTAAACCCTTGGACATGGAAGCGTATTTAAATTCACGATGGATATCGCATCCGTTTCGTTTATACGATTGCTGCTTAGAAACTGACGGTGCTTGCGCAGTCGTCCTGAGTGCGGCTGATCAGGCAAAGGATCTACGCCATCGGCCAGCCTACGTGATGGCCGCGGCAGAAGGTCATCCCTACCCGGCCGACGATATCGCCAATCGGCCAGACATGTTCCACATCGGTTTATCGAATGCCGCGCCCCAGGCCTTTGCCATGGCTGGATTGAAACCGACTGACATGGACTTCATTCAAATATACGACTGCTTTACCTACGTCGTCTTGTTACAGCTCGAAGCCCTAGGTTTTTGTGAACGAGGTGCCGTGGCTGAGTTCGTGAAAGATGGCAACATCGAATTCGGCGGGAAATTTCCGATGAATACGCATGGTGGTCTGCACTCGCAAGCGCACGTGTGGGGCATGAATCACGTTGTCGAAGCGGTTCGTCAATTGCGCGGTGACGGTGGTGCGATGCAAGTGCCAGACGCGGAGCTTGGCCTCGTCACAGGCTGGGGTGATTTCGGCGATGGCAGTGTGGTGATCTTGAGGAAATAATACGATGAGCGAATTTATACCGAACCCGCCGCCACGACCCGTGACCTATCTCGACGAGCAATTCTGGCAACATTGTGCGACCGGTAAACTCGGTTTCCAGTGTTGCGAACAATGCGGCACGTGGCGGCATATCCCGCGCTACATGTGTGCGAAATGTGGATCCGACGAATGGGCCTGGCGCGAATCAACGGGGCGCGGCGAAGTCTATACGTGGACCGTGTGTTATATGCCAATGTCGCGCGAGTTCGAGACGATATTCCCGTACGCCGTACTCGTCGTTGAAATGGAAGAAGGGGTACGCATCACTGCTGGCTTGCGCGAATTAGACTATCAGGAACTCAGTATCGGTCTGCCGGTTGAAGTGGTATTCGAGCCGCTCGCTGATGGGACTCAGTTGCCTTTTTTCCGGCCGCGTCGTTCGACCTGAAAGTAAATCTCACGCATCTAGACGACAACGGCGAGTACTGGATCGCCGTTGTCCTAAGCGCACTTCAGACTTTATCGACTACCCAGCTGCGCTTTCGTAGGCGGTCGAGTCGTCGCTGCGAATACGTGCCGTGTACTCGTCCAGATCGTGCGGCCATTGAGTCACCATGCGACCCGATTTCACGCTGTAGTAGTTACCGCAATTCGCCTGCCATACCGCAACGGTTTTAATATCGCGCTGCATCGCATCGTTATAGGTTGTTTCAACATCATTACGAATATCTATCCAGCCGAGGCCCTCGCTTTCAATTCGCTTCATCTGCCGCACGATGTATTCGACTTGGCGTTCCAGCATGAACAAGATCGAACCATTGTTCGTGTTCGGACCGTAGAGCATGAACAGATTCGGGAAGCCATGCGTGGTGATCCCCAGATAGGCTTGCGCACCGTCGTTCCAAGCATCTTCAAGACGCACGCCGTTGCGCCCAGAGACATCGATGGCAGACAGATAGCGCGTGACGTGAAAGCCTGTCGCCACGATCACAACGTCGACTTCGCGTAGTTTACCGTCCTCAGTTACGACACCCGTTTCAGCAATTTTTTCGACCTTGTCTGTCACGAGCTCAACTTGTGGCAAATTAAATATGGGATAGAAGAGGTTCGAGAATAATGGCCGTTTACAACCGAACGGGTGGGTCGGCATGAGCTTCTTACGGACTTCTGGATCGCGCACAACCGACATATTTTGGATCCCCGCATCTTCGGCTTCACGCAGCGCGTCAGGATCGTTGAACAAGATGAAGTCATTCAGTTCTTCGTAGATGGCTTGGCGCGATGCGTGGATCGCCTGCGGATCGTCCCGAAAATGCGCGAGCTGATCAGCAGTATAGGGTTCGTCTTCCTTCGGGATCACCCAATTCGCAGTACGTTGGAAGATGTGTAGCGTTTGGGTTTGTTTGGCGATCTGCGGGAGGAATTGCACAGCGCTCGCCGCGGATCCGATAACGGCGACTCTTTTACCGGTTAAATCGCAATCGTGGTTCCAGCGCGCGGAGTGAAACGATGTTCCTTGGAATGAATCTAACCCAGGACAGTCTGGCCACTGAAGATCGTTAAACATGCCGATCCCGCTGATCACATACGGAGCGGCAAATTCCGCGCCGGCGTCCGTTGTCACCAACCATTGCGCAGCGTCACCATTCCACTGCGTTTTGGTGACTGCATGGCCAAATCGACAAAATGATTCCACCCCATACTTCGCCGCGCAGTGATGCATGTAATCGAGAATTTCTGCTTGCCCGGCAAACGGTCGCGACCAGTCCTTTTTCAACTCAAATGAAAACGAATATAGATGTGACTTCACATCGCACTCGGCCCCAGGATAGCGGTTGTGCCACCAAGTGCCACCGATGCCATCCGCTTTCTCTAGAATAATAAAATCTTCAATGCCGGCCTCACGCAACTTGATCGCGGTACAAAGGCCGCCAGGTCCAGCCCCGATAATGATGACGTGATGCTTAGAAGGGCTCGCTTTCATCGATAGAAATCCTCGCAAAATAAATTAGGCGCGAATGCGCGCTATGCAGCGCAGTGTAAAAAGGCAGCGTGCATTCTATGCGAATCGACGGCTTGGGTGGGACAAAAAAGGACTTTCCGGCAGCAGATCAGTCCACGTTCAACGACGGCTAAGCAATCTTGTCCAGGGCTGCACATTCGACTATCAACGCTCAATTATCGACTCTGGAGCTCAACTCGTTACTGTATCAAGTGAAATCTCGGTCCTTAGGCGAACGAGATCCGAGTTTAGCAGCGCTTCACTGATCGGCGTGTGCGGAACCTTGCCGCCTAAGGTTTCGCAAAGTTTGTTTTGATTCAAATTAATCTCGGAGCACCACAGATAACGCATTTCCAGCAAACTGCGGAATAATCCGGACAGCGGCGACAGGATCCGCACCGCCCACCACGGAAAGGTCTTTATCGTTACTGGTAAGCCACTCGCTTGGCGCATGGCAGCCGCGATATCTTTAAAGCTCAACTGATGGCCGCGAAAATGAAACTCGCTATACGGCGCGAGCTGGTGCGGGAGGTCGACAAGTTGCGCGACCGTCGCACCGACATCTGGAAGATAGGCCCACGTATGAACGAGATCGCTTGGGCCTGGCGTTTTCAAAACATAGCCGGTTTTTGTGCGGCTGATCAGTTGTCCTAGCCAGGCGCTAGAGAGATCGCTGCCGATGAAATCGCCGAGGCGCAGCAGGATCACGTGTGCGCCGCGACTACTCGCCTCTACGAGACGTCGTTCCATGGCCTCACGGATCTGGCCCTTGCCGTTTACTGCGCGATGAACCGAGCTCTCCGAAAATTCCGGACCAGCGAGCGGATCGAGATTGTAGACGTTGCCCGGAAACACGATCGTCAAGCCAAGTTCTTCAGCAATTTGGGCAGTATTTTCGAGCAACGGCAAAGCGACACCACGCCAACGATATTTGGCTGGGTTCACCCCGTAGACCAGCAGGTCCACGCCAGCCGCAGCCTGGCGGATGTGATCGACGTTACTCACATCGCCGCGTGCCACCTCGACGTTCGAAAACTCCGGCGGTAGCCTCTTAGGGTCGCGAACCAACGCTTTAATTTGCCAATCATTGGTGACCAAAGCGCGAGCAACGGCGCGGCCGAAACCCCCAGTAATGCCTAGAACGAGCGCTGTTCGCATGAGTTTTTTCCTCGAAAATCTTGGGTGAAGGCTAATGGCGATAGTATTAGTATCCATAAACGTTAATTGAACCGACAAAAAAGAATGGTGAGTATTCATTAATGAATAACATTGACTGGGCTTTGATCCGCTCATTTTCGATCGTCGCACGAACCGGCAGCTTGTCAGGCGCGGCCCGTGAGTTAGGGGGATCACAACCGACCTTGAGCCGCGATATCCATAACTTGGAAGTCCAAACGGGGTTGAATTTATTCAGGCGCACGACCCGGGGCTTAATACTGACTGATTCCGGTCACGCGTTGGTCACCGCGGCGAGCGCCATGGGCGAGTCTGCGGAATTGTTCTCGCGACTGGCGTCCGGACTGTCCGAAGAGTTAAGCGGCGACGTGCGGGTCAGTGCTAATGAGATCGTCGGTGTCTATCTTTTACCAAACGCGATTGCCGCGTTTAAGAAACTCCACCCGAACGTAAACATCGAAATCGTCATCTCCAATTTGAGTTCGAGTTTGAGTAAGCGCGACGCCGATATTGCGCTACGGATGTTTCGCCCAACGCAGCCTGATCTCGTTGCTCGACGTTTACCTGATTTGGAGATCGGATTGTTCGCTCATACGGACTATCTGCGTGAACACGACGAGCCGACCACGATCGAAGAAGTCCTGTCTTGTACCTTGATCGGCTTTGATGAGAATCGGGATTTTATCAATAACGCGAGCGAGCTAGGTTACGCTTTTACGCGCAACCATTTTGGCTTGCGTTCTGATCATCTACTTGCGCAGCTGCAACTGCTAAGGGCGGGAGCCGGGATTGGGGCGACGCACGTAGGACTCGCGCAACACTGGCCAGAACTCGTGAGAATCTTACAAGTAATTTCATTGCCGCCGATAGAATTTTGGTGCGTGACGCACAGCGACGTGCAGTACAACAGTCGGATCCGCGAGCTGATGAGTTTTTTATCCGAGTGGCTCGACAATGATCCTTACGCGCGCGCTTTAGTCTGAGAACCGAGATCTGGCACAGGTGTCGTGGGTCGCGCTGCCGCTGATGAAGCTAATGGGTCAACAACGAGCGTGGCGCGTTAGCTGTTTCTAGATTCTCTTCGAGTAACTGCCCGGCACGGAAGTAATGCCACGCTGCCCACACGCCGAAGAATCCCACCGCAAATAAACTCCAGCGCAATGAATCGTCGCCAAATTGCGGTTGCAATGCGTCACTCAACATACCGATCACCCACGGACCAAGACCCAGTCCGATGGGGTTCGTGATGAAAAATAATACCGCGACTGACACAGCGCGCATGCGCAACTCGACGATCCCCTGGATCTGTGCGACGGTTGGTCCGAGCCAGGCGTTCGCCACCATCAGTTGAATGGAGAACAACAACATCGCGACATAAGGATCGGCGACGAGATAACTCATCGCGCTAAACGGCAAGGCAAGTAGCAAGCCGGCGGCGACGGTCCAGAGATACCAGGGCGTGTTACGCGCGCCCAATTTGTCCGACAGCCAGCCGCCCAGCAACATACCAACAGCGCCCGCAACACCCATGATTAAACCT
>JAQCEL010000292.1 GCA_027618655.1 Pseudomonadota bacterium | reverse complement strand
AACGCGGTGGCGGAATATTGCAGGCGTTTCAACAGTATCAAGTCTCTTGGACCGGCCGTTCCGAACTGCGCACATTAGTCAAATTCGAGTCTGTTGGACCGACGCTGCATCTCGCCGGCGAACGTTTGTTCAGCGGGTTCTACGTTAACGAATTAGTCATGCGTATGACCACTAGACAAGATCCAAATCCAGAACTCTACGCAATTTATGCGCGAACCTTGAACGCGTTAGCAACGACAACCGAAGGGATAGAACCGATATTACGTCGCTTCGAGAAATCGCTTCTTGACGCCTGCGGTTACGGTTTGCAATTGCACTGCGAAGGCGAAAATGGGGCAGCAATTGACCCTGATAAAACCTATCGATACGCCATCGAACACGGTCCAAGCTTAAACGGCGATGAGGAAACTGGCGTTTGGGTTGCAGGGAAGACGCTGCTTGCGTTGTCCGGTATGGGTGAGTTCCAAAGCTCGGAATTGCATGAAGCAAAGAAACTTATGCGCTTTGTCCTCCATCACTATATTGGCGACAAACCACTCGCATCCCGTACGCTGTTTAGAAAAACACCTACTAGACATCAACTGCCTGGCGATAGCCTCAGCAGCACGACTTGACGTCCCGATCATTGAGTTGCTCACCGGGCATTATGCAGATGCTTGCGATGAAGCAAGCCGGGATCACAAATTTTGCAAATTACACGCGGCTACTGATGTCGCAGGACGATTGAACTTGAAAGTAAACACGAGGCACGGACTTATTTGTCAAAGCATTGTTCAAGCAGCTTCAATACCTGCTCTTATCGAACTAAATATCGGGCACTGGATTAGGGCACAGCCCCTTGAGGAGAGCCTGACTAGTGCGATGCAAACCATGCAGCGACTCATAAAAGGTAACCAGTCATGATCTATGGGATCGGTGTAGATATAGTCGAGGTGGCACGTATAGAGCGAGCCTACGAGCGTTGGGGTCAGCGCTTTGCGGATAAGATCCTCGGTGCAACGGAGTTGCAGCACTTCACGAAAACTCGCAATCCAGTGCGCTTTTTATCGATGCGGTTCGCTGCCAAAGAAGCCGTTTCAAAAGCATTTGGGACGGGATTTAAGCAAGGCGTGTCACCACGGCAAATCGAAGTGGCGCATCAGGCGTCTGGAAAACCCTCGCTTGTGTTTTCTGACCATGTCGCGACACTGGCCGAACAAGAAAATATCAGCGCAAGCTTCATCACCCTAGCGGATGAACGAGAGTATGCGATTGCCTATGCGATCCTTGAGTACCGAGCCGAATCTAAATGAGCACTTCGAAGGAAATCGACAAGCGTCGAACGTTTGCAATCATCTCACATCCAGACGCGGGGAAAACGACAATTACGGAGAAGCTACTTCTTTTCGGTGGCGCAATTAATACCGCAGGCGCAGTGAAAGCGCGGAAAAGTCAGCGCCACGCGACCTCCGATTGGATGGAGATCGAACAACAGCGCGGCATCTCTGTAACTTCATCAGTGATGCAATTCGAATATGCGGACTGTGTTATTAATCTGCTGGATACGCCGGGCCACGAGGACTTCTCAGAAGATACTTACCGGACGCTAACTGCTGTCGATTCCGCGCTAATGGTCATTGATGCCGCGAAAGGCGTAGAAGATCGCACGATAAAACTACTTGAAATATGTCGTTTAAGAAAAACGCCCGTCATTACTCTGATCAATAAAATGGATCGGTTTGCACGAGACTCGCTGGAGCTGATTGACGAAATTGAACAAGTGCTCGACATCCAATGCGCGCCGGTAAGTTGGCCGCTAGGATCAGGTCAGCATTTCGCTGGCATCTATCATCGAATGGAAGATCGACTCATTCCGTTTCACCGTGAAAGTTCATCATCTAAGGCGTCATTAAAAGACGCCGGGTACCCGCGTGACTCTCCTGAAGCGGCGACCCACTTCGGCACCGACCGACTCGTCATATTGGCCGAAGAAATGGAGCTTGTAGAAGGCGCGGGAAATGATTTCGATATTGCGGCCTATAGAGAGGGGCATCAAACGCCAGTATTTTTTGGCTCTGCCTTGCGAAGTTTTGGGATCCAGGAGTTATTGGACTTCTTTGTTTCGGTTGCGCCGCCCCCACAGCCACGACTAACTGATACGGGTAGCGTCGAGCCAGATTGCGGTTCTTTCAGCGGTTTCGTCTTCAAAATTCAAGCTAACATGGATCCGCAGCATCGCGACCGGATTGCATTTCTGCGGATTTGTTCCGGGCAGTTCGAACAAGGCATGAAACTTCATCACGTCCGTACGCGGCGCGACATGCCGATTGCCAATGCCTTAACGTTTATGGCCCGCGGCCGCGAACATACGCAACAAGCGTGGGCTGGTGACATTATCGGCATCCACAATCATGGCACGGTTCAGATCGGGGATACGTTTACAGTAGGCGAATCCATGACGTTTCAAGGTGTGCCGAGTTTCGCTCCCGAATTATTCAGGCGCGTTCGCTCCAAAGATCCATTACGCGGCAAGGCCTTACTCAAAGGATTAACGGAACTTGGCGAAGAGGGGGCAGCACAGGTATTCAGACTAACGCAAAGAAACGAACTCGTGATCGGAGCAATCGGAGTTTTGCAGTTTGACGTCGTCAGTTGGCGACTAAAACACGAGTACAACGTCGACTGCATCTTCGAACCGGCACCGTATCAAACGGCCCGTTGGGTTTCTTGTGACGAGCCCGCGATGATCGAAAAATTCCGCCGTCAGCTCGCGGACAACGTGGCGTTGGACGGCGGTAATTTTATCGCCTACATGGCACCGAGCGCGGTAAATTTGCAGCTGACCGAAGAACGTTGGCCGGACATTTCATTTCACAAAACCCGCGAGTTAAGCGCTAACTCGCAGCTCGCAAAAGCGAATTAGCCACGGGGTTCTCCCAGCTTTTCGGCCTTAGGAGATCGCTACGCGGCGTATGCGGGAGCCGAGGCCAAATCTACGTCCATTTGAGGCGAATAGTTGTTCTATTTAACGACAATGAATGCAGGTTTGAACCGCTACCCACCGCGCAGTCGATCCCTCCTAAAGTCCGACAGGCTACTCGGTCTATCGATTACCTAAATCATGTTCATTATCGAACATCGACGGTTGCAGCGGTCCGTCTGTTGACGGTCCTGTTTGCTTAGGGATTTGCGATAAGTCGACCGTAATGGGCGCAAGATTAACTTCAGGTGATGTTAACACCCTAGTAGCGACTGCTGTCGGCAGTGCCCGATTCCCTGAAACCTCGCTGGTAGGCGACGTGCTGTTGGCGTACTCGGTTTCATTTCCTTGGTCACGGCCCGATTGTTCTGTTGAACGATCTGAACGATTGCCCGGTTTGGGTAGGTCTTGTAGGGTATTTTCCGAGGTACTCGGGTTGATTCGCCCAGTGTCTAACGGCCGAGATTGTTCGTTGTCTCCGGTAACTACAGTTTGGGCCTGCTGCGTGTCGTTCACGTTATTCGTTGTTTCGTCTGTCGTGTTGCGCTCCCTGCGTCCAGAAGCTGACCGTCTCGACGAATTACGTGCACCCGTATTCGGATCGCCATTTTCTTCGGATTGCTGGCTCTCCTTGCGCGGTCCCCGCCCTCGGCCGCGACCTTCAGGAGACCGGTTGGCGTTGCCATTTTTGTTTTGTTGAGGGGGCCTAGCGTCCGATTTCGATTTTGCGCTGCTCGATTGCTGCCGCTCGTCGTTGCGCGGACTTCGACGACCTCGTGCGTTACTATTGCGCCGGCTCCCGTCCTGATCGGCGGGCTTGTTTCGA
>JAQCEL010000291.1 GCA_027618655.1 Pseudomonadota bacterium | reverse complement strand
GCGGTTGCTAAACCAGCCGCCGATCCCGACAACGAAAATCACGTCGGTGCGCCAATGCCGGGCATGATTGCGTCCGTCGCCGTAAAGGTCGGTCAAAAGGTCAAAAAGGGCGATCCACTGCTATCGCTAGAAGCCATGAAAATGGAGACGCAGATCCGCGCGGAGGCAAACGCCACGATCGTGGAAGTGTTTGCGCGCCGCGGCGACACGGTTGACGCCCACGAATTACTAGTCGTCACCGAGCGTGAATAAGATGTTACACGTTCGCCGACGCCGCAATGAGTTCTAATCGGGTGGTGTAATTTAACAAAAGAGGTGTCTGCATGAAAAAAATTAAGCGCGGCAAGGTGCAAAAATACGCGTTCGACAATCGCGATAAACCTTGCTTGAGAGTCAAAATTGGAGAGACTTTTCAAGTCGAAACGGATGACGCGTTATCTGGCATGATCTCGGACGATAGCGACAAGCCGACAGTTCAGGGCTTTGCCGGAAAACATTTCGCCAACTTAGCGAAATCGACACCTGGTTTATTCAATCCAGTGGTCGGGCCAATCTACGTCGAAGGCTGTCGAGCCGGTGATGTGCTCGCGGTCCATATCGATTGGATAGACCCGTGGCGTTATGGATTCTCGGGTGTACTTCCGCGTATGGGACCACTTGGCGACTCGCTCCGCTACAAGGAATGCGCGGAAGGCTATGTTCATGTGCTAGAGCATCTACCCGGGCCAAGCGGTCACACCCGCGACGGTACGGCGAAATATTCCGATACCTTGAGTTGGCCTTTGGAACCGTTCATTGGCACCTTGGCGACGGCATCGGAGCGCGAGGTGCATACGTCGGTACTCGGGCAAGGTGCTTTTGGCGGCAACATCGATTGCCGCGATATTTGTGCCGGGCACACGATTTTTCTGAATTCCTATAACGACGGTGGGCTGTTGTACATTGGCGATGTCCACGGCGGCCAAGGCGATACGGAATTTACCGGTATTGCGGATGAAACCCGAGCAAATGTGCAGTTGTCTTGCACCGTCATTAAAAACAAACGCTTGCCCTGTGTGCGGATCGAGAAACCGGAAAGCGTTGTCGCAGTCGGGATCAATTTACCGATGGAACACGCAGTGTATGACGCGACGGCGAATCTGATGCAATGGCTCGAGGAAGATTATGGCGTACCACCGCGCGATCTTTACGTCCGCATGTCGTGTGACCCGGCGTTTCGGATCCGCACTTACCAAATGGTGCGCTTGGCGACATTGCAACACGTCGCCGGCGCCGAATATCCGAAAAACCGCTTATTTAACGCCGTAAAACCGAAACGAAAAACCGTGCCGCGCCGCAACGTCACGAGTAAATAATCGGGTGCTTAGCGCCGCAAACCGTGGGCTTGCTTGTCGAGGAAACTAGGCGACTGCCAGTGGTAAAAAATTCATCAAGCCAGTGGCTTACCGAAATTCTAGTGTGACGAATTCGGCTACTCACTTGGCTATGCCGAAAATTCAACCGGCGATCACGCGCTTGGTCTTAGCGAGGCATGGGCGATTGCAACAGCGTGCCTGAGTTGCACTATTGCCGGGCGCTCCCTAGTTGAAGTCGCGATCGGAGTTAAAAGATCGTACAAGATCTATAGAGGTTTTTATGCCGTAGTTGATGAGCGATAAAGACATTATCAAAAAGATACTCGGCCATATCAGCGCGAAGACGACTGACATGGGCGATGAGGTGTGGCGTGAGCCCGTCGAAAGCTACCAGTCGGACGCGGTTTTGCTGCGGAAATGGAGTTGTTTAAGCGCTTGCCGGTGGTGTTTTGCCCGTCCGCAGCGCCAGCTGTTCCGTAATCCGCGCTTAGCAACCTTGTCCAGCCACTACTTGCTAGTGATACTAGAATCAAAAGGATAAGCGTGTCGTCGAAGACCGCGCCGCAGCTTGCTCCATTCACTCGGGCTTGGCGAGTAGCGGTAACACGCATTTCACGTTCGGACGCTTTGAGAAAGCGGCCGTGCATTTTCGTCACCATTTGCGAGCCCATCTCGATGCCCTTTGAGTGTCCGCGCGACTAGCAGCCTGGGGCCTGTTGATCTTACAAACAATCTAGCGTGGATCGGCGAACTGGTTCGGCGCGGGTCTCCTGCGGGACTGGCGCCAACGGTCATCGCCGGCAACCACTACGTTATCTAGAACGTCTCAGTACCTCGAAATCTCGGCACACTTAGGCGCGCATGCTTTGCGCGAATTCCCGAGAATTAGGCATTAGTTCAATATTGGACTAAAATATTACGAAAACCACCTAACCTACTAAATTAAAGTGGATTTTGATCACGCCCCGCGACTTCCAGATCCGGTTTGGCGTCCTTACGATTGGGCTAGCCGCGTATAGCTTTGCGAACAGTGTCAGTGCGACCGATCGGTCGATTAACGACCCCGTGAGTCCGGTCGAAAACGTGCTCCAATCGCGCGGAGAGTCATCGCCGCAGCGCGCCATCGGCCGCCTCATTGAGGATGTCTGTCCTGGCACGCTGATTTCGAGTAACCAGTTCGATCTCGAACCGACTGGTGACTTGAAACAACGCTGTGATGAGATGTGGGCGAATGCCTTAATCGGCAACGATATTCCCGGCGTAACGTCGGGGTTGCAAGGCAGCGCCAACGAGGAAGATGCTGCTGTCGCTTCTTGAGAAGTTGATGTCGGCTCAAGTAGTACATCGAAAATACAAGGGCGTATGAACGCGGTGCGGGGTGGCTCAACCAGCGGCGCCGCGCTCACCTTAAATGGCTTGAATGGGAAATTCGACGACGCGCTAACGTCCGCGTTAGGTGCTGGCGATGACGTATCTTCGGGTTGGGGCGGTTTCTTGGCGGGAACGTATACGAACGTTGATCGCGACTCGAGCGATCGAGAAGCTGGGTTTAAATCGGACATGTGGGGTTTTACTGCTGGGATCGACTACCGATGGACGGAAAATCTGCTGCTCGGTGTGGCTTTTAGTTACAACGAAGCCGAATCAGACATTTCTGCCAACGGCGGTAGTTTGGACTCCGACACGTGGGGCGTTTATGGCTACGGCACGTATTACCCAGCAAATGGCACATACATCGATTACACGATCGGCTATTCGGATAGTTCGCATGATCAAAATAGAAACATTTCATATAGCATCCAGCAAATTAGCCTAGCAACGCTAGCGACGACTGGGCCCATCGCATTACCTGGTGTCACCACGGTCAATCAGTCGGCAATTTCCGACACGGATAGCGATGAATTTTCCGTAAGCGCAACGTTTGGACATGACTGGCGCACTGATACCGTGAAATTTGGGCCTTATGTCGGGGTCGCTTATGCCGAAACGGACATTGATGGGTTCCGTGAGCGTATGAGCAATCCGACTGCTGCGGGATCCGGCTTGGCGTTGTTTGTTGACGAACAGGATATCAAATCGTTAATCACTAACGTTGGGGCCGCGGCAACGTTCACTTTTCAGGGTCCATGGGGGCCCGTCTATCCTTACTTGATGGGGCAATATTCACACGAGTTTAAGAATGGTAACGACCCAATAACGGGCGGCTTCATCAACGATCCGAATGGCCTGAAATTTTCCTTGGCTACCGATTCCCCAGATCGAAACTACTTCAATTTTGGCACGGGTTTCTCGGCCTCGCTAACGGATAGCTCATACTTCTATACGCGATACAACGGATTGGTGGGTTATCGGGATCTATCAGTACATTCAGTTGAAGCAGGGTTTTTATTCGCCTTCTAGCAGCCTGTCCGACTTAGGCAAGCGTAGCGAGCATGGTGGGAAAACGAGCCAAATA
>JAQCEL010000290.1 GCA_027618655.1 Pseudomonadota bacterium | reverse complement strand
TGTGGTACGCCTTACTCGCGCTCTCCTTGGATCTCGTGTGGGGGTATTGCGGCATTCTAAGCCTTGGCCACGGCGCGTTCTTCGCGCTCGGCGGCTATGCCATGGGCATGCATTTAATGCGACAAATTGGCGACCGCGGTGTTTACGGGAATCCCGAACTGCCAGATTTCATGGTATTTCTTAACTGGGATGAGTTGCCTTGGTATTGGCTTGGTTTCGATATGTTTTGGTTTGCGATACTGATGGCGCTGGCCGTACCTGCGTTACTTGCCTTTGTCTTTGGTTGGCTTGCGTTTCGGTCACGGGTGTCCGGTGTCTATCTGTCGATTATGACCCAAGCGTTGACCTACGCTTTAATGCTCGCGTTTTTTCGCAACGAGTTTGGCTTCGGCGGTAACAACGGATTGACAGACTTCAAAGAGCTGCTCGGCGCCGATTTACAATCCGATGTCACGCGCATCGTTCTTTTTGTGATCTCCGCGTTTGCTTTAGCTAGCGGTTACCTCTTATGTCGCTGGGTTGTTTCTTCCAAGCTCGGACGCGTGGTGACTGCGGTGCGCGACGCGGAATCGCGTACGCGTTTTCTAGGCTATCGAGTGGAGCATTTTCAGGTTTGGATCTTTACTGTGTCGGCGGTACTCGCGGGCATCGCAGGCGCCTTGTACGTGCCGCAAGTTGGCATCATTAATCCGGGTGAATTTCAACCGCTTAACTCGATCGAGTTGGTCGTCTGGGTCGCGCTCGGCGGTCGCGGCACGCTGTACGGCGCAGCCTTAGGTGCGGTGGTAGTTAACTATGCAAAAACAACGCTAACCGGTGCCTTCCCGGAAGTCTGGTTGTTCGCACTCGGCGCATTGTTCGTCATCGTAACTTTAGTTTTGCCCCGGGGCATTGTCGGACTCTGGCAACGATTGCGCTCACGTTGAAAATTTTATGACAGTATCGAAACACAAAGTGACGGCGCGATCGAGGTTCGAACGCGATCGCGTGTTCGATTTCCTAATTGAAAAACCAACGCGCGATAGCCTTGTTGATACAAAACACGGAAACATTCTGTATCTGGAAGATATCACCGTAAGCTTCGACGGATTCAAAGCGCTGAACGAACTCACCTTATACATTGAGTTCGGCGAACTGCGCTGCATCATCGGACCGAACGGGGCAGGTAAGACCACGATGATGGATGTGATTACTGGCAAGACCCGCCCCGATTATGGGTCGGCGTTCTACGGTCAGCGTCTCGACCTGCTGCGTTTGTCTGAGCCCGAGATCGCATCATTGGGCATTGGTCGCAAGTTTCAAAAACCGACGGTATTTCCCAACCACACCGTGTATGAAAACCTTGAACTCGCAAAAGCAGCGGACAAGCGCGTATGGCCAACTTTATTTCGCAAACTCTCCGCTGAAGAACGCGACGTCCTCAGGCGGAATCTTGAATTAATCGGGCTTGCTGAGCAGGCGCAAACGCCTGCCGGAACCTTATCGCACGGCCAAAAACAATGGCTCGAGATTGGCATGCTGTTGATGCAGAACCCGTTGCTGTTATTAGTCGACGAGCCCGTGGCAGGAATGACAAAACAGGAAACTGAAGCAACGGCCGAGCTACTCGTGCGGCTCGCCGGCGAGCATTCCGTCGTAGTCGTCGAGCACGACATGGAATTCGTACGCTCCATCGCGCGCAAAGTTACCGTGTTACATGAAGGCAGTGTGCTTGCAGAAGGCAGTATGGACGATGTCCAGAACGATCAAAAAGTGATCGAAGTATACCTAGGCGCCTGATGCTCAAGATCGACTCAATCAATCAATACTACGGCGACAGTCACACACTTTGGGACTTGTCTCTGGAAGTCCCCGATGGCTCCTGCACCTGCTTGATGGGGAGAAACGGCGTCGGGAAAACGACGACCCTTAAATGTGTGATGGGTCTTTTGCCCGTGCGCGACGGCACGATTCACTTCGGCGAGGTGTGCCTATCCGACGAGGTTGCGGAACGCAGGGCGCCATTGAAAGTCGGCTATGTACCGCAGGGTCGCGATATTTTTCCGCGTTTGACGGTGGATGAAAATTTAAGAATTGGATTTGCGGTATGCAACCCGACTGAAGCCTCGCTTGCCTACGAGCGTGTACTCGAGATGTTTCCGGTATTGCGCAAAATGTTAAAGCGTAGCGGCGGCGATTTGTCCGGTGGGCAACAACAGCAATTAGCCATAGCACGCGCCTTGATCCTTAACCCGACCTTGTTAATTCTCGATGAACCGACGGAAGGAATCCAACCGAATATCGTCCACGAGATCGGCGAAGTCATCGCTCGATTGAACCGCGAAGAAGGCATGACTGTCCTGTTGGTCGAGCAAAAATTGCCGCTTGCACGCAGAGTAGCTGATCGGTTCTGCATCCTCGACAAAGGGCGGGCCGTGGCGATCGGTGTTATGGATGACCTCGACGATGCATTGATTAAGGAATTTCTTAGCGTTTAGTGCTTATCGGTTTCTCGTGTAGTCGACGTTCATTCGAGTCGCGGGCGAATCAGCGGTACGTACAAAGTACGCGAGATAGTATTGGGTAGCATCTATTTAAGTATGGAGGAGAAATGCAAAACAGATCATTGAAGATTGTGCTCGCCCTGTCATCGGTCGGCGCGATACCTTGCGCGTTTGGCCACGGCGATCACAGCGTTGTTACACCTGGGTTACTCGCCGCAGGGCTACATTCATTTACGGCGCTAGAGAATATCGTTGTTATAGCTGCGATCGGACTCGCTGCTGCATGGCCTAAAGTTTCGTCGCGGTGGATCTTGCCAACGGGATTTGCGTTAGCGCTAATGTTCGGAATAACGACTGGAATCGACGCTTTTGATGCGTCTCCTCTAGTCGTAGGTCTGACTATGTCATTAGTATTTGCCGGTGTCGGATTCATCGCACCTGCTTACGGGCGGGTTTTGCTAAGTCTAGCAGTGGTGCTCGTACTCGGCTTTCTGCATGGGCAAGGCCACTGCGCACATTTCCACCCCGGTACGGCAACGCCGTCGGAGCTGTTCATAGCCGGACTAACGGCGCTGATCCTGCCGCTGCTCGGGCTGATCGTGGGGCAAAGATTCGGTCGGCGCGTTCACCGAGCTCGACGAGTTCGCGAAGCGGTCGTTGTAATAACAGGCCTAGATTCGACGGCTAGAATTACGTGAATCTGGCGTTAGACCAACCATCTGGGCAGGGTGCTGGCGGTTGGGCCGCGTCATTGGATTTACGTTATGCGCGGCGTCGCGGGCATACCGCAATTGTCGAGCGCCATCACGTTGGCCCTCTTGCCGTGCAGCGGCCGTTCTATCCCGAAACTAACGGGACTTGCCATACCTATCTACTCCATCCGCCTGCCGGAATTGTGGGCGGAGATCAGCTCGCGATCTCGCTAATTCTCGAACAAGACGCGAGCGCCTTGGTAACGACGCCCGGCGCGAACCGCTGGTACTACGCCGACGCTCGCCCGGCCACGATAACCCAGCATATGCGACTCGGCGACGGCGCATCTTTGGAATGGCTACCGCAGGAAACCTTAGTGTTCGATGGTGCCGATGCACGCTTGCACTCAAGCATCGAATTGTCAGCCAACGCGCATTACTTTGGATGGGAAACCGTTTGCCTTGGACGTCCTGCATGCGGCGAAATCTTTACTCAGGGTCGACTCGATTTCCGCCTTGATTTGTGGCGCGAGGAGCGCTTGTTACTGCGTGAGCGAGTGCGTGGTAACGGTCTACCTCCCGGGCTTGGTGGTTATGCCGCATTCACGACGCTAATCGCCAGTGGTGCCAATACAGCAACGCGCTCGCTCGCGCGCGAGGTCT
>JAQCEL010000289.1 GCA_027618655.1 Pseudomonadota bacterium | reverse complement strand
GGCTTGTCCTTCCCCACTTGCTGACTTAGATGCGGGATCACACCCCACATCAGACTCATCCGCCGACATATTCCTTCGTTCCTTGATATCGCGACGACCGGCGCCTTCGGGCGCGCCGCACTAATCGTGGCTGCGGTCATACCGCGATTTGATATCACGAGTACGGCTCTAGCGTGGGTATCGTTAACTAACTTGGCGACCGCATCGGCGACTGCGTCACCAAACGGAACGGCGAGATCGCCTGATTCAGGTAGTTCGCCACGTTGGCCGTGCAGCGTATGCCAGTTGTAACTTTCCGTTTGCCTCGCGATCCGATCCATCATAGCGACTGCTTGCACCGGATAAGCACCCACTGCGGTTTCACCAGACAACATAATAGCGTCGGAGTAGCTGCTGACGGCATGTGCGACGTCGGTAACCTCGGCGCGGGTCGGACGCGCATTTTCAATCATCGATTCCAACATCTGTGTGGCGACAATGACGGGCTTATTCGCGGCTATCGCACGCTTAATCAACTGATTTTGCGCAACCGGGACTTGCTCGGGGTTTAGTTCAACACCCAGATCGCCGCGTGCGACCATTATCGCGTCGGTCGCAGCGATAATGGCTGAGGCGTTTGCGAGCGCTTCGGGCTTTTCTATTTTCGCGATAATCATGGGTTGCCAAGCTGCCGCATTGATGACGGCCCTAAGGCTCTCAATGTCGGCGGCGGTGCGCACGAACGACAAAGCGAGAAAATCGACACGTTGCTGAAGTGCAAATTCGGCATCCACGCGGTCCTTATCCGTAAGTGAGGGAGCAGATACATGAACGCCGGGAAGATTGATTCCTTTATGGTCGCCGAGGCTGCCGCCGGCGATAACAATGCAGTGCACATCAGTTCCGTCAACGTGCTCGACCCGGAGCTCAACAGCTCCATCATTCAACAGTATCCGATCGCCGCGGCGCACATCTCGAGGCAAACCTTCATATTGAGAGGGAATGACATCGCTATTGCCAATCACGTCGCGGGTCGTCACTAAGACTCTAGCGTCAGCTACGAGCTCAACGAAGCCATTCGTAAATTTTCCCGTACGAATTTTAGGTCCGCATAGATCAGCAAGAATCGCGGTATGCCTGCCTAGTTGGGCTGCGACCTCGCGGATCGTTGCCATCGCCGCGCCATGCGTAGCGTGTTCACCATGCGACATATTAATTCGAAATACGTCAACACCTGCTTCTATGAGCTGTGCTATCGTCTCCTGGTTGGCCGAAGCTGGCCCCACAGTTGCGACGATTTTCGAGCGGCGGTATTTCAGTAAATCAAGTTCCGTTACGATTGTCATAAGATCGATTCGACAACAAACAAATGGAATGCCGCCGAGTATAACCTGGAATGATTTGGGTGATTAATTTTTGCCTAGCAAAGAACGCCGGACGATTTCCTCCTAACAAACCCATCGGACCCCACGTCGCAAGCGCGTAATGAATCAATTCCAACTACTTCGTTCGCGACGCCTAGCGCCTCTATTCATCGTGCAATTTTTAGGCGCCTTTAATGACAATGTATTTCGCTTCGCACTTGTCATCTTCATTACCTTTTCATTAGCTGAACAAATGGGAATCGATCCCGGATCGCTGGTTGTCATCAGCGGGGGTATTTTTATCTTGCCGTTTTTCTTGTTTTCGTCGTTGGCCGGCGAGATCGCTGACAAGTTCGAAAAGTCGGCCTTGATACGCCGCATAAAACTCACCGAAATATTGGTGATGGGTTTGGGCGCCCTCGCCTTTCGTATCGAAAGCGCCGTGGCACTCTTGTTCGTGCTGTTTCTAATGGGAACTCAATCTGCATTTTTCGGCCCACTTAAATACGGAATCCTCCCCCAACACCTCGATGAATCAGAACTCACGGGTGGAAACGCGCTGATCCAAATGGGCACCTACGCCGCGATTCTTATCGGGGGTATTACGGGCGGGCTGCTCGCGGCAATCAGCGATTTAGGCCCCAATCTTGTCATTGCCTGTATTTTGTTTCTGGCAATTTGCGGTTGGTTGTTCGCCCTAGCAATTCCGCAGGCGAAGGCCGCGGACGCGCATTTGAGAATTACTTGGAATCTACCGAAAGCCACCGTGCAACTACTACGGTACGTCGCGAACGATCGAAAAGTGCTGACCTTGGTACTCACCATATCTTGGTTTTGGTTTCTGGGTGCGACGTTCTTAAGCCTGATTCCGACCTATGCAAAGGAGCTCCTGGGCGCTGATGAGCAAGGCGTTACCATCATGACTGCTGCATTCACAATTGGAATTGGCGTGGGGTCTCTACTTTGCGAACGCTACTCGCGCGGTCGCATTGAGCTCGGCTTAGTACCGATTGGCTGTATCGGAATTTCCTTGTTCGCGGCCGATTTTTACCTGGCCGGAATACCCGCACAAGACCCTGGCCAATTATCAATTGTGGCGCTTTTGAGCTATTTACCCGCCCTTCGAGCGTTCGTGGATCTCGCACTGATTGGTGCGTTTGGCGCCTTTTTCATAGTGCCTTTGTTTGCCGCTCTGCAAGCCCATGTCGAACCTGCGCACCGCGCACGCGTGATAGCAGCATTGAATGTATCAAACGCCGCATTCATGGTTTTTTCAGCGCTGTTTACGCTATTGCTGCTGCATTTCCAGTTAGCTATTCCGGACATTTTCGGGATCGTTGCGATATTAAATCTAGTTGCAATCTGGGGAGCTAATTTGGCCCTGCCAGAATTCGCAAATCGCGCGCGATCCTTAGTGCTGCGCCGCGATAATTGTTAGTCAACGCTTCCGCGAGCGTTCGGTGCTGCTACACTACCCGTTACGAAATCCGACCGTAAAAGGTATCCACCCCCATGAACAAATTACAATTCGTATTGCTTCTTGCCACGGTTCTCTCCGTCACAGCCTGCGGTAAACAAGAGCCCGAACAATCTACTAACTCACCGTCATTGACTGACGCAGCTACGCCACCGCAGCCATCCACTGCGAGCTCAGCCAACGAATCAGACGCAATGTCGGCAACAAAATCTGCGCTAGATTCTCCGCCCGTAGTCGACGAACAAACCGCGGCTGATGCGGGCGAAGGTACGCCGCACTACGTCGATCATAATAAGGATAAAGTTGAATTTGCGTTAAAGCGCTCACTGGCCGGCGCGCAATCTCTGCTAGAAGACGTTAAGGACCCGGATCAGGCAAGTAAAATCGAACAACAAATCGCTGCGCTGCAGGCCGAATTAGACGCACTGTAAGCTGTTCTTCTGAGGCCGGAGCACGCGAATATCTGCGCGCTTTGCGCACCGAGTCCTCAATCGGCGCTCGCGGCACATTTGCTTGAACGCAGCAGCTAACGATGGTTGACGATAATATTATTTCTTTTTATTCGTAGCTTGCCCGAATAGGATCGCCGCAACATCTTGATAAGTGTCGGCGAAGTGCGCCGTAATGCCCTTTTTAATGTATGCCGGTAATTCATCGAAATCACCCTGGTTCGACGCTGGCAATATCAATTCCTTGATGCCGTTCCGTTTTGCCGCAATAATTTTTTCGCGCACGCCTCCGATCGGCAAAACACGCCCCGTGAGCGTTAATTCGCCCGTCATCGCGATGGGTCTTGGGATTTTTCGGCCTAGTGCCAGCGACAACAATGCGCTCGCCATCGTAATGCCGGCACTTGGGCCGTCTTTTGGCGTGGCCCCCTCAGGCACGTGAATATGTATGTAAGCAGAATCGAAAAGCGCGGCGTCGGCGCCGAAGTCGCCGAGATGTGAAGCCACAAAGCTGTATGCAATTTCAGCGGACTCACGCATCACCTTGCCCAGTTGGCCGGTCAGTTTGAAA
>JAQCEL010000288.1 GCA_027618655.1 Pseudomonadota bacterium | reverse complement strand
TCCAGGCTGCGCGTGCCGCGTATCTCGGCGAGTGGGGACGTCTCACGGTCGATGCGAGGGTCGCCTTGCTGTACGCGGTAGCTGATCGCGTAAACGAGCGTTTCGATGAATTCTTGGAAGCCGAGTGCCGCGACACCGGTAAGCCTCACTCGCTTGCCCGACATATCGACATTCCACGCGGCGCGGCAAATTTTAAAATATTTGCGGATGTGATCCGCAACGTACCGACGGAATCGTTTCATCTCGAAACGCCCGATGGTGCTGGTGCGCTAAATTACGGTGTTCGCTTACCGAAAGGCGTCATCGCCGTGATCTCACCCTGGAATCTCCCCTTACTACTCATGACGTGGAAAGTTGGTCCGGCGTTGGCGTGCGGTAACACCGTTGTCGTTAAACCGTCTGAAGAAACCCCGTCGACTACGACATTGCTCGGTGAGGTGATGAACGAAGTCGGCATACCGCCCGGCGTGTTCAATGTCATTAACGGATTCGGTACGAAGTCTACGGGTGAGTACTTAACCGCGCACAGCGATGTCGACGCGATCACGTTTACCGGTGAGACAATAACTGGCACGGCGATAATGAAGAACGCGGCGGTTGGTATTCGCGACGTATCATTCGAATTAGGCGGAAAAAATGCGGCTGTGGTGTTTGCCGACTGTGATTTCGAACAGGCCTTAGAAGGCACAGCGCGCTCCGTATTTGCGAATTGCGGGCAGGTGTGTCTCGGCACTGAACGAGTTTATGTAGAACGCCCAATCTTCGAAAAATTCGTAGCCGGCCTAAAAGCGCGTGCAGAGAATCTCCATATTGGGATCCCGAGTGACGAGAAGACCGGTCTCGGTCCCATGGTTAGCAAACAACAAAGAGACAAAGTGCTGTCCTACTATGCGAAAGCGCGTGAACTCGGTGCGACGGTCGTGACCGGTGGCGGTATTCCGACCATGCCGGAGGAATATGCTGGCGGGTTTTGGATCGAGCCGACCATTTGGACCGGGCTGGCAGAAGATTCGGCAATTGTTAAAGAAGAGATCTTCGGACCATGCTGTCACATTCAACCGTTTGATACGGAAGAAGAAGCGATCAGGCTCGCGAACGATACGAAGTATGGTCTAGCGACTGCGATCTGGACGACGAATGCGTCGCGCGCGCATCGCGTCGCGCGCCAAATAGATGTCGGGATCAGTTGGGTAAATTGTTGGTTTTTGCGCGATCTCCGTACATCGTTCGGCGGTTCAAAGCAATCCGGAATTGGTCGCGAAGGCGGTGTGCACTCGTTGGAGTTCTACACCGAATTACGTAATGTGTGTTTGAAACTTTGAGAATATAATCCGATGGGCCTAAACAAAGAAAAAATTAACGGCTACGGCGATAGCTTGTATGAAGCGATGCGTAAGCGGACCACAATCGCACCGCTTACGACGCAATCGCCAGACATCATCATCGAAGATGCGTATCAGATTTCCTTACGCATGCTAGAGCGTCGTCTTGCAGACGGCGAGCAAATGATCGGCAAGAAAATCGGCGTGACGAGCAAAGTTGTCATGGACATGTTGAATGTCCGACAACCGGATTTTGGCTTTCTTACCGACACGATGGTGTACGGTAATAGCGCGGAAGTTCCAGTCAGCACGCAGTTGATTCAACCGAAAGCAGAAGGTGAAATTGCGTTTGTCTTGAAGCGCGATTTGAAAGGACCGGGGGTGACTAACGCAGATGTTATTGCGGCGACTGATTTCGTGATGCCGTGTTTCGAAATCGTCGATTCGCGGATCACAGACTGGAAAATTAAAATCCAAGACACGATCGCGGACAACGCATCGTGCGGCGCGATCGTACTTGGAGATAAATCCGTGAGCCCCTTAGATGTAGATCTGGCGACCTGCGGAATCGTTGTGTCGCTCAATGGGGAGATCATTTCAACCGGGGCAGGGGCAGCAGCGATGGGCTCGCCAGTGAACGCGGTGACTTGGCTTGCGAATACGCTCGGCGCCTACGGCATCGAACTGAAAGCCGGCGACATCATTCTTTCCGGTTCACTCGTGCCATTGCAAACAGTGAAACCGGGCGACGCCATGCACATGGAAATCGGCGGCATTGGGCAAGCGTCGGCACGCTTCGTGTGAAATAATTTTTAGCTCAAGGCAACAAACTTAGGAGACGGTTGTGAAAGTGAATGCAGCGCTCATCGGCTCAGGCAATATCGGTACGGACCTTATGATCAAGGCGTTACGAAGCCAGTATATCAATCCGATGTGGATGGTCGGCATAGAAGCTGATTCAGACGGGTTGAAAAAAGCCGCTGCGGCCGGCTTGAAGACGACGCATGACGGTGTCGACGGCCTGCTTGATTGGGTGGCAAAGGACAATATACAAATTGCCTTTGACGCGACCTCTGCATACGTGCATGCGGAAAACGCCGCGAAGCTGGCAGCGAAAGGCGTGTTGATGATCGATTTAACCCCTGCCGCGATCGGCCCGTACTGCATTCCGCCAGTGAACTTAAAGGAACATCTCGGTAAAGGCGCCATGAACGTCAACATGGTGACCTGCGGCGGGCAAGCCACGATCCCGTGTCGCGTATTCAGGCAGTAGCTTATGGCGAAATTGTCGCGACGGTTGCGAGTAAATCGGCGGGCCCTGGCACGCGAAAAAACATCGATGAGTTCACGCGCACCACCGCGAGGGCCGTTGAGCAAGTGGGCGGCGCGGATAAAGGTAAGGCCATCATCATCCTGAATCCCGCGGAACCCCCGCTCATTATGCGGGACACCGTCCACTGTCTCACGAAGGAGAAGCCGAACGAGGCGGCGATCACGCAATCCGTGCACGCGATGATTGCGGAAGTTCAAAAATATGTGCCGGGTTATCGGCTTAAAAATGGACCGGTGTTCGACGGCAACCGAGTATCAATTTATCTCGAAGTTGAAGGGCTTGGCGATTACTTGCCAAAGTACGCAGGCAATCTCGACATTATGACGGCCGCCGCGTTGCGCACGGCGGAAGTCTTCGCTGAAGAAATTCTCGACGGAACCTTAGTTCTATCGGCCGCGAGTGCGTAGGAGGATAGCCAATGGATCTCAGAGGTAGAAAAGTCACGCTTCACGACATGTCACTGCGCGACGGCATGCACGCTAAAGCCCACCAAATAAGTCCGGAACAAATGGTCGCTGTGGCTAAGGCGTTAGATGATGCGGGTGTTCCCCTCATCGAAGTAACGCATGGTGACGGATTAGGCGGGGCGTCCGTTAACTACGGTTTTCCGGCTGCCAGTGATGAAGAATATTTGCGTGCCGTCGTGCCCGAAATGCAGCAAGCGAAAGTGTCTGCGTTACTGATCCCTGGGATCGGCACCGTCGAACATCTGCATATGATCAAGGATTGTGGTGTTCATACGGTACGGGTTGCAACGCATTGCACGGAGGCGGACGTCTCTGAGCAACATATTAGTACGGCGGTTAAGTTAGGTTTCGACACGGTTGGGTTTCTCATGATGGCGCACATGGCTGAGCCGAAACAGTTGCTCGCTCAAGCCAAGTTGATGGAGAGCTACGGCGCAAATTGTATCTATTGCACGGATTCTGCAGGTTACATGCTGCCTGACGATGTGACCGCGCGGATTGCAAGTTTGCGCGAAGCATTGAATTCAGATGTTGAACTCGGCTTTCACGGGCACCACAACATGGCCATGGGGGTCGCAAATTCCTTGGCGGCGGTCGCTGCAGGTGCTAACCGGATCGACGGTTCGGCGGCGGGGCTTGGCGCAGGCGCTGGTAATACGCCGTTAGAAGTATTCAATGCCGTGCTCGATCGGATGGGCGCTCTCACGGGCGTGGATGTTTTTAAACTAATGAATGTGGCTGAGGACGTGGTG
>JAQCEL010000054.1 GCA_027618655.1 Pseudomonadota bacterium | reverse complement strand
AAACTAATATCTAGAACAATTGTCGCAAGTGCCCACTCACGCGCCAACGCCCCTGCCGAGTCGAAAACTACTAGTTGCCAGCGGCGTCTGTTTGACCCAGATCAAATTAGGCCTATAAAACTCAACAACCACCTTCTCTAGTGATTGCATGCCACGCGCGGAGTCACGCGTGTCAACTCACGGAACTGAAGTGGTCGCTAGGCGCAAAGCGCGCATGGGTTAGCGAGCGAATAATGGCCGCTAGTCTTAACAAGCTTGTGCTCGCGCCTGCTGCCGACGTGACGGAACTGATTTAAATCAATCTCTCGGCCGCACTGTGTAGTACAACTACAACTAGACGAAAATTGCGCGAGCGAAGTGTTTGAAATTTGACAAAGTAGACCCATATACGTCGGTACCGGTGGGTAAACATACCGATCGGAGTAAACACGATGTAACTTGGATACGGTGGCGAGCGCGTAAGCGTCACGCGCAAATGACATTCGTACGCTGTAGAAGCAGTAAAAACCTGGTTGTCGAGAGGAACTAATAATGCGTGCTGACAAAATGACGAACAAATTCCAGATGGCATTGGCCGATGCGCAAAGCAAAGCTTTGGGACTCGACCATCAGTTTATTGAGCCCGTGCACCTCATGGTCGCCATGCTAGATACAGAAGGCAGTTCGGTAAGGCACCTGCTACTGAACGCCGGATGCGACGTTAATCTGCTGCGTTCGAAGTTGGGGCAGACAATCGACCGCCTCGCGAAGGTCGAGGGCGCTGGCGGCGACGTTCACCCGTCCAATGAATTAATCAGGGTATTGAACCTCACTGACAAGATCGCGCAGAAACGCAATGACGCCTATATTTCAAGCGAGTTGTTCATCTTGGCCGCGATGGAAGATGGTGGCGATCTCGCGCGGATTTTGCAGGCGTCCGGGGTGACACGTGCGGCCCTGGAAAAGTCGATTGAGGCGGTTCGGGGTGGCGAAAAAGTCGATGATCCGAATGCCGAAGATAACCGACAAGCATTAGATAAATACACCATTGATCTGACTGAACGAGCGGAGCAAGGCAAGCTTGATCCGGTTATCGGCCGAGACGAAGAGATTCGTCGCACGATACAAGTGTTGCAACGACGTACGAAAAACAATCCGGTTCTGATTGGAGAACCTGGTGTCGGCAAGACCGCAATCGTCGAAGGCCTCGCACAGCGAATAATCAACGGCGAGGTGCCGGACGGTCTGAAAAGAAAACGTGTGCTATCTCTCGACATGGGTGCACTTATCGCCGGAGCCAAATTTCGCGGCGAATTTGAAGAACGCCTCAAGGCAGTGCTCAATGATCTGTCAAAGCAAGAAGGTCAGATCATTTTGTTTATTGACGAAATTCACACGATGGTCGGCGCGGGCAAGGCAGAAGGCGCAATGGACGCCGGCAATATGTTGAAGCCCGCTTTGGCGCGCGGCGAACTGCATTGCGTCGGTGCGACAACACTTAATGAGTACCGCGAGAATGTCGAGAAAGATGCTGCGCTGGAACGTCGCTTTCAGAAAATTATCGTCGGCGAACCCTCGATTGAAGACACGATCGCAATTTTGCGAGGCTTAAAGGAGCGCTACGCTGCTCATCATGGGGTCGAGATTACGGATCCCGCGATCGTCGCGGCAGCGACGCTTTCGCATCGCTACATCACGGACCGCCAGCTTCCAGACAAGGCGATCGACTTAATTGATGAAGCGGCGAGTAAAATCAGTATCGAGATCGACTCGAAACCCGAAGAAATGGACCGGCTTGAGAGACGGGTTATTCAACTCAAAATGGAGCGCGAGGCATTGCGCAAGGAATCTGACGACGCGTCGAAGAAACGCCTTGTGGATCTCGAAACGCAGCTGGAAGGCACGGAGCGCGAATTCGCCGATCTCGATGAGGTATGGAAAGCCGAAAAAGCGGCGCTCCAAGGTGCAAGTCATATCCAGACGGATCTTGAGCGTGCGCGTCTCGAATTCGACAACGCGCGGCGCGCCGGTGATCTGGCGCGTATGTCTGAATTGCAATACAGCACAATCCCGGATCTGGAGAAACGCCTGACCGCCGCTGGAAAGACCCAAAGCCACGAATTCAAACTGTTGCGCAACCGGGTAACAGATGAGGAAATCGCCGAGGTCGTTTCTAAATGGACGGGTATACCTGTCTCGAAAATGTTGGAAGGGGAACGCGAAAAATTGCTTAGCATGGAGGAGTCGCTACATTCGCGCGTCGTCGGCCAACATGATGCGGTCGCCGCAGTGGCGAATGCGATCCGACGTTCGCGCGCGGGTCTTTCAGATCCCGCTCGGCCGAATGGATCGTTCCTATTTCTCGGCCCAACGGGTGTGGGTAAAACAGAATTGTGCAAAGCGCTGGCCGAATTCTTGTTCGACACGGAAGACGCCTTAGTCAGGATCGACATGTCGGAGTACATGGAAAAACACGCCGTCGCACGCTTAATTGGCGCGCCGCCCGGATATGTCGGTTACGAGGAAGGTGGCTATCTCACAGAAACAGTTCGCCGCAGGCCGTACGCAGTGCTACTGCTTGACGAAATTGAGAAAGCCCATCCGGATGTCTTCAACATCCTATTACAAGTGCTGGATGACGGGCGTTTGACCGATGGACACGGCCGCACCGTCGATTTCCGCAACACAGTGATTGTTATGACATCGAATTTAGGATCCGATTCCATTCATGGCATGTCCGACGATAGTGACTACGACGCCATGCGCGAGGCGGTGATGGAAGTGGTACGAGGACATTTTCGGCCGGAGTTTATTAATCGAATCGACGAAGCAGTCGTGTTCCATTCGTTAAGGAAAGAACAAATTCGACATATCGCTGAGCTACAGATCCAACTATTGCGCGAGCGTCTTGCCGCCCAAGAGCTTGAACTGGAGCTATCCATACCGGCGCTGGATCTGCTCGGTGAAGTCGGCTTCGATCCCGTATATGGGGCTCGTCCGTTGAAACGGGCCGTGCAAGCTTTAATCGAGACACCACTTGCTCAACTGCTACTCGAGGGACGATTCGTGGCCGGTTCGCGCATTCACATCGATGTGAGTAGCGATGGCAAGTTTGTTTTTACCGGGAGTCGCGAGCAGGCGGCTTGAGACCCGCGCGGGCGGATCATCTCAATGCAAGCACTTCGTGTATCAGTGTAGCCACCGGGTCGGGGACGCAGTGAGTCACCTGCGTCCTCGACGTTTGGCGAGCGTTGCTGCGGGTTAAGACGCACGTCGGTTACCCCAGTTCGTTGGTCAATTATTTAGCAGACAAGTGTTTTCCAGTCCCTGCGTGCGTCTTACGCCGCAAACTTGTTGCTGCCCTATCGCCCATAATTCCATTTAGACTATTCGTGTTCATCGTTTGGAAGATCGATCTCCAGAACCCTGACGGTTATTCCTTTAGGATCGAGTTACAAATACGGGAGTCTGGGCATGCGCCTGCGGTTGGTGACATACAACATTCATAAAGGTATCGGCGGAGTAGACCGGCGCTATCGACCGGATAGGATCATTGAACTGTTGGCGAGCTACGACGCAGATTTGATATTCTTACAGGAAGTTGACGACGGTGCGCCGCGTTCACAACGCCATCGTCAAGTCGATCTACTGGGTGACGGGCTGGCGATGCCGTACCGTGCCTTTCAGAGAAACGTATCGCTGAAGCAAGGCCACTATGGCAACGCGATCCTAAGTCGCCATCCGCTGCACGATGTCCACGACGTTGATTTGACGGTTGCGCTAAAGAAACGACGGCGTGCCCTCGTTGCCCGATGCGTCGTGCGCAAAGAACACCAACGTAGCCTGCAGTTGGTCAATTGTCATCTTGGACTCGCTGGGTTTGAGCGCGTGATGCAGCTGGCTAAAATTCTTGCGTCACCGACCTTAAGCCGACTTCATGTCAGCACCCCCGCAATCGTTGGAGGAGATTACAACGATGTCTGGGGTACGCTCGGTAAGCGCGTCATGGAGCCAGCAGGTTATTCTTCGGCGGGCATCGCGGTTAAGACGTTTCCGGCGATCATGCCGGTGCGTTGTCTCGATCGCATTTACTACCGTGGCGATATTCAATTTGATCATGGTTTCGCCGCGCGTAGCGATAGCGCGCGTCACGCATCCGATCACCTACCACTCATAGCGGATTTCGAGCTAGCTTTGTAAGCACCCGGTGTTAAGTTGGATTCACGGCAATGAGGATTTCGTTTGGCAACTGGCCGTCTTTTCAGCAATTTCATTTGTTGTAACCCTATTGCTCGTCCCGTGGATTGTCGTGCGCCTACCGAGTGATTACTTTCTACATCGGCGACGCACACCCCCTGTGCCGAAACGACATCCTGGTATCGTCATGCTAATAATAATTGGGAAAAACACGCTCGGATTCGTATTTGTAGCGGCAGGGATTGCGATGCTGGTACTTCCAGGCCAAGGGCTGTTGACGATTATGATCGGATTAATGTTGGCGAATTTTCCAGGAAAATTCCGACTTGAACGCTGGACGATCAGCCAACCCTCAGTATTGCGTTCGATGAACTGGATCAGAGCAAAAGCACATAAAGCGCCGTTGCTTATCAATTCGGACCATGCTCAAAGCTAAGCACCCGGGTTGATTGGAAAGACTGGCCTGTCAGGCTGCGGAGCTCATCGTTAATCAAGCCGCCTGTTGATCGACAAGTAGCGTCGTTGCGCGTGCACTGCTTGCGAGAAACGTCGTGCTAGTCAACATCCCCCGACAAGGGCTCTTGATCAATCGAAAATTGCGCGTGATTTTTGCCTCGACGAGCAAGGTCTAATGTAAAAAAGCGCAGATCTTGTTTGTGTTAGTGATGTCATTCACGGTGTTTGAAACCAGCCGTGCATGGCGGTAGGCCAGTTCGGCAAGAGCACCTCCACCGCGTCTTCGACCGCGCCCTGCGCAGCGCGCTCAACCGCCTTATCCGTCTCCATTTCAATATTTTAAATTTCGGCGCTGACGGCTTTTTCTATCCCCTCCGAGAAAACCTCGACGCCCTTGCCTTGCAACACGGCGACGGCCATCTGATTGGTATCGGCGTTCCATACCAACCCGGCTTTTTCAGCAAGTTCTGGTATTGGCGTATAGCGCGATATCACAAAGAACAACGGGCCTTCTCGTTCGAGCTTGTCGGCAGTTTCAATAAGCTGCATGACCATTCCATAGTGCGTTCCGAGTAATGCCGTCATACGTTCTTTTACGATCGGCTGCTCGAATAGACGGACCGCGTTCGGATCAAACCCGATCAATGGTGTCAATAAGGCCCGCAGCAGCTGCTGCGATGAAGGCATAAGCATTACTGGTGCTATGCAACCCGATAATAATATTGCGAGCGTGGCAATTTTTAGCGCGTTGCGAAAACGCATTTGCGACCGATCTCCAAGATGGGGCCGACATCTTGATCGCGGCACCCTTCGAAAGCAAGCCGACCGTAGCAGGCCCCACCGAGATCGCGTGGGATCCGTGCTATTCGGCCCCGGCCGGGATCTGATTCGCGCAGTGTCTGAGTGCCGACTTTGCACGCGGGAACGAACTGAGCCGAGGAGTTTGCTGTACATAATAATTAAAATTATTTTGTTAATTAACAGCTTAGTGAGTTACTCTAATGTGACATTTAAAATACGGGTTCAGGGAAATCGATGCTATCGAGATTGAGTCACTGTTTTTGTCTACTACGCGCGTTCTCTACTTCAGTCTTCGTTGGCGCTCTGATCATGACAACCCTGTTGTTGCAATCCGGGTGTGCGCTCCATCAGAAGTCAGTTGACCCGCAACCCGGTCTGTCTAATACGGAGATCACTGAACCATCTTCAGAACGAATTTTTTCGCCAACTTTCGATATTCTCGGCCTCATCGCGTATGCGACCAGTATGCAGGGCAAGCCTTATCGCGTTGCCGGCGACTCGCCCAGCGATGGCTTCGATTGTAGCGGTCTGGTCTACCATGTGTTCCGCCAGTTTTCAGTTGAACTACCGCGCACTGCAGCTTCGATGGCGAACACGCTACCGTCCGTCGCATTAGCGAGTATCGAAGCTTCCGATTTGCTGTTCTTCAATACGCAAAGCGCGCCATACTCCCACGTCGGGATTTATCTCGGCGACGGACGCTTTGTGCATGCACCTAGTCCGCGCACGGGGCGGGTGATTATTTCGAAAGTTTCGAACAGCTATTGGAAACCTCGCTTAACCGGCGCGCGGCGTCCAACGCAGTCTAATTCGCTTAGTCTCGCGAATTGGAATTAGCAGCTCTGTTCAGCGCATTGCGCACGACCAATAAGCGCGCAGTTTCGAAAATAACCGAGTGGTTTGAACGATATTTTGAGACCCAATGTGGCGCCGCGAATTTCATTCGGGGCTATTCCTAGCAGCGCAGTAGATTGTCCCTAAGTCCGACAGGCTGCTAGCTACGGGATCCGCGCCGAAAGACTGTCGACCATATTCAAGTTTGTCTACAAGTAAGAGAGAGACCTATCTTTTGATCGGTTTCAGTCCGGATCCTGTGTTTGGTCGAGCATGCGCTGCATCAGGGTCGGCGGCCCTTCGCATAAGCGTGCTTCGCCACGCGGCACAAATGGATCGCCGATCTTAGCGAGCAGGATCTGCGCATTCATGTCAGCGCCCTCGGCGCCCGCGGCCTGTAGGGCGGGGAATCGCTCCATGAGCACGTCGGCTACCCCGCTATAGACGTTCGTTGGGTCCCACGGCCAGGCCGGCAGTTTCGCTAGTTGGTCGTCTGTGAGGTCGCCGACGAAATGCCGCGCTTGCGGTTGCATCAGAACGGCGTTGCTTAATCCTTCGAACTCCGTGAAGTTGATTGCTTGAACGACGACTAGCCTCTTTTCATACGCGGCGTGATCGGCGAGCAATATCGTCCAACAATCTTTGCAATAAAAACGAATCGTGTCTGCGTTCGGGAAATTTAGGAAAGCGCCGATCCGATCCTCGCCTTTAACGATCTTAAAGTCGTTTGGAAACCAGCTGCTATCTACGCATTGAAATGGCGGATGCGCAGGGCCGCCACGTTTGTTCGCGTACCAAAGGGCTCAGGAACAATCATGGCAGCAACACTGAAGCCTGAATAGATCGTGGTTCGTATAGAACTGAATTTGCACGCGGGTGCATTTGCAATTAATCGTTGCCATCGCTCTGTATATCAAATGGGTCGAATTAAGTTCACTGCGGTGCGTAGCCAACTAAGTCGCATGGTTGTGAAGTGAAACCGATCTGATCGGCTAGATCACTTGGCGCCAGGTATCCAGATCGTCAATTTTGAGATAGGGGTTCTGAGTTTTCACGTCAGCCATGCTCGCACTCGTCTGATGGCTGTAATGATGTCCCGGCAACAGGATCGTGTCGTTTGGTAACGATTTTAGTTTCGCCATGCTGTGGTACATGTCTTCTTTGTTCGAGCCAGGAAGATCGACGCGACCGCAGCCATTGATGAATAATGTGTCGCCCGAGACCAAGGTGTTTTTCACGCGGAAACACTGTGATCCAGGTGTGTGCCCAGGCGTATGTAGAAACTCAATTTCGATGTCGCCCACGGCTAAGGTGTCACCTGAATCGACCTGCACGATGTCCGAATCCGACACACCGGTTACCTTTTTTAGCCCAGACGCTTCGAATTTATTCGCGTAGATTTTCACTGGGTTCAAGGCGAGTAATTCAGCGAGCCCGGTAACCGAGGTACTACCGAAACTTCCGCCGACGTGGTCGGGATGATAGTGCGTCGCTAGTGCACCGATCAGGGTGTAGCCCTGCGCGTTGATCCGTGCGAGAAGCGCATCGATATCCCACGCCGGATCCACAATAACAACTTCACGGGTCGCGCGTGATCCGACGAGGTAGGAAAAATTCTGCATCGGGCCGATACCGATCTGCTCGATGATTAATTCGCTATCAGTATTCATTGTCTCAATATGGCCTCGAAGTGTGTCCCGGTGCCTATTGTAACGTGAAAATTCTCGCCGAGACTGCCCCTGTCAGCGGTCGAGAAGTTCAAAGTTGTGACTGGCGTAGAGCCCGCTTAAATCGATGTTATTCGCAAAAACGGAGAACGCTAGATAGCCGCCGAGTCCCGTCGTTCGCGTGATCCAAGGTGGCAGGTAGCTCGCGGTGCGAATTGTTCCGTCGGCGAAGTACGGCTCGAAACGGATGACGTCGCCAAGGGTCATTCGGCCGGCAAAGAAATGCTCACAAAGCTTGAGCTTTTGTTCGCGCAAGGCCCAGCGGAAAAATGTGTGGACTTCAAGCAAGCCGTGCAAATAGACCGAGTCTTTAGTGAACGCATGACCTCCGGTGACCGGAGCGCCGCGAAACACCCGCACCGTAGAATTGTAGCTCTCCATCTCAGGCTGTCCGGCTTCAAGAAAGTATCGAAACACGTCGATAAAATTCGCGCCGCTGAGCGCGAGATCGATCGCGACGATGCGCATCGCGATCCGTTCCAAGCGCGCAATATCGATTGCGCCAGTCACGAGCTCAGCAAATGTGGCGAGCCCTTCTTGCGCAGCGGTCGTGCGCGGTGCGCCGAGGCTTAGAGATTTCAGATGAGGTTGTGAACGGCCGTTTAGCGCCGTTAGCGAATGTACAAACGCCTCGTGCTGGAGTAGTTGTTCTGCATCGTATTCAGAGAAGCAGGTTGCATCTCGAAGACGAATTCGTGTCGCGCCAGCGACGGCTTTCGAGGTGAGGTTTTTATCGATCTCCACGCGAATGCGATCAGGCTCGAACACCTCGATCAGCCGGGCTTGAACTTCTTGCTTTATAACCCTGGGAAGTAGGCAAAATTCCGCTTCTGCTGCGTGATGATTACGATCAAATTCACTCGCTACCTTAAGAAAGTAGCGCGCCGCATCAAGACTCGTTACGCCATTGCCACCTGTTAAAGATTCGCCCGGGCGGCCATATACCTGCACCGAGAGTGACGTCATCTCAGGTTTGCCGCGTTGTACCAAGAGCTGACTAATCGTCAAATAGGATTGAGCGGTTTTCGTAACGTACTCAGCCAGCGGGTGCTCGAGTTTGCTCGCCTGGCGCGTTATCGAATCGAGTTTGCGGAGATTGTTGGATCGATCGACTAAGGGGTAGGTCACGTCCGGTAATTGGGGTTGACCGCGTCGCCACGAATCTATGAAGACGGCCTGTAAGGCTGGCGGCCACGCCAGCTCGGATAGGATCTTAATATCACGGGAAATGTCGACGATTGCCTCGTCGAGTTCCAACACCTTGTCGAGTTCATTCATCGATGCTTCCCGCGGCTAAGAGCAAGGCCGGTTCAAATTTCAATTGCTCGGTGTACGGCAATACCAGGCCTTGTACGCGCGAGCTGAGAATTCGGTTACGCAAATTTCGCTGCTCAAAAGTCGCGTTCATGGTCGGTATACAGGTATACGCATTCAGGAGCGCGCAGTGCAGCGCGCCGCAAACTGCGACAGCGCATGAATAGCCCGAGCAACATTAAAGCTTGTCAATTAACTTCGATTTTGACGATACATCAAAACCGTCAAATCATCAGGCTTGCTGGGTCCGTCGCTGTAGGGATCCAGCATACGGGCAGCAGTAACTTCAACGAGCGTTCTACAGGCAAAATCCAGTGAACCGCGGCAGGCGAGTGCCCCCACTTCTTCCCTCAGCAGATTATCGTAGAGACCGTCGCTCGCGATGACGATCGTATCGCGCGACGCGAGATCGACCGTCGTTCCGATTTCAACAGACATGTTCGGATCCCCAAGCACGTTAGACACTATGTGCCGTGCCTCGTGATGCATCGCTTCTTCTTCGCTAAGTAGGCCTGCCTCCATGGCATATCCCGTGGGGGAATGAAAAACGGTGTAGCCCTTCGTTTTGCCACGACCACCCACAATACAGGCGCCGCTGTCGCCAACGTGATAAGTGCGTACGGTGTGATTGGTGATTTCAACGACGATCAAGGTTGTTGCCGCGCCTGGGATTTGTTCGCAGATTTTCCTTTGACCGTCTTCGAAGCCATTGATGATCGACACGCGCGGCGCGTCCACAGGGCCGTTCGCGATCGCAGCGATCAGCGATTCGATGGCGAATCGCGCAGCTAAATCCCCGTGCGGCAGCCCGCCAGCACCGTCAGCGACGGCGAGAATCAGTGTCTCTTCGTCGACCGGAATAACCGCGTAGGCGTCTTCATTAGCCGTTGATTTGTTCGGCGCTCTTGTGCTGAACATCGCGATAGAACCGCTATTAATTGTTTCGATGCGTGGTTCAAGTTGCGACTCCTGTTGGAATGCAGCGATCGCTTCGTGGCTCATAGCCATACAATATTCTGTAAATAGTCGCGCAATTGCGCCGCTGTGCGGTATTTCTTAAAAATTAACGTTCGCTTCAGGCCGCAGCAGATTGCTTTAATTTCCGGCGCATGATGCGCGTAATGTTTAGCACCACCGAGAACGTCGTAAAAAATTCGGATTAAGTCGACAACGTCTTCCTTAATTAGTTCACGTTTGGACATGGGATGCGTGAATAGGTCGATGAGCTTCACGTCGAACCCCAGTCCGTAACGTCTAACGATGATGTTGTCAGTGTGTAAATCGCCGTGGTACTCGCTTGCTAAATGGACGTCTGCCATGCCTCGGGCTAATGCATAGAGCAAATGTAGGGCTTCGAACGGCGGTAAGCGATTCCCGCGATAGCGCTTTAGCATATCGCTTAACAATTCCCCTTCGACGAATTCCGATATAAATAAGGTTATTGGTTGCCGACGTATGCGAATAACCTCTTGAGTCAAATACTGGATGAGGATAGAACAATGTCTCAGCTTATGCAGTTTAAGTGCGTATTGTTTTGCCGTTCGGTTGTCCGGATTTCGTTGCGGGAAAAAGAGCTTAGCGGCACGTTCGATACCGGTCGCTTGTTCGCGGATTAAATAGACCTCGCCCTCCCAGCCGCTGCCGAGCTTTGCTTCAACTTCGTAGCGGCGCGCCAGGAGCATACCGACGTCAAGCTCAAAGTTTGCCAGGGTTGGGGTGTTCGGCTTTGCCACGACATGTTCCGGCGATCGCTAGTGATCCGGATTGTAACGCTAAGCTTAGGAAAAGAGTGTCAATTGTTATCCAGCTAAAGTCTCGTCCACGATCTGGACACCACCGTTTGATATCAAATCAAACGGTCTTGAATGAGGAACGGGCAAAAAGGTAACGACTAACGAGCGTTCAGCCCAACTGAGGTGCTGATGAACAAGATCGCGATCTATAGCTTACTACACGACCGGCTTTATGCAGCTGAAGCCGTTATAGCGTGCCATCTAGACGGCGCAACGAATTAGTCATTGGAAGCAAAACTAATGATGAATTCGCGATTCGAGATCGGCTGAATCCGTTTGAATACTTGAGTGATTCCAGGCATCCTGCGCGCACCGAACCAATTACCTTCCGTTCTATGCAGCGAGTACTCGCGACCCAGTTTTCGATGAAACGCGCTCGATCCGCGCTCATAATGTCCATGCTCCTGATCGCTCCAACTGTAGCGCTCGCTAAGCCGCAAACCTTAGGGTGGCTCGAATGGAGTTGGTTGGAACCTGGTGCGGTCAAGATTAAGACAAAGCTCGATACCGGCGCCAAAACGAGCTCAATTCACGCAGCCAACATCGTCCCATTCGAGCGCGATGGAGTCCCGTGGGTGCGCTTCCAGATCCCGCTGGCGAATCGATCGAAAGAAATTGGGCACGTTGAGTACCTCTCTGTCGAAAGAGTCGTAGAACGTGAAACTCGAATTAAGGATCACTATGACGAGAGTCGCGAGCGTTATGTCGTCAAGCTGGATATGTGTATTGGCGGCACCCGGTTCAGCACGCCAGTGACGCTCGCAGACCGGGGGCGGTTCAACTACCCGTTGCTGCTCGGTCGGTTGGCGCTTCGTGGACGGATCCTGGTCGACGCGGAGCGTATATTCACGGCCAGTCAAAGTTGCGATTCTTGAAACCACGTCTGTTAATTTAGTTAGGTGCTGATCCATGCGTAGTGTGCAAACGACGTTGCTAGTTTTCGTCTTGATGGCTACCGGCGTCGGGCTAATGTGTCTGAAGGTGCAGCAGCTTGGCCTTCCCCTGCTGCCTGGCCAGATTGAGCCGGTTTGGTCGGTCGAAGCCAAAATAGAATTCGATGCAAGCGGTAAAGGTGCGGTCGTCAACTTTGACATACCTGATCAGCTCGGCGGTTATATCCTGTTGGAAGAGTACTTCGTCGCTCGCAATTACGGACTCAATGTCGAAACCGACAAAGGCGATCGCCGCGCTGAATGGTCTACTCGTCGGGCGCGCGGCAAACAGCGTCTGTACTATCGTACCGAAATCGTCCCACAGGCGAGTCCGGAACCCGAGGTCGAGAAAGGGGAAAAGCATCGTGTGCCCATCGTCGAGACCGCACCAGAATATGCCGAGCCTTTGAAGTCGGCAATTGGAGATGTCCTCGGCGAGACGCGCGCAGAATCTGCCGATATCTTCTCTTTCGTGACCCAGTTGCTCGTTAAATTAAACAACGAGGCGCCAGACGGAAATGTGCTGGTCATTCGTGACAATTTAGATCCGAAAAGTGATGCTTGGGTGGACCGGCTAATCTACGTTTTGGCCGGAGCACGCATCAGCAGCCGATTGGTTCGCGGCGTCTTGCTTGAAGACGGCCAGTCCGACCAAACGCCTACGGCATGGCTTGAGGTGCATAACGGGGAACAATGGCAAGGATTCGATCCGTCATCCGGCGACAAAGGTTATCCTGACAACTTCGTGCGCTGGTCGGTGGGCAGTGAGCCATTGTTAAAAGTAGACGGCCGCAACGCTGGCCGCGTGTCTTTTGCAATTTCACAGTACGGCCATTCGCTTGCAAGCATTGCACGTGACCGCGCCGCAGCCAGTAAATCCTGGTTGTCCTCCTTGCTCTTATTCGATCTGCCTGTGAGCACGCAAAACGTTTATCGGACCTTATTAATGATCCCGCTTGGTGCCCTTGTGGTCGCATTTATGCGGACCCTTGTTGGTATCCCGACGCTCGGCACTTTCATGCCGATTCTAATCGCAGTCGCGTTTCGCGAAACGGAACTTGTCTGGGGGATTGCGTTATTTGTGCTGGTGACTTCGGCTGGATTGTCGATTCGCTTCTATCTAGAGCGTCTGCAACTCCTGCTCGTGCCACGGCTATGCTCGGTATTAGTCTTGGTAGTGCTATTAATCTTGATAATCAGCCTGATCAGCGCGCGACTCGGTCTCGACCGAGGATTCTCTATTGCGCTTTTTCCAATCGTCATTTTGACCATGGTCATCGAGCATATGTCGGTTATTTGGGAAGAAGCTGGTCCGGGAGCGGCATTGAAAGAAGGGGTCGGAAGTCTTTTAGTTGCAGTACTTGGCTACCTCGTGATGTCGGAAGATCATCTTCAGCATATCGTTTTTCTATTTCCCGAGGTGCTGTTGATTCTGCTCGCCGTGTTCATCGTGATGGGGCGCTACACAGGGTACCGCGTCACCGAGGTCATGCGTTTCCGAGATATTGTCGAGCGATAGCCGCATCATGATCGGTCGCATTCGCAAACTCATGGACGCCGGTGTGATCGGCATTAACAGCCGCAATCGCAGTTACATCATGCCGCGCAATCCGCGTCGGCTTTATGCGTTGGTCGACGATAAGGTCCAAACAAAAAAACTCGCCGAAGCCGCAGGGATCGCGGTGCCAGAACTTTACGGCTTGGTTAACTCAGTGCGCACTGCACGTGAGTTTCATCGGTTTATCGAAGGGCACGACGACTTCGTCATTAAGCCCGCGCGAGGTAGTGGTGGCAAAGGCATTTTGCTGATTACTGAGCGGCGCCGAGAGGTGTGCATTAAGGGTGACGGCACGGCCTTGCAATCTTCCGAAATCGAACACCACATTCAGAATATTCTCGGCGGTATCTACAGCCTTGGCGGTCATCCGGACCAAGCGATTATTGAGTACCGGGTTAAGTTCGATCCCGTCTTTGAGAAAATTAGCTACCGAGGCGTACCTGATATTCGGTTGCTCGTCTACCGCGGCGTACCGGCCATGGCCATGTTGCGTTTGCCGACCAGAAGTTCAGACGGCAGAGCAAATTTGCACCAAGGTGCGGTCGGAGTTGGAATCGACATGGCAACCGGCGTTACGACATCTGCGGTTTGCCGTGACCGGCGCATTATTGAGCATCCAGATTTCGGCACCGTTCTTTCCGGGCATGAGATTCCTCACTGGGAAGATCTTCTGTTGCTGGCGGCCCGCTGCCAGGAACTGGCGCCGCTCGGCTACCTGGGTGTCGATGTCGTGCTCGATGCCGATCTTGGACCGCTGATACTGGAACTGAACGCGCGCCCTGGCCTAGCCATTCAAATCGCGAACGGCCGCGGATTGCGTGGGACGTTCAGTGCCATTGACGCAGCGGATCTAAGCGGCCTCGACCCCATACAGCGCACCGCACTTAGTCGCAAAATCGCCATAGAACAAAAGGATGTCGGATGAGCCGAAAACGCCGCCTTTATTCTGAAATTATCGCTCGGGCTTTCCTAACCGCGAATTTATTCGTATTAGCTCCGGTGGAACTGGCGGCAGCGCCAAACGTCCTAGTGGATCCTGATCAGGCTACACGAGTGCCAGTTGGGCAATCACAGACATCTCTTAAGACGCCAGTCGTAGCCCCGGTCTCGGAGGCTGCAACTGATCGAATCGACGCGGTGCTTGATGGCGAGAACGTCGTATCGCAAAGCGCCGGCGCCGTCGATCCAACGGATACCCATAGTGAAGTTAGCCAGACAAAATTCGGCGTTGCGGACGACAATGCGCAAGCGTCCTCGAAGCGCAAAATGGAAGCCGTAACGCAAGTTATTGGAGATGCGGATAAAACTTCAGATGAGGTGCCGGCAAAAATAGACGACACGGCTGCCGGATCAGCGCCGGAAGTTCGCAGCGTAGATGAAGCGCCGCCTGCGATCGAGTCGCCTGAAAGTTCAGATAAGCCGCTACCAAAAAAAGACGACATGGTCGCCGGATCAGCGCCGGAAGTTGGCAGTGTAGATGAAGCGTTGCCTGCGATCGATACGAATGAAAGTTCAGATGAGCCGCTACCAGAAAAAGACGACACGCTCGCCCGATCAGCGCCGGAAGTTGGCAGCGTCAATGAAGCGTCGCCGGCAATCGATGCGGATAAAGCTTCACATGAGGCGTCACCAATAATAGACAAATCGATCGCCCAATCACCGCCGGCAGCTGAGGGTTTAATTGAAGCGTTGCCGGCAATCGATAGTGATCAGCCATCAACGATTGTTGATGACCAAACTGCGGTGCCTATCGCCACCGCACCCGTGTGGGGGGCGCTAGACATCTTAGGCGAGCAGGTCGAACCCGGGACGCGTCGCGAATTGCATTGGAGTGCCGGACAATCGTTTGCCGGCAGCTCGATTGATACGCCCGTGGTTGTCGTACGTGGGGCAAAACCGGGTCCGACACTATGCCTCACCGCTGCGGTTCATGGTGATGAACTGAATGGTGTGGAGATCACGCGGCGAGTTCTCAGTAATCTCGTCGAAAGCGAACTGGCCGGTACGGTAATCGGCGTGCCGATCGTGAATTTACTCGGCTTTTCACGTGGCAGTCGTTACCTACCTGATCGTCGCGATCTAAATCGATATTTTCCCGGAGCGCCAAACGGCAGCTCAGCGTCGCGGATCGCCTATGTCTTCTTCAAAAACGTTATCCTTAATTGCGATCGCCTAGTAGATTTTCACACTGGCTCTGATAAAAGAACGAATTTGCCGCAATTACGCGCGGACCTTAAAGACCGAGGTGTGCGCGAGTTCGTCGGACATTTTGGCGCAACTGCCGTGCTCCACAAAAAGGGTGGCCGCGGCACCTTGCGCGGGGCTGCGACGGATGCAGGCATTCCTGCGGTCGCCTTCGAACTCGGAGCGCCCGTGACCTTGCAGTTGGACTACGTTGAGTTTGGCGTAAAAGCGCTCGATAAATTGATCGCCAAGCTGGATATGCTGGATCAATTAAACGAAGACTCAGTACTTCAGCCGATTTCCTATCGCTCCCATTGGCTACGTGCCCCTATTGGTGGAATCCTATCTTCTACTCTGCGCGTCGGTGTGCGCGTCAAAAAAGGCGACGTGCTTGGCGTCGTGACGAACCCATTGAACAGCGAATCGTCAGAAATATTATCGCAACTTGATGGTCGTGTGCTCGGCCGCGCACTTAATCAGTTTGTTCTCCCGGGATTTGCGACTTTTCATGTTGGTGTCGAACTTGCTGTTGTTGATGAGGGCGCAGATGAGTCAGACGAGGAGGCCGAAGAATCGGATAGTGATGATGAAAACAATCCGCAACAATCGTCTGAATCTGGCGATGGGTCGTCCGGAGACTTCGACGAGGATATGCACTAAGCCGCGTGCGCGAGAGCATCCCAGTGCTCGGACGTGCGCCGAATTAACTGTTCGATGGCCCTCAGCTAGGGCGCCTGTCCATCCGCGGTTTTAACAAGTTCAGGCAAATAGCGCTCGACAGGATTGCGCGACATTAAAAAAAAGCCCCGTTAAAAAACGGGGCTTTTTAACGAACGGTTAGCGCATGGCGCCTACATCATACCCATGCCAGGGATGCCGCCCATACCGCCACCCATTCCGCCCATGTCGGGCATTCCACCACCGCCGCCGGCGCCGCCTTTTTTCCTAGGCGGTGCATCAGCGACCATTGCTTCCGTGGTCAGCAGGAGTCCGGCTACCGAAGCCGCATTTTGCAACGCCGAGCGTGAGACTTTGGCTGGATCGAGAATGCCCATTTTGATCATGTCGCCAAATTCGCCGGTTTGAGCGTTGTAACCGAAGCTACCTTTGCCTTCTTTGACTTTGTTGACAATGACGGATGGTTCTTCGCCGGCATTAGCGACAATCTGTCGGATAGGTTCTTCGAGAGCGCGTGCCAGAATGCTCAGTCCGATTTCTTGATCTGTGTTGTCGGCTTTAACTTTCTTAACGACCGCTATCACGCGGAGCAGCGCCACGCCGCCGCCGGGAACGACACCTTCTTCTACTGCTGCGCGGGTCGAGTGTAAGGCATCTTCAACACGCGCCTTTTTCTCTTTCATTTCAATTTCAGTCGCCGCACCTACCTTGATCACGGCCACGCCGCCAGCCAGTTTTGCGACACGCTCTTGGAGCTTTTCGCGGTCATAATCCGACGAGGTCTCTTCGATTTGCGCGCGAATTTGATTGACCCGAGTTTCAATCGCTTTCTGGTCACCCGCGCCGTCGATGATGGTTGTTTCTTCCTTAGAGATTTGGATGCGCTTGGCGGAGCCAAGATCATCGAGCGTAGCCTTTTCTAAACTCAAGCCGACTTCTTCGGTGATGAGTGTGCCGTTCGTTAGGATCGCGAGGTCCTGTAACATGGCTTTACGGCGATCGCCAAATCCAGGTGCTTTAACCGCAGCAACTTTCACAATACCGCGCAGGTTGTTCACAACCAAGGTTGCTAAGGCTTCGCCTTCAACATCCTCTGCGATAATTAATAACGGTTTGCCGGACTTCGCGACGGCTTCCAGTACGGGTAGCAGTTCGCGAATGTTAGATACTTTTTTATCGTAGAGCAGGACGTAGGGTTGATCGAGTTCGACACCCATGGTCTCTTGATTGTTAATGAAGTAAGGCGACAAGTAACCACGGTCGAATTGCATGCCTTCGACGATGTCGAGTTCATTCTCAAGACCGGAGCCTTCTTCGACCGTAATAACGCCTTCCTTGCCGACCTTATCCATGGCTTCGGCAATAATGTCGCCGACCGCTGAGTCTGAATTAGCAGAAATGGTTCCTACTTGTGCGATCGCTTTAGTATCCGTGCACGGCGTCGAAATTTTTTGTAGCTCGGCAACGGCCGCTGCAACACCTTTATCGATACCACGTTTGACATCCATCGGGTTGACGCCAGCAGCAGCGGCCTTCAATCCTTCACGAAAAATTGATTGGGCGAGAACGGTCGCCGTCGTGGTTCCGTCGCCTGCGACATCGGAAGTTTTGGACGCAACTTCCTTAACCATTTGTGCGCCCATGTTTTCGAACTTGTCTGAGAGCTCTATTTCCTTTGCAACCGACACCCCGTCTTTCGTGACCGTCGGTGCACCAAAACTTTTTTCGATAACGACGTTGCGACCCTTGGGTCCAAGCGTCTGTTTAACCGCGTTAGCTAATATGTTGACGCCGTTCGCCATACGTTGGCGCGCGTCATCTGAGAAACGGACTTCTTTAGCACTCATTTTTTTAATTCCTTAGGTTTCTAAAGTTCAATCTAGCAAGGTTCTAGGCGTCGATAACCGCCATGACGTCGTCTTCGCGCATGACAAGTAACTCGTCGTTGTCGACTTTGATTTCCGTACCGGAGTATTTGCCAAACAGAACCTTGTCGCCGACTTTGACATCGAGGGCGCGCACTGCGCCGCTGTCGAGTATTTTGCCGTTACCGACTGCAATGACTTTGCCTTTTGATGGTTTCTCGGAAGCGGAGTCCGGGATCACAATACCGCCGGCGGAAGTTGAATCCTCTTCTGTGCGTTTAACGACGATCCGGTCATGAAGGGGGCGGATGCTCATTTTCTGTCTCCTGGGTAAAAATCGTAACTAACTAATATTTAACAGTAAAATTATTTTCTGTTAGCACTCCGTATAGAGGAGTGCCAGGAAATATAGACGTTAAAATTTTTATGTCAAGTAGCGTTTAGTTGATTCAACCGATGGCTAAATTAAGTGACTGCGGATTTACTGCGACGAAGTAAAAAATCGGTGGTTTCGGTGTACTTAGTTGCTAATGAAAGGGAGCCGCTCACGCACATAATCTGCCGGCGTGGGGCCAGACGGCACTTGTTCGGAGGTGCGATCGAGACGCTGCAGTCGGACCTCGGAATCGTTGTTCGCGGTGTACACAGCAATCGGCAGGCCTTGGTCGCCTGGTACGTCTAGGCGCACGACCGTCATGCCTAATACGGCGACCAATTTCTCCGCGCGCGACGCCATCAGTGTAGCGAACTCGAGAAATACTCGTAGCACGTTGATCTCGTTCGGCTGTAGTTTCAGATTACCCGTGGCAGCGAGACACAGCTCGGCACTCATGCGACCGGCACTATTGGAACGATACAAGCGGCACGGATAGTTACCAACTTGCAATGTTTTGCCAGTATCAAGCGGCGCATCGGGTTCGGAGGTTTCGTCTAGACCGAGGCTCGCCAGCACCCCACCAAAGAGCTCTGACGAGGGCCCAAGAACACGTGCTGCTGAATCGACCAACGCGGCCACTTCGTCGATCGTCTTAACGTCGATGAGCTTGTAACTGCGTGTTTGATGATTGATTAAATATAACGCCTGTTGCTTGGCATCAAAGCGCATGTCCTGGGTCGGGTCATCACCGATTTGTTTAACTAACAGTAGCTGTCCGCTCACCAGGGCGTTTTGGAATATTCGCTGTCCTTCACGCGTCACTGAATATGCAATCTTCAAGGTTTCGCCATGAGCCACATTGCAGGCGCTAGTGGCTATGAGACACAAAAGTCCCCAGCGACGAGACTCGCGCCGCAGGCGCTGAAAAATTATCCGCCGCATGAGTCGACTGTTCCTTTTGTCAATTTGACGTTGGCGATGCTATACCAGTTTGGCGTTATCGAATATAAGGCAGTTGTTTGCGACTTCGACATCGCAAGGAAAAATTTTTGGGTTAGCGGCAATACGGTCTTTCGTCGCTACGGAAAAAGCGTATAAAGGCGCCCAATAGGAGAAAGGCAATATGGAAACCGAAAGCGCTGGCTTAGACCCATTATTTTCGATGTTCGATCAGCTTATTCGATCGACCATCGAGTTTCTGCCGACCCTTGGTTTTGCAGTAGCGTTGTTAGCGTCTGGCTTTGCGGCTGCGTGGGTGCTGAGGGTAATCGTGCTGAGGATCGGGGCGGCAGCCGGAATCTTGTTCAGTGGCACGGCCGGCGGTCGGCGAACCGGCACTGTACGCCTCCCATGGCCACTCTCGGTTGTAGTAGCAAATGCAATGTTTTGGCTGACAGTGGTTTTTTTCGTGTCCGAGAGTTCGCGCGTACTCGGATTAGAATTTATCGCCGACTTGATCGCGACGGTCGCAAGTTACCTCCCGACGGCATTGGTAGCGGCAATAATTTTGCTAGCTGGATATAGCTTCGCCTCGATCGCGCGGAATTCCATCGCGACGAGCGGCGAAGAATCGCAAGCCCTTGGGAGTTTACTTTTCTTCACGGTCAATACCATCGCGGTGCTAGCAGCATTGCGCCAGATTGGCATCGATTTGATCTTAGTTCAGTCGCTGCTGTTGATTATTACCGCAGCCGCATTCGGCGGTCTCGCTTATGCGTTCGGCAAGGGTGCGGCCCCGTCGCTTGGAAATATTATTGCCGCGCATTACCTACGCCAGGTTTATCGGCAAGGTCAGCGGATGCGAGTTGGCGCAATTGAAGGTGAGATCCTTGAAATCACGCCCACCGCAGTCGTGATCGACACACGCAATGGCCGGGCGTTGATCCCGGCATCGACGTTCAGTCGCGAAGTGTCCGTATTACTTGGCGGCGAGGAGGCGAGCGAACGTGAGTAATATCGTCGATTATTACTTGGACGAGCATCCGCTTGATCTAGTGCGCGTGCTGGAAACCTCGTCGGCGACGGATGTAAAGGAATTTATAGAATCTTTATCGATCGATCAGCAAGTCGTGGTTTTTAGTCATCTACTCCCGCATACAGCAGCCACCTACCTCGCTAGCGTGCAGCCAAGTGATGCGGCGGTCATTGTGGCGCGCCTAAGCACCAACATTGCCGCGCGAATCGTCGGCACGCTACGGCCGCCAGTGCTTCGATCGATCCTAAATGAACTACCGATGGATAAGCGCGAAAATATCCAGCATCTTCTGAGTTATCAAGCGGATTCCGTCGGTTCACTGATGTTAACGAATACGCTTGCGTGTCGAGACGACGCAACTGTGCGACGCGCAAAACAACTGGTCCGTCGGTTTCTACATACCGAATTACCGATGATGGTCGTCGTCGACAATGAAATGCGGCCGGTCGGATTGATATCTCTGAACACCTTGATTGGGGTGCGCGAGCGTGAGTACGTTAGAGATCATATGCGCTTTGTTCCAGGACGCCTGCGGGCCTTCGCCGACGTGAGCACCGTATTGCGCATGCCCATTTGGAATTCCGAAGACTACGTGCCGGTTGTGGATGCTACCGAACATTATGTCGGCTTAATGCCCAAAGCCCGGTTGCACGGCTATGTATTGTCCAACACAAGCGCTAGTACATCCGAAGAGCTCGCCACGACAGTCCTTAATATCGCGGATGTGGTCTGGAAGCCGGCCGTCATGATGCTTACGCGCGCGTCGACTCAGCCGTCGGAGATCCGCGATGAATGAGAGCGTACAGAGCACGTTGGAGCGCAAACTCGAAGCCGATTTTTTCGCCCGATACCCAATCGAAGCTGGCTCGCTACTGGATACGATAAACCCATCGCTTATCGGACCATTATTGCGTGATCTGGAAACGCCGACATTGAGTTCTTTGTTCAACACGCTGTCTCCCGCGACACTTGTGAAAGTGCTGCAAGATTTACCGCTCGAGAAGGTAGTAGACGCCACGAAACCTATCGCATCGACCCGCGTTGCAAGCATTTTGCGTCAGGCCGACGAGACTTGGCGCGACACTTTTCTGAATGCCCTCGAACCGACGCTGCGCGCCGACATCGATTTGGTCTTGAGTTGTCCACCCGATAGCGCCGGCGCGCTGATGGATCCGCGCGTCATGTTTTTGCATCGCAATCTCAAAGTGTCAGAAGCTTTGTCGAGATTGCGCGGCGACCACCGTCGTCGACGATATGTCCGTTCGCAACGAATTCTCTTAGTTGTCGATGACGCGGGAAAACTAGAGGGCATCGTTGCGATCCAAGATCTCGCGCTCGCGGACCTCGACGAATCGATTGGTGAGTATATGCTGATCGCACCAGCATTCGTGTCATTGACAGCGACTAAAGAAGAGATGGTTGAACTTCTAACCGATCATGCACTTTCCAGCCTGCCGGTTGTCGATGAGGACGGGCATCTCGTCGGCGTTGTTCGCTATGAGCAGTTGGTGGCGGCTGCGCAAGAAACCGCGAGCGCCGATATGCAAACGATGTTTGGTGTGAGTCGGGATGAGAAGGCGCTGTCGAAAGTGAGTTTCGCGGTCCAGAAACGGCTGCCGTGGTTGCAAATCAATTTATTGACGGCGTTCCTTGCCGCAGCAGTCGTCGGGATCTTCGAGGAGACAATCGCAAGCTATACAGCGCTCGCCATATTGCTACCGGTTGTAGCTGGCCAATCTGGTAACACTGGCGCACAAGCGCTCGCAGTGGTCATCCGGGGCCTAGCCTTGCGCGAAATATCTAGTGCTCATTGGCGCAGAGTCGTCCTAAAGGAATCGTTAGTGGCTGCAATGAACGGTGCTGCGGTCGCGCTGACGACTGGACTGGCAGTCTACGTTTGGAGTCGATCCCTGGGATTGACCTTAGTGATCGGTGTGGCCATGATTATTTCGATGTCGATTGCTGGTAGCGTTGGTGCAGCAATCCCGCTCGTGTTGACTCGTTTGGGCCAGGACCCGGCGCAGTCATCGTCGATTATTTTGACGACAGTGACTGACATTGCTGGTTTTTTTAGTTTTCTCGGCATCGCGACTTTATTTATTACGATGCTTTAGCGGTACCCTCGTTTGCATGCTCGCGCTGTGATAGCTTGCGCATGCAGCGCAATTGCGACGTCGTCCAGTCGTAGCCGCGTGACATGCCATTCGAAATTGATAGATTCTTAGCGCGGATCATTTTACTTATAAATTTTTTCAACCCTCCTGCCGCTAGACCCTGGACCAGTTTGGGTTTCACTAGTCCACGCATCGTTAAGGCATCCATGCGCGAATCCGTGGAACGGATCGGCGTTGCTTAGACGCCTGTCGGACTTGCCGTCGTGATGAGCGCCTGAGGGCCCGTGCCAAAATAACTTGACGGATAGTCTAAACGAGATCAGGCTCTCGGGTCATGAAAACCGAA
>JAQCEL010000053.1 GCA_027618655.1 Pseudomonadota bacterium | reverse complement strand
CAAAGTAAGGGACTATTTAATAACCTCCCCTGCCGCGCGCGCGCGGCTCACGAGCCAGTCAGTAGTGGGCAATTTGGCGCCCATATGTCGGTGTCGCTGACGAACGACGGACCCGTAACGTTTTGGCTAGAAGTACCGCCGAGCGCAAGGGGGAATTAATTGCGCGCTCGATGCGGCGTTCTACGACGCCGACAAAATCGAGCAAGCTGCACATCTTAGGATGGTTTTAGCAGTTCGCGGCGCTCATAATAACGCGCATCTGGTGGCTCTAGCTCACCGAACGCGCTCGCACATAACATTTCGATGCAACAGAACAAATCCCTGCTGGTCGTCTTTCATAGCCGCTCGGGTCATACCGCTAGCATGGCAGACGCTGTCATTCGTGGCGCGCAAGATAGTGCGATAGAAGGTGTCGACGTCGTCGTCTGTGATGCACTAACGACTAGCTCGAATCAACTATTGGATGCGGATGGCGTGATTCTCGGCACCCCAGAAAACTTCGGTTATATGTCGGGCGCGATGAAAGTATTCTTTGAAACAGTGTACTACGACTGCCTCGAACGGACTCAAGGCTTGCCATATGGGATCTTCATTCATGCCGGTAACGATGGTTCGGGTGCACTTTCGAGCATGACACGAATTATTACTGGATTGCGTTGGAGGCAAGTGATTCCACCCGTAATTCTTGTTGGAGAGATTCACCCACCAGGCCTCGACGCATGTCAGGAACTTGGCATGAGCCTGGCTGCTGGGCTCGAAAGCGGAATTTTTTGAGCTTTAATAAAGTAGAAACCGGCGAATACGCATATGATAGTGCGCGATCCCCAGGCAAAAACCAGGTAAGCCAATGACCATTGCCAATAGCACCTCGCGATTAAACGCAGTTTCTGCGCCTCGCCCGCCTACCGACATTCGTAAAGCCGCAATCGATCCCGACTTCTGGTATCCGGTCGCGAAAAGTACGCATCTCAAGCGTGGGAAAACCCTCGCCGTGTCGTTTGCCGGCCAGCCGATTGTTTTGGTGCGACCGACGTCAGGTGCGCCTTTCGCGCTGGAAGATCGGTGTGCCCATCGACAAGTCCCCCTACACGTCGGGCAGGTGAGTGGCACGGGGATCAAATGCGGTTATCACGGCTGGACTTATGATAGGGACGGTAATTGCACGAGCGTGCCATACCTCGATATGTGTACGCTCAAACCGAATTGCGTGCGTAGTTACCCTTGCCGTGAGGCTTATGGCCTCGTGTTTGTGTTCCCTGGGACGCCAGACAAAGCGTCAAGTGTGGCATTTCCGGAACTACCTTCAGCCAGTGACCCGGCGTATAAGACCCGTTACCTCGACCGGCAAGTTGATTGTCACTGGTCGTTCATGCATGAAAATTTGATGGATATGAATCATCAATTTTTACACCGAAAACTTATGGGTGGCGTTGCAACGATATTTTTAGGCGGTCGCAAGGGCGATACGTGGATGGAAGCGGACTACACGTTCAAGCGGCGCAGCGGGAAACAACCGCTAGGCGAAAAATTCATGCTTGGGAAGCGGCCAGATGCTGCGCCTGAGGATCGCGACTTGATGACCATACGCACTGAGTATCCGTACCAAACCCTGCGTTTTTGGACTGCGGGAAGCAAGCATCCCGCACTCGATTTATGGAATGTGTATATCCCGATCGACAAGGACCAGCGGCGCAACCATACCTATGGGCTGATGATGATTCGACGTCCTTCGACCCCTGGAATAATCAATCTCTTGTGGCCGTTTATCGTTTGGTTTACGAATGGAATATTTGCAGAAGACCGCTGGATTTGCGAACTCGAGCAAGCAGCGTTCGACAATCAAGGGGAAGATCGCAATCACGAAATCTTCCCAGCAATACGCGATCTCCGCGAAGTGATCGTGAACAATAGCCGTCCGCTTGAAAGCTAGATTTCCTCGCTTGCGCGCGTCTACATCAGAAATCTAAATCCGTTCCCACGTTAAGGTACTGACAACTTTTACCCCGTCGGAACCGCGGATCGGTGGCGTTTTGAGAATGAGACGGCCATCAATAAATTCGAAGTGGCGGATCTGAACGCCACCCACCCAACTCTGCGCTAACGACCCTTGCACGTGATGAGTAATCGTGCGCTCGTCGACATCGAGCGTATAAGTACCGTAATAACTCGTATAGCCTTGGTAGGCTGCTTTGAACTCTTCTAGCGGCACATCGCCCGGATTTCGCGAGCTAAATGATTCGCGTGATGCACTCATCAATTGCGCCGACATGTGACCTCGATCGTCATACATGACAAACCCGAGCGTGCCTTCACCAAGCGGGAACGGGCGCCTGCCCTGGTCTGTTTCTGCATAGGAATCCACCAGCCGCCATGAGCCTGCGAATAGTTTCGGACTGATTTGCTGATCTTTGATCGACATACTTTCATAGCTCCAAAAGCGGACGGATTATAATACTCAAGAGACACGTCGCGTTCGGTTCACAGCAGAAACTTTAAACTGCTGCTTTTGTTTCCCACGCGTAATGCGTCCAGGTGTTCAGCATAGTTTACTAATGACAGCAAACTGGTACCGGCCGCTAACTGATCGAGCACCCAACGTTCGATACGTTTAATTTCTTCGGCCTGGGGCAATAATTCCGTGAGTTCCTCGATGCTGGCGACAATGATGCCGTCATCATCGCCGAACACGATGTCACCGGGATTCACTTCAATTCCGCCGCAGACGATAGGGACTTGATGCTCCCCCAATGCTTTCGTCGTGCCAGACACGGGTGTCACGGAGCGCGCATAAACCGGCAGCTGGAGTTCTTCGATGGTCGATATATCGCGGCACGGCCCGTCGATCACGATCCCGTGTAAGCCCTTGCGTTCGGCTTCTGCCGAAAACAATTCGCCCACAATTGCTCGGCGACTGTTCTGGCTATCGATAACCAATACATCACCTGGTTCAGCATCTTCTAATGCGCGAATGACCGCGAAGAAATCTTCGTGGCAACGCACCGTATAAGCCTTGCCTAACAGCTGCAGTCCGGATTGAATTGGCCGAATCTCATCGTTCATTACTCTAATTTGCTTATTGGCATCCGCTAGGGCAGCAGGGTCGAGCGCAGAGAGCCGCTCGAATAATTCTATGTTGTTCACTTAAACTTCCTCAGCAAAATGAGTCGGTGTCTCAAACATGGGGACGTGCCGACAGGGTGAAGGGCGCCGATTCGCGGCCGCTTGTTAATATGACAATTCTCGATCCGCCAGGGAGACTATCATTAGTCTACGCTAGCTAGCTGAAGCCAATCCCGTGGGATCAAATATTTCTCGGTCAACTGCGCTTCGCCACTTCCGGCTTCTGGTTGCCAGTTGTAACGCCATTGAACGTTTGGCGGCAAGGACATAAGAATCGACTCCGTACGCCCACCGGTTTGCAAACCGAACAAGGTACCGCGGTCGTAGACCAAATTGAATTCAACATAGCGTCCGCGCCGATAGAGTTGGAAATCGCGCTCTCGTTGCCCGTATTCGAGTGACCGCCGCCGGGCCACGATCGGCAAATAAGCATCCAGGTAGCTGTCGCCTACGCTTCGTATATAAGCGAAGCATTGCTCGATAGGCCATTCGTTTAGGTCGTCGAAAAAGAGTCCGCCGATACCGCGTTGTTCGTTGCGATGTTTGAGGTAGAAATATTCATCGCACCACCGTTTGTGGTCCGCATACACACTAGCACCGAATGGATCACAGGCGGACTTCGCAGTCGAATGCCAATGCAGCGCATCTTCATCAAACCCATAATAGGGTGTTAAATCGTATCCACCGCCGAACCACCAAACGGGCTCGCTTGATTCGGCAGTTGCAACGAAAAATCGAATATTCGCGTGGGAAGTTGGCACATACGGGTTCAAGGGATGAACGACTAGGGAGACTCCCATCGCGTGAAACGCGCGGTCCTTTAGATCGGGTCGTTTCGCGGTTGCGGCTGGCGGCAAGGCGTCGCCATAAACTTCTGAGAAATTAACCCCGGCTTGTTCGAATACTGCACCGTCACGTAGCACCCGAGTGCGACCGCCACCGCCAAGGTCGCGTTGCCAGTCGTCCACGATGAAATCTTGCGTTCCATCAACGTCGGCGAGGCTTGCACAGATCCTATCCTGCAGAGCGACTAAGTAGGCGCGGATCTTTGGAATGGTCTCAGCAACCAGGTTTACTTGCGTCATGATCGGATCTCATCGAGCAGAATTATCAATTGGACGTATAATTTGCTAATGTACGCCGCCTCACAGTAATGAGCGACATGGCATCGAAGATGAGCGCCCGCATAGCCACGATTTCACGTAACACCAACGAAACGCAGATCAGCGTTACGGTTAACCTAGACGGTAGCGGACAAAGCGACTTCGACACCGGGATACCGTTTCTAGATCATATGATGGATCAGATCGCGCGACACGGGCTAGTGGATATCGCGATCAAGGCAAACGGCGATCTTGAAATCGACGCACATCACACGGTCGAGGACATCGGTATTACCTTGGGTCAGGCCGTCGCTGAAGCGCTTGGCTCGAAACTCGGAATTCGCCGCTATGGGCATGCCTACGTGCCGCTCGATGAAGCGCTCTCAAGGGTGGTTCTCGATTTGTCTGGCCGTCCAGGGCTTGAATATCACGTCGTTTTTCCTCGCGCGACAGTGGGGGATTTTGATGTCGATTTGTTTCACGAATTTTTTCAAGGCTTCGCCAATCACGCTAAAGTGACCTTGCATATCGATGCGCTGCGCGGTCGCAATGCACATCACATCATTGAAACGATCTATAAGGCATTCGGTCGCGCGTTACGTATGGCCGTTGAACCCGATCCCCGCATGGCCGGGACCATGCCATCGACTAAGGGTTCGCTGTAGTGCAAACCCCGCCGGTGCGCTGCGAGATCGTGGTTGTAGCTCAAATCAAACACTAGAATTCTGCGTTATGGAAAGCGTCGCCGTCATAGACTATGGCAGCAGCAATTTACGTTCTGTTGCGAAAGCATTGGAATTTGTCGCAGGCGCACGCCATAAGATCATCGTAAGCAACGAAGCCGAACAGATCTTAAACGCCGATCGGATCGTGTTTCCCGGCCAAGGTGCGATTGGCGATTGCATGCAAAGTTTGCGCGGCCAGAACCTCGTCAATGTGATTACTCAGGGGATCGCTGATCGGCCGTTTCTCGGGATTTGTTTAGGACTGCAATCCTTAATGACTTTCAGCGACGAAGATAATGGCACGCAATGCCTCAATGTTTTTCGGGGTCGTGTGCAACACTTCCGCCGCGACGCAGGACCGGGAGAAGATGGATCGCCGCGCAAGATCCCGCACATGGGATGGAACAACGTTCGCTGGCGCAAGCCGCACCCATTAGTCGCAGGGATCCCTTCAGATACGCGATTTTATTTCGTCCATAGCTACTACGTCGTACCAGAAGTCGACGCCATCGTCATGGGTGAAACGGACTACATTGATCCATTCGTCTCGGCAGTCGGATCAGGCAGCGCCTTTGCCACGCAATTTCATCCTGAGAAAAGCGCCGATGCTGGCTTAGAAATACTGCGTAATTTCTTGCATTGGGACGGCAGCGAGTCTTAGCTCGGATCAAGCGAGACTCAGCTAAAACGATCCGCACTGCGATTGCTACGCCTCGCGCGCGACTGCGCGATGACCAATATCTCGGCGGCAAAACGCGCCATCGAATGAAATCTCGTCGACCCGTGCGTACGCGACTTGCTGGGCTTGACTGACTGTATCGCCGAGCCCGACGACGCATAACACTCTTCCGCCGCTATTGACGATTGCGTTGTTGTGGATTGCCGTGCCGGCGTGAAAAACGTACGCATCATCGATGCGGGTGTTGTCTAAACCCGATATCGGATGCCCTTTGTCATAGTCCGAAGGATAGCCACCTGAGGCAATAACGACACCGAGCGCGACTCTTGGATCCCAATTAAGTTGCACTGAACTTGCGTTTCCATCGAGCACTGCGACACAAGCTTCAGCTAAATCCGATGTTAAGCGCACCATGATCGGCTGAGTTTCTGGATCACCAAAGCGGCAATTGTACTCGAGCACTTTCGGCGCACCGTCCTTACCTATCATCAGCCCTGCATATAGAAAACCCTTATAGGGGCGCCGGTCGGCAATCATTCCTGCTAGCGTTGGTTTGATGACGTCCGCGATGATGCGTGCGTGCAACTCACTATCAACAATTGGCGCTGGGGTATAAGCGCCCATGCCGCCCGTGTTAGGACCCAGGTCGCCGTCATCTCGCGCTTTGTGATCCTGCGAGGACGCAAAGGGGATGACCGTCTCACCGTCCGTCATCACTATAAAACTCGCTTCTTCGCCGACTAAAAACTCTTCTACGACGATGCGCTTACCGGCTTCGCCGAACGCCTCGCCAGACAGCATCGAGCGAACCGTCTCGAGCGCCTCTGGATAACTTTGCGCGATGACCACGCCTTTTCCGGCCGCTAGCCCATCAGCTTTGATGACGATGGGCAATGTGCGAGCGCGAACGTAGGCGCTGGCGGATTCAATATCTCCAAAGGTTTCGAATTCGGCCGTGGGGATCCGATGGCGCTTCAGGAAGTCCTTCATATACGCTTTCGAACCTTCGAGTTCGGCAGCTTCGCGGCGCGGCCCGAAACAACGCAATCCCGCCAAGTTGAATACGTTAACAACGCCGGCGACGAGCGGTGCTTCCGGACCAACGATGGTTAACTCGATTCTCTTGTCACGTGCGAAGGTAACCAGCCCGCTGATATTGTCGGCTTGTATATCAACGTTTTCGACTTTGTTTTCAGTTGCAGTGCCGGCATTGCCAGGCGCTACATAGACCTGACTCACGTTCGCTGATTGCGCGATTTTCCACGCCAGTGCGTGCTCTCTACCGCCGGCGCCAATAATTAATACTTGCATGAAAAGAAAGTCTAGTTAATGACGAAAGTGGCGCATGCCAGTAAAAATCATCGCCATGCCATGTTCATTCGCGCTCGCAATCACTTCGTCATCGCGCATCGATCCGCCTGGTTGAATGACGGCGCTAATGCCCACTTCGGCAGCCGAATCGATACCATCGCGAAACGGGAAGAACGCATCTGATGCCATCACGGAACCGACGACGGCTAAGCCTTCGTCCGCGGCTTTGATAGCCGCGATCCGTGCGCTATAAACACGACTCATTTGACCAGCGCCGACGCCTATTGTCTGTCTATTCTTCGCGTACACAATGGCATTCGATTTTACGCATTTCGCTACCCGCCAGGCGAATAACAGGTCGCGCATTTCGGCCGCGCTAGGCGCTCGTTCGCTAACCACTTTCAGCTCATCCGGAGCAAACTCGTAGCGACACGGGTCGCGATTCTGGATAAGGAGCCCACCCGTGACTCGTTTGTAGTCCCATGCCGGCTGGACCTTAAGGTCGCGCGAACCTAAAACTAATAAGCGCAAGTTCGCTTTCTTTGAACAAATTGCTTGTGCGCCTGCAGACACGGAGGGCGCGGCGATGACTTCGGCAAATTGCCGTTGCGTGATGAGCTCGGCCGTTTGCGCGTCCAATTCACGATTAAACGTGATGATGCCGCCGAATGCCGAGGTGGGATCAGTCGCATAAGCCAGTTCATAAGCTTCGGCGACGGTTGCTGCCTCGGCAACACCACAGGGATTGGCATGTTTCACAATGCAACACGCTGGGTCGTCGAACGCCCACACACATTCGATGGCTGCGTCGCTATCCGCGATATTGTTATAGGAGAGTTCTTTGCCTTGCAGTTGAACAGCGCTTGCGATCGATCCCGAGGGCCGGTCCTTGTCTAGATAAAATCCTGCGTTTTGATGTGGATTTTCGCCGTAGCGTAAGTCTTGCTTTTTCTGCACGGTGATGTGGACGCGATCCGGAAATCCCTGCGATTGATTTCGCGAGCTGAAATACGCAGCGATCGCCGCGTCGTAGTTTGCCGTGTGCGCAAAGGCTTTGCTCGCTAATTCAAACCGCGCCGAATCAGTGATTTCCCCGGCCGATTCTTTGAGGCTCACGAGTATCGCCGGATAGTCATCTGGGTCAACGACGATCGCGACATCACGATGGTTTTTTGCCGCGGCTCGAACCATGGTCGGGCCACCGATATCGATATTTTCAATCGCTTGCGCTAAGTCGCATTTCGGATCGGCGATGGTTTTCTCGAACGGATAAAGATTCACTACGACGAGATCGATTGGCTTGATGCCGTGTTGGCTAAGTAGCGCGTTGTCGTCTGGGCGTCGCGCTAGGATTCCACCATGGATTTTGGGATGTAGCGTTTTTACTCTACCACCCATCATTTCAGGAAACCCGGTGTAGTCGGCGACGTCCGTCACTGCGATCGCGGATTCTTTGAGGAGTTTTGCCGTCCCGCCGGTCGACAGAATGTCGATGCCTAAAGCAACCAGATCGGATGCGAATTCAACGAGTCCGCGTTTATCGGAGACGCTAATAAGTGCCGTTTTGATGTTTTTGGATCCGTTCACTAACACGCGACCTTTGAATAAATCGGGGAGGGCTAGACAGCCTAGTTTTCTATGCCGTACTTTTTCAACTTCTTGCGCAACGTCGCACGGTTTAAACCGAGAAAGGCCGCCGCCTTCGATAAGTTCCCGCGCGTTTTCGTCATCACAACTTCTAGTAAAGGTTGCTCGAGCTCCGTCAACACGAGATCGTATAGGTGACTAGGCGGTTGCCCGTTTAGTTCATCAAAGTAACGCTCTAAACATTCTTTTACGTGAACAGCCAAGGGCCCGGCCGATCTCGGTGGGTCCAATCGCTCTACCGGAATGCCTTGACTAAGTTCCGAGGTTCCACTCATGCGGCCGCCGCTCCTTGTGGGTCGTTACGGTAATTTTCTATAAACGTGACTTGAGCTTGCGCTGTTTCGATTTTATTGAACGCTTGACGAAACGATTCGCCGTCGGGCATCTGTTGCGCGTACCAACCAACGTGTTTGCGCGCAACCCGTGTACCGATCTGATATCCGTAAAGTTCGTGAATCGCCCTGACGTGATTCGTCATTGTTTGCACAATGTCGTGGAACGAAGCTTGGCTTACCTCGGTACGGTTTAAGGCGCACTTTATTTGCTGGAAAATCCAGGGGTTGCCGTTTGCAGCACGGCCGATCATCAAACCGTCACAGGCCGTGTGATCGAATACTGATTGCGCCTCGGCGGCCGTACGGATATCGCCGTTGGCAATCACTGGAATCGATACGAGCTGTTTTATTTCTGCGATCGTGTCGTACTCGGCTTGACCGTTAAAGCGACAGGCTCGAGTGCGACCGTGGATCGTGAGTGCACTGATGCCGAGCGCTTCGGCGATTCGGGCAACGGTGGGTGCGTTGCGATGCTCAGGATCCCAGCCCGTGCGCATTTTTAATGTAACTGGCACATCGACGGCTGCCACAACAGCGCTCAATAACGAGCTAACTAAGGTTTCGTCACGCATGAGCGCGGAGCCGGCCAACTTATTACACACCTTCTTAGCAGGACAACCCATGTTGATATCAATTACGTCGGCGCCATTGTCAGCACAATAGCGCGCCGCCTCAGCGAGGAAGTGTGGATCTGCCCCAGCGATTTGCACAATCCGAATGCCGGCTGCGTCGCTGTGATCGAGCCTACGCTGGGTTTTGGTGGTATCGCGCAAGCGCGGGTTGCTCGCGACCATTTCCGAGACAGCGTAGTCCGCACCATATTGAAGGCAGAGGCTTCGGAACACACAATCGCTTACGCCAGCCATCGGCGCCAGGGCGATCGGCCGATCAAACTCGTAGCTTCCAAGACGAAACACTAGTACCTGAACCTTCCGAATTCATCTCTTTTACAGAAAACGAAACCGTCGCGCTGTTTCCGCGCATCACCGGATCGGTGAGTTTCCTGAGGGTTGTTATCTAATTTGCTGAGGTATCTGTGTGAGTGTGTGACCGTTACGGGGTTGGTCTCATCGTTCTACCCAAGCACGGCTTGATGATAACGACATTCCATAATGGACGAAAGGCCTGAGGGTCGATACGATCAATATAAAGCGGTAATAACACCGCAGAATATTACTCATCAATTTGAAATCCCCAGTAATGAAACAAAGGGTTGGATTTTTGCTACAAAAACGAGAACTCGAAGCTCACCGCGCGGCTATCAACTCCAGCAATTTCTAGCACGATATACACGGGCTGATTTGGCGGCATTCCGACGGCGGGATCGATGCTTTTATCTAGGTATTCGCGTGGTTCAAAACGACGTATTCCAATCGCCTCACCGGTTTGCCCATAGAGGCCAAGCTCGAGGACAGGGTAATTGTTAGCAGTACTCGAATGACAAACAAGTGTCGCGTTCACTAGCAAGGTATTTATATACTGAGGGTGATCGCGAACATCTCGGGCGATCAATTCGATGGCAGTCGTCAAATCCGCAGTTTTATATTCACAGCCTAAGTGAGTACAAACAAATTTGTAGATAGGATCCGCGGTCGGAAACTTAGCTAAAATTTCCGCACGTAATATCCAGGCAAATTGCAGCATTAATGCGACACAAAATAAGACCGTCATCGTGATCCATATCCCGCGCAGACGTGAACGTGGTCTATCTAAAGCGGCTACGTCTCGTCGGAGTACAGATGGCACGTCAGACAAATCTAACGCTGCGTCACCTAGCGGTGAATAATCTAAATCCTGCGCGCCAGGATCAGTAAATAAAATGGCATGCTCTGACTCCGGTAAGCTTGCAGTCGGTTCAGAATCGACATCGCGCGCGAGTTCGGCGAGCGATGCAAGATCCGCAAGCGCAGTGTCGGTCGGCAGCTGCGTATCTAGTTTTTGTTCGTCTACTTCCGCTAACTGTTCGATGCCATTTGCGTTTAGCGCGGCCGTTGCCGAAATCTCGTTTGTTTGGGTGGCACCGACGATGGCGTGCGCGTCACGCTGCGGCTTTGTTCCGGAATCATCCCGAACGGCAAGCGGCTCCACAGCTGAAGATTCAGCACTGAATTGTTCGGGAAATGCTGGCAGGCTGTTTAGATTTGCGGTCTCTGCACTTCGGTCTACTACGAAATCTGCTGACGGCGATTCGCCATCCATTAGTATGAAGGTCGGGCGCGTGGCAGCACCGTGCCGTCGACTCGGCTCGATGGGTAAAGTCGAGTGGTCGACTGGGACAACCTTCACTGCTGAGGAGAACTTTGGTTCGTCGGCTAGTCTGTCCAATGCGCTAAATTGCATTGCGCACTCCCCGCACTCAACGAACCCTTGCGCAGCACCCAAATCGGCAGCACCGAGTCGAAAGATTGTTTCGCATTTTGGGCATTGGGTTAGCAAGCACTAAACTCCCTATCCGCCGGCTTCGTCAACGCTTGCGCGTTCCGGCAACGAGTGCCCACTCATCGAGCTGGACTCGCTCGTCCATCCTAAACGCTCTCGCGTAACACGCCAACAGTTGATCAACTTGCTCTACAAGGATCCCGGACAACACGATATAACCGCCAGGGGACAATAATTCGGCAAACCGTTCGCTTAACTTGCACAGCGGTTCGAGTAGGATGTTCGCGACAATAATGTCGAAACTTGAATCGCCAAGTGCTTCGGGTCGCACGACAGAGATTTCTCCCAATCCATTCAGCAGCGCATTGTCCTTCGCAATACCAATCGCGTCGTCATCGATATCGACAGCCGTCACGCGCTGGGCGCCCATTTTTGCAGCAGCGATCGCTAAGATCCCTGATCCGCATCCGTAGTCTAAGATCTTCGCGTTGGCGACCACCTCGTTGTTTGCGAGCCACACGAGACACAGCGCCGTGGTCGCGTGATTACCTGTCCCGAATGCCATTCCGGGGTCAAGCCGAATAATCTTGTCTTGATCAGGCGGCGGTTCGCACCACGTTGGGCATACCCATAATTTGTTTCCGTAGCATTGTGGGCTAAATTGATCGCGCCACGACTCGTGCCAATTTTGATCGTAGATGCGAGTCGTGCGCTCATCTAATACCGTCACGCCCTGAGTTTTCAAAAGCTCGCCTAAGCCACTCAAATCGGTTTCAATGTCGAATAATCCGCTGACTTCGCAGATCGGCCACAGTGGTTGGTGGCCGTCTAGTTCGTCAACGACCAAAGGACCTTCCTCGGCCGCCTCACAAGTCAGCGCCTCAGCCCCGAGTTCCTCCAGGTATTGTTCTACTAAGGAAACATCGGCTTCGCGAACGCGACACAAATAGCAAAGCCAGGAAACAGACAAAATTATTGACGCCGACAGGCTGCTAAGCCAGTTTACTTTCGAGGTAGTGGATATCCGTGCCCCCGGCGGCAAATGCTGCGTCATGGATAAGAATACGGTGCAGTGCTAAATTCGTATCGATTCCCTCGATCACGATTTCAGTTAGTGCATTTGACATGCGCGCTAGCGCAGCAGCACGCGATCCGCCATGGGCACAGAGTTTCGCAATGAGTGAATCGTAGTAGGGTGGCACGACGTAGCCGTCATAAAGGTGAGAATCAACTCGGATCCCGGGTCCACCTGGCGTGTGGAAATGAATAACTTTACCAGGTGACGGACGAAACGATTCTGGGTGTTCCGCGTTTACGCGACATTCGATCGCGTGGCCGCGCAAGCTAATGTCTTGTTGACTAAAAGACAACTGGTGCCCGGCGGCAACTAATAGCTGTTCCTTCACGATGTCGATGCCCGTGATAAGTTCTGTCACGGGGTGCTCAACCTGTACGCGAGTATTCATTTCGATAAAGTAAAATTCGCCATCTTGATACAGAAATTCGAACGTCCCGGCGCCTCGGTAATTGATTTGGCGACACGCCTCTACACAGCGTGCGCCCATACGCGCGCGCGTTTCCTCGTCAATGCCGGGGGCTGGTGCTTCTTCAATTACTTTCTGATGGCGCCGCTGCATAGAACAATCCCGCTCGCCCAAATGCACCACGTTACCGTGGCCGTCGGCCATTACCTGAAATTCGATATGGCGTGGCTTCTCAAGAAATTTTTCGGCGTAGACTGCATCATTTTGAAATGCCGCTAGTGCTTCTCGACGCGTTAAACCGATGGCATGCGGTAGCGCTGCCTCTGCGTGAACCACTCGCATGCCGCGACCGCCGCCGCCGCCCGAAGCTTTGAGTATTATTGGATAGCCGATGGCGCGTGCGACCTTCATGTTCGCTTGCATATCATCGCCGAGCGCCGCGTCGGACCCAGGGACACATGGAATGCCCGCTTCCTTCATCGTCTTAATTGCCGATATCTTATCGCCCATTAGACGAATGGTTTCCGGTCTTGGTCCGATGAAGATAAAACCGGTTTCTTCTACCCTTTCAGCGAAATCCGCGTTCTCTGACAAAAATCCGTATCCCGGGTGAATAGCGACCGCATCGGTTATTTCTGCGGCACTTAGTATTGCCGGCATGTTGAGATAACTGTCTGCTGGAGTCGCAGGTCCGATACACACTGACTCGTCAGCTAATCGAACATGCATCAAGTCACGATCCGCGGATGAATGCACGGCGACGGTTTTGATATTGAGTTCGCGGCAAGCGCGCAGAATTCGCAACGCGATTTCGCCGCGATTGGCGATGACTATTTTATCCAACATACTTTAGGGATGCTTGAACTACGATCTTTTAATCGATGACGAACAAAGGTTGTTCGTACTCTACGGGATAACCATTTTCCACTAGCACTGCAGTGATCGTTCCTGTGCGGTCCGACTCGATCGGATTCATGATTTTCATTGCCTCGATAATACATAGCGTATCGCCTTCAGACACAAGTTGGCCGATCCGTACAAACGGTTCACTTTCGGGCGAGGGCGCGTTGTAAAATGTACCCACCATCGGGGCCGCGATAACGTGAACGGCTTCAACGGGCATCGCCGGCTCCAGCGCAGCCGATTCAATCGGAGACGGAGGCGTAGCGATTGGCGCAGCGATCGGTGGCGCAGTAACCGCATAGGTGGCGATCGGTCCGCGGCTGATGCGCACAGACTCTTCGCCTTCTTTGATCTCTATTTCCGCGATCCCAGATTCTTCAATCAATTCGATGAGTTTTTTTACTTTTCGTATATCCATCTTAAATTTCCATCAAGCGTGATCAGTCTCGTGGCTGAGTTACGAATTGAATTTACCGTGTTGGGAACAATTGGCTTAACGCCGCTTGCAACGCGAATTCGTAGCCTTGTACCCCGAGCCCGGAAATAACCCCAACTGCGATATCTGACAAATATGAATGGTGGCGAAACACCTCACGAGCATGCACGTTCGAGATGTGCACCTCGATAAACGGGATCGCGACGCCTAACAGGGCATCACGAAGCGCGATACTTGTATGCGTAAAGGCACCCGGATTGGTGATAATGAACTCGACATTGTCAGACTTAGCGCCATGAATCTTGTCGATAAGTTCGTGTTCAGCGTTACTTTGAAACGCATCGAGCTCGCAAGTGGCTTCGCGCGCCAGGGCCACTAATCGACTTTCAAGTGTGGCTAAAGTCACCCGGCCGTAAGTCGACGGCTCGCGATCCCCAAGTAGATTTAAATTAGGACCATTGAGTAACAAGATTCGCGCCATGGGAGAAATATTTGCGGCGGGCCGGAGTGATTAAGTTGCTTGAAAATTAGCACATTTCGCTACAAATAAGAACTAGTTCGACGCCAATGTGGACAACTTGATTTCGATCTGACGACCGTTCCCGGCCCATTCAGACAACAACAAGTTCATAAAGAAGCGTTGATCAGTTGCTCGACGTCTGCTTCCTTCCACTCACCTTGATGCGTCTGTAAAACCTTGCCGTCGCGACCAATCAAAACTGAAAAGGGTAGCGCACCGATAGTGTTGCCAAGCGCACGCATATATTTCGCGACGTTCTCTTCACCAATTAACAACGGGTAGTTGATACCGTATTCCGTCGCGAACGCTTGCACGGCGTCGACCCGATCCAATGCAATGCCGACGAATTGCACGTTAGCGTCCGAGTATCGTTGCTGCAGCGCAATAAAACTTGGGATTTCTTTGCGGCATGGGCCGCACCACGTCGCCCAGAAATTCGCTACAACTAATTGGCCGGTCCATTCCGTCATGTGTCGTTCTTTACCTACGAGATCAGGAAAGGACCAGTAAGCTAGCGCCGATCCGCTTCCAATAGGTGGTTCAATGCTTGCGCTAGGTGGCGCTGCCTGGTGCTGAATGTTTAGCAGATATCCAGCATAAGCAGCGCAGATCGCCAACGTCGCTGTCACGACAAATAGCACTCTATTCTTTACCGTCATTGCAGCGTGTTCAGATGTGCCGTGAAATCCGCGGGAGCCATAAATCCGAGCACTCGCTGTTGGCGAAATTCGTCACCTTGTGCATTGAAGAACAGCACAGCCGGCGGACCGAAGAGTTCGAATTGTTTGAGCAATGCCTGATCTTGCGCGTCGTTCGCGGTGACGTCAGCACGCAGTAGTAAGATATTCGCGAGCCCGGCCTGCACCTGCGGATGGTTAAATGTATCTCGTTCCAAATACTTACATTCCACACACCAGTCGGCATAGAAATCGAGCATCGCTGATCGGCCTTCACGGCGCGCTTGCGCTAAGCCTGCGCTCAGGCCTTGCGGCCCTTTGATTGATGCGAAAGAGAGCGTTCGATGTTCAACACCTGACCCGGCCAGCAGGGGCATCAGCGGTCGCAGCGGATCGGTTGCACCGGCGCTGGCGCCAACGATTAAGATCGCGCCGTAGGCCAATAACGTTAGACCGAGACCCTTATATAAGCGTAACCAGCCAGAACTCGTGCGATCTAGTTGATCGAGCGCGCCCATAAAGATCGCTGAGACAATAATCAACACGGCCCATAAAAGTAGCACGAGGGACCCTGGCAATATCCGTTCTAAAAACCAAATCGCAACACCTAGCAGCATAATGCCGAAAATACGCTTCACGGTGTCCATCCAAGCGCCAGCGCGCGGAAGCAATTTTCCAGCCGATGCCCCGACTAACAGTAGCGGCGTTCCCATTCCGAGTCCGAGTGCAAACAAGGCGGTACCGCCAATCATAGGGCTGCCTTGATGGCTCAGATAAATGAGCGCACCAGCTAGCGGGGGTGCGACACAGGGTCCCACAATAATCGCTGACAGCACGCCCATCACGGCAACGCCGGCAAACCCGCCGCCGTCTTGATTACGGCTTAGTTTATCTAGGCGGCTCTGCAGGCCACTCGGCAACTGTAGTTCGTAGAATCCAAACATCGACAGCGACAGCGCAACAAATATTAGGCTGAACGCAATTATTACGCCGGGTTGTTGAAAACTCGCTTGCAAGTTGTGGCCAAATATCCCAGCCAGTAATCCCACCGCCGCGTACGTTGTTGCCACTGCAAGCACGTAGATTGCGGATAGCAATATTGCGCGTTGCACAGATAGTGGTTGCCGTTGACCGACGATGATCCCGGACAATATCGGCACCATAGGGAACACGCAGGGTGTGAAGGCCAGCAATAATCCGAAGACGTAGAAACTGCCAGCGATCGCCGCAAGTGAACGCGATTCGAGATCGTCTGCGATGTCATCTGCCGATAAGGCGGTGCTCGACCGGGCGGTGTTATTGTCCGGTGCAGCCTTAGCTACTGTAACGATTGGACTGACAATGACATCAATGGTCTTTTTAATTGGGGGATAGCAAATACCGTCTTCAGCGCACCCTTGGTAGCCAACTTCGATTGCAGCGCTCTCCAAGCCAATGGCCGATAGCTCCATCGGCACGCGGACAGAGGTCTTGTGTTTGTATATGGCGACACGGCCGAAGTCGGGATCGTCTTTCATCGATCCTTCAGGACGGTCGATCGCGCCGAGCGACACGGTATCTGTGATGGATCGCGCGGATACTTTGTCCCGATACAGGTAATAACCGTCCTCGATATCCCATTCGAGGATCAGCGCACCGTCTGCATCGCGACGATGCGTAAACTTGAATGCCTCTTCGGGATCCAGAAATTCGCGCACCCCAGTGAGACTGCTGCTTGGATCACCACCAAACTTATCTAACGCGTCTAGGATCCCAGCCGACGCGGCGCCAGCGGTTCCCAATACAATGAGCAGCCAGCCGCATTTGAGCACGCACATTAAATTCGTCGCTAATTTTGTCTTAACGGGCATTCGATAAGGACCGTGATTATTTCTTCAAGTTCATAAGTTGTACATCGTGGTGTCGTTGCACCACGTCCCGCGTGATAGCGACTCTCGCTAGGGCTTCGAACCTTGTATGCGATCCGCTGAGGGCTCTATCTGCACCACCAATCTGTTGCGCGAGCATTGTAATCGGTCGTCCAGCACACATATAGTGACGTATGGCTCGGACCGGCACATCTTCGTTTGCAATCCTGCTGATAGCGTTTTTGAGTATTCCGTTACTCGAAATTTACTTATTGATATCCGTCGGTCGCTCAATCGGCGCAGGAGCGACCGTTCTCGTGGTCATTTTCACTGCGGTACTTGGTGCTTGGTTACTGCGCGCGCAAGGTATTTGTACGCTGGCGCGCGTTCACGCCGCTACCCAACAAGGTCAACTTCCCGCGCTCGAACTCATCGAAGGACTGATTTTGCTGGTCTGTGCGGTGATGCTGCTCACACCCGGGTTTTTTACCGATACGCTCGGCTTCATTGCGTTAATTCCGGCCGTTCGTCGTCGGATTGCGCGTGCTCTGATGCACGGGTTTATGAGTCGCTCAGAATTCAAAGTCGATATCGCCAGTGGACAATCGAATGTGATTGAAGGCGATTATCGGCGTGATGACACGCCGTAGCGTGATGTGCTGTTGATTTAGCGAATAGCTATTTGAGACATGCCACTTAAGATTGCCGATCTTCCGGCTACCCTGCAGAGTGATAGCGAGCGTTGTCTCGCGAGTTTCGTCGAAGCGTGCGTCAATTCGAATATCGATCGCGGTAGTCTCGACCTCGACTTGGCGCGCTGCGTGTGGGCTGCGAGTCCTTTTTGTGCCGCCTTGGCAGTCGCGGATCCTCATTGGTACGTCACTGAATTCGTCGATCGTGAGCTTAGCGCACGCACGCCGAACTTCTATGCGTCTAGCATTACGGCCGCACTCACAAATGCAGGGAATCCAGAGGTGGCTTATTCTCGTTTGCGTCAATTTCGCAATCGAGAAATTGCACGCATCGCGTGGCGCGACATAGGCTGCGACGTCGCAGCAATAGACCTTAGCGCTGAACTCAGCGATTTGGCGGATGCGTGCATAGAGTGTGGTCTTCGCTGGGCACGCGATCAATTGTTCGAGCGCTTTGGGCTACCAAACGATAGCGACGGAGTACCGCTTGCGATGACGGTCATTGCGATGGGCAAGCTAGGCGGCCACGAGTTAAATTTCTCGTCCGATATCGATCTGATTTTCGCCTATCGCAAGTCAGGCACAACGAGTGGGGGTCGTCGCGAAATTTCTCATCAGGAATATTTCGATCGGCTAGGCAAGCTGCTGATCGGACTACTGAGCGAAATGACCGCCGACGGCTTCGTGTTCAGAGTTGATATGCGCTTGCGCCCATTTGGCGATAGTGGTCCGCTGTGCACTACGTTTGACTCGCTTGAGCATTACTACCAATTACATGGCCGTGATTGGGAACGTTATGCCTTCATCAAGGCACGCATTATCACTGAGGATAACAACGACCGCGAAAAACTTAGCGCGCTACTGAAACCGTTCGTCTATCGTCGCTATCTCGACTACGGTGCGCTCGAGGCGGTGCGCGAAATGAAAGCGCTCATCACCGCGGAAGTTTCGCGCAGGGAATTGCACGATAATGTCAAGCTTGGAGCCGGCGGCATTCGTGAAATTGAGTTCATCGGCCAAACGATGCAGCTCATCCGTGGTGGACGCGAACCAGACTTACAACAACGTTCAATCCTGAAGGTCCTGCAAGTGTGTGAGGGATTACACATCATCGACCGCGAGGACTGTGAAAATTTAACCCAGGCCTATCTTTTCTTGCGGCGAGCCGAGCATCGCTTGCAACAAGTCCATGACCAACAAACTCATCAATTGCCAACCACTGAATTCGAGCGTGCGCGCCTTGCCTTTGGTATGGGATTCGCGACGTACGCTGATTTTGCAACGGCTTTAGACAGCCATCGGGCCAATGTTAGTCGCTGCTTTGGCGCGCTACTTAGCGCCGCGGCCCCGAGTGGCGATCCAGATTCTGCGCAAAGAGTCGCAGCGCAATCGCTGTGGCACGCAGACGAGCTAAGTGACGCGGCGCTCATCGCGCTTGGTTTCGACAATCCACAGGCCGTCCGAGAGATCCTTGAGAGCCTTAAAAATCCGCGATTTCAAGGGCGACTCAGTCAAACTGCACGCGATCGCTTGAATGCCTTGATGCCCCAGTTAATCGAAACAATTGCGCAACGCTCGCCGGACGCCGAGACGTTTCGCCGCATTGCCGATCTGCTGCAAGCGATTGCGCGGCGTTCCGTTTACTTGTCTTTGCTTACGGAGCACCCTATTACCTTAGCGCGGCTGATTGATCTGTTTAGCGCAAGCCCTTGGATCGCAGGTCAAATAATCGAGCAGCCGCTGTTGCTCGACGAACTTCTCGATCCGCGCGTGTTATTCGCTCCGCCTGCCGCCGACCAATTGATCGAACAATTAGGCAAGCAACTTGCGCAAATCGACGAAGACGACGTCGAGCATTTAATGGATTGTTTACGTAATTTCAAAAACCAGCAAGTCCTAATAGTCGCTGCGAGCGACGTTATGGACCAGTTTCCGGTTGCCGAGGTCAGCAATCAATTATCGTATATCGCGAGCGCGTTGTTGCACCACTCATTAGGTGTCGCTAGCCAATCACTGGTCAAGAAACATGGCACGCCGTACTCCGGGACCGGCGCACAACGACTGCCGGTCGGTTTCGCGATCATCGCCTACGGCAAACTGGGGGGATATGAACTCGGCTACGGATCAGATCTTGATCTCGTCTTTCTCCACGATGGGGCTGGTCCAAATCAAGAGACTGCTGGGTCACACGCGGTCGCAAATAACGTTTTCTTTACGCGCTTAACCCAGCGCATCATTCATCTTATAGGCATCCGTACAGGTGCTGGCCGCGCGTATGAAATCGATACCCGACTCAGACCCAGTGGCGAATCCGGTTTACTCGTCACATCCGTTGAGGCGTTTATCGAATATCAGAAAAAAAACGCGTGGACTTGGGAGCATCAGGCTTTGATTCGAGCTCGCGCTGTCACGGGGACACGTGAGACGATGGCGGCATTCGAACGAGTGCGCGTTGACATTCTGGCCACCGTGCGGGATCTCGACAAACTGACGGACGATGTCTGCACGATGCGAGCTCGTATGCGCAGCGAACTCGACTGCTCAGACGATGAGCATTTCGACCTTAAGCAAGGCGTAGGAGGTATCGCTGATATCGAATTTATGGTGCAATACGCCGTCTTGCGATGGGCAAACCAGCATCCCGAATTGCTCGCGTTCACTGACAATTTGCGGCTACTCGAAGTGCTCGTTCGACTTGAACTTTTTACTACCGATATTGGCTCAAGCTTACACGACGCTTACTTCGCCTATCGCGCTGAAATACATCGTTGCGCGCTACAAGAAAGCGACATGCTGGTCGATCGATCGGCTTTTTCCGAACACCGTAATGCCGTCGCGCGGGTTTGGCGAGACACATTTGAATATCAGCAACGGGATGGTTAACCGCCCGCCGGCCATTTACGTACGTCGGTCTAGAATTTAGGAGATCACAATATGAGCTATGCCGATCGAGACGGCGTAATTTGGATGGACGGCGAGATGGTGCCGTGGCGCGATGCCCAAGTGCACGTTTTAACGCACACCTTGCACTATGGAGTCGGTGCGTTCGAAGGGATCCGCGCTTACCAAACACCGCAAGGTACGGCGATATTTCGCCTCGACGATCACGTTCGGCGATTATTCGAAACCGCGCACATTTTGCAAATGGATATGCCGTTTTCGCGCGAACAAATTCGCCAAGCGTGTATTGATAGCGTGAAACAAAACACCTTGGACACGGCCTACATACGGCCGCTCGCGTACTACGGGTCTGAAGGCATGGGTCTGCATGCAAATAATCTTTCCGTACATGTTTGTATCGCGTCGTGGTTCTGGGGTGCTTACTTAGGGACTGACGCGCTGGAAAAAGGTATTCGAATTAAAACGTCTTCGTACACGCGACACTTCGTCAACAGTGTCATGTGTAAGGCCAAGGCCTGCGGCAACTACATTAATTCGATCCTCGCACTACAAGAAGCGGCGCGCGATGGCTACGACGAAGCCTTGCTGCTCGACACCACAGGAATGGTTGCGGAAGGCAGTGGTGAAAATATTTTTATCGTGCGCAATGGTGTGCTGTTTACTCCCGACTTAAGTTCCGCTCTGGAAGGTATTACTCGCGACACCGTGTTGCATCTCGCCGCGGAAGAAGGTTATGAAGTAGTAGAGAAGCGCATCACACGCGACGAAGTGTATATCGCGGACGAAGCGTTTTTTACCGGAACCGCTGCCGAAGTTACCCCGATCCGCGAGTTGGACAATCGGGTCATCGGCCAAGGCGTCCCAGGTCCGGTGACGCGTCAATTACAGAGCGTCTACCTTGATCTCGTTGAAGGGCGTCGACCCGGCAACGCAGACTGGTTGACCGTGGTGTGACCAATTCGTCTTAGTGTCAGCCGTTAATTTGGTGTCGTGACCGAAGCGCGCGAAAAAATTATCGTTTGGCGATATTTTGATGGAAAGGCCGGTCACGATCGCCAAACGACGGGCCTTGTTGAGGCATTATCCAGTCTCACGCGCGTTGAAGCGCATCAGCTCGCGATCCAGAAATGCCGCGTTTCGCTGTTACAGACAGTGTTACAGCAATTACCTTACGCCGCCGCTCTTCCTGATCCCGATCTCATCATCGGCGCCGGGCGGCGCTGCCAATGGCCGATGCTACAAGCGCGATTTGTGCGCGGCGGCGCGGCAATTTACTTGATGAAGCCACAGTTTCCCATCCGATGTTTCGATTTGTGTTTAATTCCGCGCCACGATCAACAAGCCGAGAGCCGCCGCGTTATTGCCACGGAGGGCGTTTTAAACGATATCGTTGGCGCTGATCTAAAAGGTGATCAAGGACTGATCTTAATTGGCGGTCCGTCGGACCATTTTGCGTGGGATACGGCCGCACTCATGCGGCAACTTCAAGTCATCATCAACGCAAGCCCGACCAAGCAGTGGGTAATTGGAGATTCTAGACGCACGCCAACGGATACTGTTGCGGCATTGCAAACGCTCCTGTGTGATCGAGTGAGTTTTACGCGACACGTGGATTCCGGTATCGCTTGGCTCGCTGAACAACTCAACCGTTCAGACCCTGTTTGGATAAGCAGCGACAGCGTTTCGATGATCTACGAGGCTTTGACCGCCGGCCGAGCGGTTGGCGTGATCGATGTTCCGGCCGAGCGCAGCAGCCGTATCACGCGGCTCATGCAAGATCTGGACACGCGCCGCCTAGTGACCCGCTACGCACGTTGGCAAGCCGGCGACGCTTTAACGAACGACACGCCGCTTATGGAAGCTACGCGCTGCGCGGAACTCATATTATCGCGCTTTGATCAATCAAGCCGTTGTTTTAGATCACCGGAAATGTCTTAGTGGTTTCGAATGATAGTGTGGGGGCAAAGGTGAAGTTCACTGTGATGCAGCTACTCCCGGCGCTCGATGTCGGTGGCGTTGAGCGCGGAACAGTGGAAATCGCGGCCGCCTTAGTAAAAGCAGGTCATCGGGCAATGGTCGTTTCTGCGGGTGGAAAATTGGTCGAAGAACTGCGTGACCTTGGTGCACACCACGTCGAAATGCCAATTGGTGAGAAAAGCATCCTCTCCCTGAGACACATTAGAACCCTACGTGAACTGATTGCTGGTCAGCAAGTTGATATTGTGCACGCGCGCTCACGTCTGCCAGCCTGGATCGGGTTTCGGGCTATCCAAGGTTTGAATGCCGCGACACGTCCACGCTGGGTGACAACAGTCCACGGCCCCTATAGCGTCAACTTCTATAGCAAAATAATGACTAGTGGTGAAACGGTTA
>JAQCEL010000052.1 GCA_027618655.1 Pseudomonadota bacterium | reverse complement strand
CATAGCGGGCATCATACCGCCACTATCAAACACCGTCGTTCAGTATCATCTGGCTATTGGAATATACTGGACGCCTATACAATGCAACGCGGGAGACACTCGATCATGACTACGATCGGTGCGTCTCCACGAATCTATCTAGATGTTGGACAGATCGAAAATCCATCTTCACGAACTGAAGCCCTAGTGCCATACGCCCGGCATCGTGCTCTACGCAATATTTCACACGGCAACTCGCTTTGAAGTCCTCAGCGTCTGCATATTCGAACAATGCGACGGAGATATCGATCAACCGATCAGAAGCAGGTGTGGAAGACGTCCCGCCCGGATGAATCAATAAGGCGTAGCGTGGTTCGCAGATAACTTGGACCGCATCAGCGGAAATATTCCGTAGGCGCGCTCTAAAGGTTAACGATTCCGCGAGTCTTAACAGCGCATTACATTCGAATGGGATGCGACGGAGATCGCGACGATCGCGTTCTGCCGAACCTTCGTGTCTGGTAGGTCTTGGGTCTGTGGGCTGAAAATTCACGGCTTCCTCTCTTTTGGACAGTTTTTTTATCTGGGTCAAACGCAACAGGTGCATCGAGCCAATGTGTCATCCACTGCTATAGTACGGGCAAAATTCATACCAAAATGCTCGAGTTGTGAGTGAGTGCACGGAAATTGTAAGGAATTGCCAATTTTTCTGATACTTAGACGCGCTCGCTTGTTTATTCCTGGGACCTTTCGACACAACGTAACCTCGTCGTCCCGACCGCGGGCTCAATAGTTCCGCTTGATCTGTCGCCCATCAACGACACGGATCGGTCGGGTTGCGCATTGTGGGAAGCGGAAATACCCAACTCATGTCGTTAACCGGCGATAAATGTCCGCAACTTTAAGCGGTAATTTTTTAACCTCGTCGATCACTGCGTAGTTTGCCGGACCGTACATATGAGGGAGGTAATCTTGGGCCTCTTTGTCGATGGTGATGCAAAAAGAATGGACGCCATCGCGACGTAATTCGAGTAATGCGTGTCGCGTGTCTTCGATACCGTAACGGCCCTTGTAACCGCCGTAATCCTCTGGTCGACCATCCGACAAGGTGATCAGGATTTTGGTCCGCGCACGAGTCATATTGAGCAGATGACCGAGGTGCCTGATCGCAACACCCATACGCGTGTAGCTCTTCGGGCGGATCCCACTGATCCGTTCACGCACTTCGCCAGTGTACGATTCATCAAATCGCTTCACGCGATAAATTTCGCAGCGCTTGTTCGTGCGACCTGAAAAGCCGTAAATCGCGTATCGATCACCTAATGTTTCTAGCGCCTCGCAGAGCAAAATCAATGATTCGCGTTCTGCCTCATTGACCCAGCCTAGGGTCGAACCACTCATGTCAACCATAAACATGACGGCAATATTGCGTTCGACATTACGATACTGCGTATACAAGTACTCGCTCATTTCGTGACCGCGGGCGAAGTCCGCATGCGCTTCGACGAGCGCATCGATATCAATATCATCACCTTGCGACTGCCTGCGTTGGAGCTTTGACTCGCCGAGCACCGCTTCGAAAGTTTTCTTAATCGATTTGAGAAGACCTTGGTATTTTTCCAAGGTCGCTTCGACAAAACCAGATTCGCCAGTCGGCACGTCGAATTCGCTGAGCAGGCAATAGGCATCGCGAAATCTTTGGCGTGTGTAATCCCATTCGCGATACGTTATCGCATCGCTTAGTTCGTCACCTTGAGTTGCGCCGAGCTGGCCAGCACCATCGGACTCAAGATCTTCTGGATACATGGATGGATTGATACCGGCCATATGGTCGTCCGGGACCTCACCGAAGTCCTGCATGATCGAACCAAGCAATGCCTCCAGTTCCGGCGTCATCTCAACTGGCTCGCCGTCGTAACTTAATTCAAATTGCACGTCCCCACCGCTACCTGACTCACCATCTTCGGTAAGGCTGAACTCGCCCAGATTTTTCGGGTTGGACGTGTCGTCGCTATCTCCTTCAGTCGCCTGTTCGAGCGCCTTTTGCAACTCCGCGAGCGCCTGTTTCATCGCCGCCTTTTCGCGCTCGACTCGCGCGAACATCGCGTCGCGAACGGCCAACAAGTGAACGTCACCTTGGTAACGTTTCAAAGCAGGTAGCGGGCGCGAAATGAAATCGGCGATCAGGGCAACGCTGTCGAGTGCCGATGCCGAAGATCCAGTTAGAAGAAAAGCGTCGTCGCGCCATTCTTGCCACGCAAAGCGGTGCTCTTCTGATCGATATGCGGCGCTTTCTAATTGACGGTGCAGACCCGGCAAATCTCGTGCAATGCATGCATCTAAACGAATACATTCAAGGCGATTGAAAACTGCCGTTATCGCTCCAGGATCTTCTGATCGAATCAATCGTTCGACGACTTGATAGCGCCACGTTCCATACCAAGATTGTGCCCACAAGTGCACGGCCGTTAGTTTGAATAAGGAGAAATTCAGATCATATTCGCTGTGTTCATTGCATGAGTCAGGTAAGAATAATTTCTCCGTATCCGTATAGGTATCGCGGTCGGATGCTATCTGTAGTTCGCGTCCACCTAAGCCTTTAACGAAATGTTGGAGAAACGTTGCAACGGATTCGAACAGACAACTTGTATGACGTAGGGCGTAATTGGCTGAGAAATCTTGTAAGTTTTCAAGCGCCTCAATGGCAGTGCCTAAGCCTTGGTTGTCGAACTGATCCATGGCCGCGATTAACCAGGCTTCGACCCCAGCCTGATCCATCGATTCGAACGCGGATGGAGCCCGATTAACAAAATGGCCGGCGAGTTCTTCATTCGATTCACTAACGATACCGGCCCAGTGATAGATGAAATCTTGATCTACTCGATCAAGCGCAGCGAACTTTGACACCAGCTCGGCGCCGCGGCCGTGCCTTTCGATCACCGACCCAGTCGCTTGTTCGAGATCTTTTTGAACTCGGATTTTATTTAAAAAGTTCTGTCGGCTTTCATCTGACATAGCTTGATAACCGACTTAAACGGGTTTGAAGGTACTGCAAAATACGTGATCGAGTCCGCTAACTATTTAGAACACGGATCGACTGAGCTCGTGCACTGCTTTCAGCATGTCGGTATCGTCCGTCAGCGCCAAAGCGACCGCCGTATCCGTCGCAACGACCGGATTAATACCCGCGACGATTAATTTCGCCGCATTGACCAGTAAGCGCGTGCTGGCACCTTCGTCTAAACCACCGCCTTTAAGGTTCCTAGTCATTGTGCCGAATTTCACCAAATGCTTTGCAACGGCGGATTCAATCCCTGGGGCTTCCTTTTCGACGATCAGTTGTTCTTTTTCCGCGTTCGGATAATCGAATTCCAAGGCGACGAAACGTTGCCGGGTACTCTGCTTGAGATCTTTCAAAACGCTTTGGTAACCCGGGTTGTAGGATATCGTCAGACAGAATTCATCCGGCGCCTGGAGTAGTTCGCCCAACTTGTCGATCGGTAATAGACGGCGGTTGTCGCACAACGGATGGATAACGACAGAAGTATCTTTGCGCGCTTCGACAATCTCATCCAGGTAACAAATACAGCCGTTGCGAGCGGCACGTGTTAGCGGTCCATCGACCCAGACTGTTTCACCGCCTTTCACGAGAAATCTGCCGACTAAATCAGACGCGGTTAAATCGTCGTGGCAAGCGACCGTAATCATCGGCCGCTGCAAGTGCCAGCTCATATACTCCACGAACCGCGTTTTACCGCAACCGGTTGGCCCTTTGAGTAGTATCGGCAACTGATTGCGATACGCAGCCGCATATACCTCGATTTCGTCCCCGACGGGTTCGTAATAAGGTTCTTCGGTAACTAAGTTTTCCTCTGTTCGAATTGCTTGAATCGGCATGGGATCCCAACCTATTTATTGACAACCTGTTGCAACGCAGCAATCAAATTAGGACTAGTATCCCCGAGCGCCGCGTTCTACATTGTGCCCGACTTTAGCATTAACCGCATCGCAAGTTGTGCGAGCGATCAGGCATAGCGCCTGATTTGTATACAATAATTTGATGTAGTAGTAATCTACACAACCGATTTTAGTAACCAGCCGCAGAAAACGAAGCGGCCGATATGTTCGCAGGAGAATTCCAATGGAAGTAGGTGCATTTTATTTACCGTCTCTAGGGCGCAAAGAGGACATAGAGGCTGGCATGGCCGGCAAGCGGACCGATTTGTACCAAATGATGCTCGCCGAAATCACCGAGCAACTGCAGTTCATGGACGACTTTGGTTACTACGGTTGCGGTACGACCGAACACCATTTCCATATTGAAGGCGAAGAGGTTTCCACCAACCCGGTGATGCTGAACGTGTATTTCGGAAGCCGGACCAAGAATATGAAGTTCGGACAACTTGGCAACGTCTTGCCGTGCGCTAATCCGATCAATCGGGCTGAAGATATCGCGATGATGTCGCAGATGCTGCAAGGGCGAGCATTTGCCGGATTTGCGCGTGGCTATCAACCGCGCTGGGTGAATATTATTGGTCAAAACGTCGGCCTTGGTGACCCAGGTACGGGTGAAGAATACGAGGAACTCAAGCGCTCATTGTTCGAAGAACATTTCGAGATCATCATGAAAGCTTGGACAAAGGACACGTTCAGCTACCAGGGCAAGCACTGGCAGATCCCACCACGCCAGGACATCGACTGGCCCGCCGCCGAAATGGCACATAAATACGGCAAAGGTATTCGTCCAGACGGAACCATCGAAGAAATCGGGATTGCGCCCGGGCTTTATAACAACAAAATGCTAGACCTGTTTATGCCCTTTGCGACCTCGGAACGATCAATCGCCTGGGGCATGGAACGCGGGGTCGTTCCCGTCACCATCATGACGCATCCCGAGGTTATCAAGAGCCATTTCCGCGCAGGTCAAGAAGCTGCAGCGCGAGCCGGACGCGATCTCAAATGGGGTCAAGGCATGGCCTTAACCCGCGAGATTATTGTCGCCGACACGGACGAAGAGGCCGAGCGATTGGCGCGTGATGCCGGATCGTTTATCTGGAACAACTTTTTCGCTCCGTTCGGATTTAACGCCGCCATTGCCGCACCAGGCGAAGGTCCTTGGGATCCACCAGCGACGTTTGAGGCAATTTCCGACGCGGGTCTAGTTATCCACGGATCGCCGAGTACCGTAAACCGCAAGATTGAAACGCTGCTCGAGACCTTACCTGTCGATTATTTTTGGATGTTTATATACAACCACATGCCGCATAAGGCTTTAATGCGTAACATTGAATTGCTCACTAACGAGGTGTGGCCAAACTTCACCGACAAAATTAAAGCGTCGGGTGGTAAGAAGGCCGCATCAGCCGGCTAGCCGCAAATTGCGACACCGTGATCCTGCCAACAGTGGGGTTATGGTGTCGCAAGGTCGAGAACCGGCCACGCGAGAACATGCTCGTATTTTTAAAACCAGCAAACCTGCTATGTCCCATCCGGACGCTGCTCTCATGATTTCGTGACCAAGCCACGCACATTTGTAACCCGAGGGGACGAACAACGGCCGCGCTCAACTCTCGGTTAGCTGTGTGAATTGCGGCTTAGCGAATTAACCCTTGTGGAGCTCAGTTAATGCGCTACAGCGTTCTACTGGTTGAAGATCACCGAGACATTGCGGAGACGGTCGGTGAGTATCTCGAGTCAAAAAACTACATCGTCGACTACGCCGCTGATGGCATTACCGGCTTACACTTAGGCGAAAGTAACCACTACGACGCGCTGGTCCTCGATGTCATGCTGCCAGGTATTGATGGTCTTGATGTGTGTCGGCGCTTACGTTTCGAAGCTGCAATCGATGTACCGATTTTGATGCTCACTGCGCGCGACACCTTGGCCGATAAATTATCAGGCTTCGAGCACGGCGCCGACGACTACTTAGTAAAGCCATTCGATTTAGAAGAACTGGAAGCACGTCTCGCAGCGCTTATTCGCCGGCAAAAGCGCTCGGTGTCAGGTGGCAATTTAATCGTCGGCCCATTATCCCTTGATTCTGAAACTTTGAAGCTTAGCCGGCAAAATAGGGAAATATTCGTCACCCCTATCGGCTTGAAAATTCTTCGCCTGCTAATGCGCTCCTCGCCAAAGCTTGTAACTCGTGGCGAGATCGAGCGCGAAATCTGGAGCGATGCGCCACCCGATAGTGACGCACTTCGTAGTCACATGTATTCGCTGCGCAAAGCAGTCGACAAGCCATTTGATAAAGCCTTGATACATACGGTGCACGGCGCAGGCTTTCGACTGGCGGATGAAAACTAACTCTTCGCGACGCCTCAATCGGCGCCTGTGGCGTGCTTTCGTTTTTCAGATTGTATTAATCAGTGCGACAGCGATCGCCGCGATCTATGTCGCGGAATTCGCGATCCGCGAGATCCTGATCGTATCCGCACTCGAACGCGAAGCGGACTATTTCTGGGCGCGACAAAATATCGACCCCAATACACCCGCGCCGAACACACATTCGTTAATCGGCTATGTTTTCGATGCTTCCAAACTCAATTCCTTCCCTGAGGAATTCCAAGGGCTAACGGCAGGCATCCACGATCTAAGCACTGCGGTTGGACAATCCGTCGTGTTCGTTAGCGACGTGCGAGGGCATCGATTATTTTTAGTTTTCGACGCTGATAACGTCCGCCAGCTAGCGACCTATTTCGGACTCGTTCCGCTCACTTTGTTATTAATTATTTTGTATACCTCGGCGTGGCTTGCATACCGCATCGCGGGTCGCGCAGTTTCACCAGTCGTGCAACTCGCCAGAGAAGTGCGTGATCTTGATTTAAACGCGACTGAGCGTTTGACCTTAAGTAAAGTCTACGAATTCAAAGGCGCAGATGACGAAGTGATCACGCTGTCGCATGCCCTCGAGCAGCTCGTCGAAAGGGTCAACCAGTTCGTTGAAAGAGAACGTATATTTACGCGCGAGACCTCTCACGAGATCCGCAGCCCCCTGACGGTCATAAAAATTGCCAGCGAAATGCTGCTCTCTAAGGACGACTTGAGCGCGTCAAATAGGGCGATGGCGGACAAGATCCATCGTGCCGCGAAAGATATGGACGAGTTAACCCAAGCGTTCTTGCTGCTCGCGCGCGAAGGTGAGTCGGGAATTGCTAAGGAGCGCTTGTGTCTGAACGACATAGTGCAACGCGAAATTGCACGATGCGATCTTGTCTACCGCGAAAAAAACTTGCAACTAGCGTTTCATGAAAAAGCCAGAGTTTGGGTTTCTTCATCGCCGATGGTCGTGGCAGTAGTCATTGGGAATTTGATCCGCAATGCCTGCGCGTATACCGATAAGGGCCATATTGACGTCAGCATTAGCGCGGGGCGAGTTCGCATCGAAGACACAGGCATCGGCATCAGCGATGATCAGCTGAAGGATGTGTTCACCGCATATTACAGCGGCAGCAGCTCGCGCGAGAGCGGTCATGGGATCGGTCTTAATCTCGTCAAACGCATGACGGATCGGTTTGGTTGGCCACTTGAAATTTCGTCGCTCCGGGGGCACGGAACCGTCGTCGAAGTCAGTTTCCCTGGTGCCGAATTCGAGCTGTTACCGGGTATGTGAGCAACGGCGCGAACCATTTGTGCGGCAGGAATCATCTTTTCCGGTCTGATTTTCGACCAAGGAAAAATGCGAATCTACTTACAGCTCCAGACGATAAGAACCTAGTGCGCAGCCGAGCGATGCTTGGTAGCCTATGCGTACCAAGTTGACACAACGCACGTGGGCCTGAGGAATTACTATGAGCATTGATTTATCCGTCGAAGACTTGCTTGACGCTTATCGAACCATGAAGACCATTCGAGAGTTCGAAGAACGAGTACACGTCGAATTTGCGAAAGGAGGGATCCCCGGATTCGTGCATTTGTATGCCGGCGAAGAAGCCTCAGCGACAGGCGTGTGCATGAATTTGCGCGAAACTGATTACATCGCAAGTAATCACCGCGGCCACGGCCACTGCATTGCAAAAGGTGTAGAGGTGGACGGCATGATGGCGGAAATTTATGGCAAAAGAAGTGGCACTTGTCATGGCAAGGGCGGGTCGATGCATATCGCCGATTTAGATGTCGGCATGATGGGTGCAAACGGTATTGTTGGAGGCGGACCACCGCTCGTATGCGGCGCTGGACTCACCGCTAAAATGAAAGGCAATGGCGGCGTCGCACTCGCGTTCTTTGGCGACGGGGCATCCAATCAAGGGACAACATTCGAAAGTCTCAATCTTGCGACCGTGTGGAAGTTACCGGTCGTGTTTGTGGCCGAGAATAACGGCTACGCGGAAGCAACCGCAGCATCGTGGTCAGTATCTTGCGAAGATATCTCGACGCGCGCGCAAGGCTTCGGTATGCCAGGGGTCACGGTTGACGGACACGATTTTTTCGCCGTGCACAAAGCCACTAAAGAAGCAGTAGAGCGAGCTCGCAATGGCGGCGGGCCGACGTTAATTGAGTGCAAGCTTGATCGCTTCTTTGGTCACTTCGAAGGCGACAATCAAAACTACCGCGCCAAAGACGAAGTGAAGGATATCCGTGAGAACAAAGATTGCATCAAGCGCTTCTCAAAAACCTTGCTTTCCGATACCGCGATCACAACGGATGACCTGGCCGCAATCGATAAAGAAGTGCAAGCGCTCATTGACAATGCGACGGCCAAAGCCATCGCCGACCAAGAACCGGGCGCGGCCGATCTGCTGACTGATGTATATATCAAGTACTAAGGGATCGCATCAATCGCCCGCGTTCTTACTGGCGATTGATTAAGCAACTAACTTAACGAGTAACATTTTCCGGAGCAACACGCATGGCACGAAGAATCACGTACCAATTAGCGATCAATGAAGCACTCGATCAAGAAATGGCCCGCGACGAAACAGTTATCGTCATGGGAGAAGATGTCGTTGGCGGCACTGGCGCGAGCGGCGAAATGGATGCATGGGGCGGGGTTTTAGGCGTCACGAAAGGTCTATACGCAAAATACGGCGATCGCATAATGGACTCACCGATCAGTGAATCGGCCTTGGTCGGTGCGGCGGTCGGTGCGGCAGCAACTGGCATGCGACCCGTATGTGAACTCATGTTTATCGATTTCTTGGGTGTTTGCTTCGACCAAATTTACAACCAAGCGGCGAAATTTCGCTACATGTTCGGCGGCAAGGCCGAAACCCCAGTGGTCATTAGGACGATGTACGGCGCCGGATTCCGCGCGGCAGCACAGCACTCACAATGTTTGTACAACATCTTCACCCACGTGCCGGGCTTGAAAGTCGTCATGCCGTCCTCGCCATACGATGCGAAAGGATTACTGATTCAAGCAATTCGTGACAATGATCCCGTCATCTTCTGTGAACATAAAGCGCTTTACGCGATGGAAGGCGACGTTCCAGAAGAGTCCTATACGATTCCGTTTGGCGAAGCGAATATTGTTCGCGAAGGCAGCGATGTGACGATCGTTGCGTTAGGCCGGATGGTTATCCAAGCTGGCAAGGCAGCGGCCGCACTCGCAAAAGAGGGGATCAGTTGTGAGATCGTCGACCCGCGTACGACGTCGCCGTTCGATGAAGACACGGTGCTTGAGAGTGTTGAAAACACGGGACGGTTGGTGATTGTGGATGAATCCAATCCGCGCTGCTCGATGGCGACCGACATATCGAGTCTCGTGGCGCAAAAGGGCTTTAGTTCATTAAAAGCACCGATCCAAATGGTCACCGCACCACATTCCCCGGTACCGTTTAGTGGCGCTCTAGAAGATCTCTATATACCGAGTCCTGCCAAAATCGAAGCAGCCGTACGTCTGGTCGCCAATTACTAGACCAAACTTTCGGTTTTCGAACGACGTTAAATGCACGCTAGAGACGGATCATGATTATGAGTGACCCACAGATTATCCCGATCACGATGCCCAAATGGGGACTGTCGATGATTGAAGGGAAAGTTATCGAATGGCTCGTTGAAGAAAACACCGCGATCGCGCTCGGCGACGAATTAATGGACATCGAAACGGAGAAAATAGCGAACACTTTCGAAGCGCTGGATGCCGGCATCCTACGTCGCCGAGTTGCCGAACCTGATCAAACCCTGGGTGTCGGCGCGCTGCTCGGCGTACTCGCCAGTGCAGAAACGTCTGATGCTGATATCGACGCTTTTATCGAAGAGTTCCAGGCCAACTATGTACCACCGGAAAGTGCCGAAGAAGGAGACCTTGGCGCTAATTATGAATGGCTCAATATCGGCGATCAGAAAATTCGCTATCTGCGCACGGGTGAAGGGCAAAATAATATTATTCTGATTCACGGCTTTGGTGGCGATCTCGATTTGTGGTTGTTTACTCAAGAACCTTTATCGAGTGGTGCGACGGTCTATTCGCTTGATCTCCCTGGCCACGGGCAATCGTCCAAGAACGTCGCTGATGGGTCGGTCGCCGGACTTGCTGACGTTGTCGCTAATTTCATGCAAGCGCTGTCGATCGATAGCGCGCATCTCGTCGGACACTCGCTCGGTGGTGCGATCGCGCTGCAAACCGCGGTGTCGCATCCGAAGAAAGTTAGCGCATTGTCTTTGATCGGTTCGGCAGGCATCGGCCCTGAAATCAACGGCGCTTATATCGCTGGTTTCGTCGCGTCGGAATCGCGTCGCGAGATAAAACCGCTATTACAACAGCTAGTCGGCGATCCGGAATTGATCAACCGGACAATGATTGACGACATTTTGAAGTTTAAACGCCTCGACGGGGTGACGGACGCGCTAACAAAAATTGCAGCCGGCTTTCTTGACGGCGATACGCAAACGGTTAATTTGCGCGACTCATTGGCATCGCTATCGATACCGATTCAAGTCATATGGGGATCGCAAGACCGCATTATCCCGGCCAAGCATGCGCAAGGACTGCCGAGTAACGTTAAGGTACATATTCTCGACGGATTCGGTCACCTAGTTCAGCTTGAGGCTGCAAGCGACGTAAACAAACTGCTGCAAGCGTAGACCACTGACTAAACTTAACTTCAACGTTCATGGTGCGGGAATTCAAGATCAAGGAGTTGCGCGCCCTCGTTGAACCCACCCGCGTACATCGGGATGTTTATACGAACCCCGAACTATTCGATCTGGAAATGGATCGGATCTGGGGGCACAGCTGGATCTACGTCGGCCACGAGTCGCAAGTTCCTGATCCGGGTGATTTCATCACAACTGAAATCGGCGTCGATCCAGTCATCATGGTGCGCGACGACGCGCATAAAGTTCGCGTTTTATTCAACCGATGTCGCCACAAGGGCGCGAAGATCTGCGCGAAAACCGCGGGCAACAACAACTACTTTCGCTGCCCTTATCACGGTTGGACGTATCGAAGAGACGGCACCTTACGGGGTGTACCGGCCCGCGCCGGCTACGGCGCGCAAGGTTATAGTGCCGGTGACGAGGGACTCGTTCCCGTGGCGCAAGTCGATGATATTCGCGGCTTCGTGTTCGCAAAGAAATCGCCGAACGAACCGGGGCTACGCACTTATCTAGGCGAGGCGGCGCTCACCTTAGAAAACATCGCCGATCGCGCCCCGGCTGGTCGAGTGGAAATCGCAGGCGGTCGTCTACGCTACCGACATCCATGTAATTGGAAAATGTTCGTCGAAAACTTAAACGACGCAATGCATCCCATGATCGCGCATAGCTCCGTCGGCATGGCCGCGCGCGACTACATGAAATCACAACCCGCTGATGCGATTTATCCACGCGAAGCGGAGATCCTGTTTCCGTTTGGTAGCTCCTATGAGTTTTTCGACAAAATGGGAGTCACCGCACTACCAAATGGTCATGGCTATATGGGCGGGACGAGTAGCATTCATACTGCCTACTCCGATATTCCTGGGTACTGGGAAGCAATGGTTGCGAGTTACGGCGAACAGCGTGCCCGAAGGATCTTGTCGTCCAATCGTCACAACACGATTTTTTATCCGTCGTTTACAGCGAAAGACGCGATCCAAGCCGTGCGGGTTGTGCGGCCTCGTGCGGTCGATGAAACGGTGGTTGAGACTTACCACTTTCGACTCGTGGGCGCGCCTGAAGCAATGCTCGAACGCACCATTGCCTATTCCCGATTAATTAACTCCTCTGCCGGAATGGTTGGCCCAGACGATCTTGATTGCTACGGACGCATGCAGGATTCGCTGCGCAGCATGGCCTGCGATTGGGTAGATTTGAGCCGCTACGCGGACGCGGACGAAAGCACTGGCTCGAAACGCACGGCCACAGGCACGAGCGATCTCGCGTCACGCAACCAATTTAGTGCGTGGCTACAACTCATGACGGCGACCGATTAATTAATTCGATGCCAGCTTGTGATTTAGCGAAAATCGAGCGGTTACTCTACGACGAAGCGGATTGTCTGGACCGCGCTGATCTGGATGCCTGGTTCGATCTTTATTGCGACGATAGCGATTACTGGATGCCAGTCGATCCCGCACAAACCGATCCGCATAGCCATATTTCCTTGTTCTACGACAACCGACTAATGATGGAGATCCGGCGGCGAAATTTCGGTCACGCATTCGCAGCGTCAATGGAGTACACCCTGCGCTGCTCACATATTATTTCCAATATTCGGATAATTAATCACAATGACGAGTCGGGTGCTTGTCAGGTAACGTCTAACTTCCAAGCTGTGATTTATTACAAGACGCAGCATCTTTACGCCGGAAAATACACTCACCATCTTGTGCTCATCGACGGCCACTATCGAATTCAACATAAACGCGTCGATCTGATTAACTGTGACGCCGAACATGGCAATCTCGTGATCTACCTTTAGAACCAAACTGCGAGACAAGCGGGACAGCCCAAGGTAGGCGATAATCACGCCTGCGTCCACTGTCCACGAGCCTCCGGGAGCTGTTATGTCACTGTATAGAAACTTCGAATCTCAAGAACAAATCGACCTCGAGTATGACGTCGAAGCGAGCGTTCCCGATTTCATGATCTACGCGAATCTGTTTGTCGGCGAGAGTGAAAAAGTTCGCCAAGAGATGAACTGCATGCTGGACGTCCGCTTTGGCCCAAGCCTCGATGAGACACTCGACATATTCCCCGCTGCCGATCCAGATGCGCCAATCTTGGTGTTCGTGCATGGCGGTTATTGGCGCATGCTGACGAGCAAGGAGTTTAGCTTTGTGGCGCGAGCACCTGTTACACGCGGCTACACAGTTATTGTGACCAATTATTCCCTATGTCCAAAAGTCAGCATCGATGAAATCACGCGTCAATCGCGCGCCGCGCTCGCGTGGCTACGCACAACGGACCTTCGTTTTAACGGCAATCGCAACAGAATTTTTGTGTCGGGGCACTCCGCCGGCGGCCAGCAGACCGCTGAACTACTCGGCACCGACTGGAAAGGCGAATACGGCTTGGACGCAGACATTATCAAAGGGGGTATTTCGATCAGCGGATTATTCGATCTACGCCCGCTTCGCTATAGTTTCGTGCAACCGAAACTGCTTTTGACTCACGATACCATCGAGCGTCAAAGCCCCTTGTTCCATTTGCCAAAAAAAGCGCCGCCGCTGTTAGTGAGTGTCGGTGGCGACGAATCTAGTGAATTTAGCCGCCAATCGAGCGACTACTATGCCGCGTGGCGCGGCGCCGGATTAAGCGGCGAGTACTTCGAGCAGGCAGCTAAGAACCACTTCACTGCAATTGAAGGTTTTCTCGATCCAGACAGCGCCTTGTTTAAAACCATGGATCGGTTCATGCGCTACGGCGATTGAACTGCCTGTCGCAATTGTCAGCGTATTTCAAATCGACTAGCGCTGTTTAATCGCGCGCGTTAGTACCGGAATCTGAAGCGATGTATTCGTCTGAAGCCCAGGAACGTCGCATGCAACGGGCCGTCATGCTCATGGTAAGCGCAACCGCGTTTGCTAATGCATTAATGTTGTCTGCGGCAAATGTCGCGCTGCCGGACATCGCCCGTGAACTAAAAGTAGATGCGGTGTTACTCAATTGGATCCCGCTCGCCTACCTCACCGCGGGCGCAATGTTGGTGCTCTGTTTCGGGCGCCTCGCCGACATGGTTGGGCGCAAGAAAATTTTACTCGGCGGTACGATGGCCGTCATCGTGACATCGGTGCTCGCGGCAACAGCGACGAATGCAACATCACTAATCGTTTTTCGCCTTCTCCAAGGTGCTGGTGCCGCAACGTCTCTGGTTGCATTTATTTCAATTGTTTCATCTGCAATCCCAGTCCAATCGCGCGGCCGAGGATTCGGACTCGTCGCGTCAACCGTGTATTTCGGCCTTAGCGTCGGCCCACTGATTGCCGGTTTTGTCATCGATCTGGTCGGTTGGCGTTGGGCATTTGTGATGCATTTACCGTTCGCCCTGATTGGTTTGTATGTCGGCGTTTGGGTCGTACGAGTCGATTGGAAAGCGCAGCGCCCCGGTCGTTTCGATTTTCAAGGCGCGATCGTCTACGCGCTCGCGATACTCGGCGTTGCCAATGGGATCGCGATGCTCCCAGCAGCGAACGCAAGCCTGTTTTTATTGGCCGCAGGATTGGGATTGTTGCTCTTCGTGAACATCGAATTGCGCGTGGATGATCCCTTGTTTAACGTTCGCTTGTTTCGGTCGCATCCTTTATTTACCTTGTCCTGCGCCGCCGCCTTGTTAATGTACGCAGCGAGCTTTTCGACCCTCGGATTGATTAGCCTTTACTTTCAATACGTCAGATCGATGAATGCGCAAACGACTGGCTTATTGTTGATGGCACAGCCCGTTACAATTGCGTTATTTGCACGGCACGCTGGAAGCCTCGCGGATCGCTTTGAACTGCGTATTCTTGCCTCAATCGGGATCGGTACGACCGGCGTTGGCTTGATCATGCTGAGCCTGCTTGGGGAATTCACCTCAATTCCCTACATCGTCGCGAGTCTGGTTATTTCTGGCTACGGGTTTTGTTTATTTGCGCCAGTCAACGCCAGTGCGGTTATGAGCTCGGTGGAACCGATTCACTTTGGCACCGCATCGGCTGGACACGCAAGTTTTAAAGTCATCGGTCAAATGATAAGTATGGCAGTCGTCACCTTAATCTTCGGAAGCTTGATAGGAAGAGTGCAAATCGGCGCTGACAATTTCGACTCTCTGCAGCGTAGTATCAGCCTGAGTTTTGCGTCTACTGCCGCGTTATGCGTTCCTGCTGTGGTGATATCCGCATCACGCGGTAACATCCATGGCAACGATTAACGAGTCGCTTGATACCGCGCACCGGTTGGTCAGCTCTGAACCGTTATCGGGTGAATATCACAAGCGCCGCTAAGCGCTAAACTGCAGTTTGAATACCTTGATTGACGGAGAACAAAACCCTATGCCCATTAACGGCGCATCGCGGCTCTGGTACTACACGGGCAAAGTTCGTCCGCCTTTCGCGCAAACACCAGGTGCAGGGCAAGAATCCGTATGGGATTACCCGCGCCCGCCGCGCCTCGAGAAAAGTAGTAAGACGATCCAGGTGATGTTTCAAGATCGAACACTCGCCCGATCGTCACGTTCGATCCGAGTACTTGAAACAGCTAGTCCACCGACGGTTTACTTGCCAGTAGCAGACGTCGATTTCGATTGTCTCGAACCGTGCGACGGCGAGTCGTGGTGCGAATGGAAAGGTCGTGCGCACTATTTGCGTCTGGCGTCACCTGTTGGATCTGATAAAGCAGTTGCCTGGTTCTACCCTGATCCGAACATTGAATACGCCGCCATCGCAAATTACGTCGCTTTTTATCCAGGGCGAGTCGCTTGCTGGGTCGATGCAGAAAGAGTCGCGCCACAAGCTGGCGAATTTTATGGCGGCTGGATGACCCGAGAAATCGTCGGACCTGTCAAGGGCGAACCAGGCACGCAGAGCTGGTAAATCGAACGGGACTACTCAGTGTTTTCGGCAATGAAGCGTTCAACTTCGGCCATGCGCAGCTTGCCGGGAACATGCGCGATGAGATCGCCGTCTGGGTTGAACATCAGATACGTTGGTGTACCCGTAAAGGATTCTTCCGTAAGCGCGAGATACGCGTCCTGTAGCGCTGCAACTTCAACGACGGCGCTGACGAAACTCATGGGCTTCTCGGCAACATAGGATCTCACTTTCTCAATTTCCGAATAGCCATCGAGCGATAGACCAATCACTTTTGCGTCTGATGATTTGTGTTTATCGTGGAACGCCGACACGCTCGGATACTGGCTACGACAAGTTCCGCAGTACGTAGTCCACAGCATCACCATCGTCCATTTACCTGGCTCAAAATACGACGACAAGGGAACGCTGTCGCCGCTTAAGGTCCGCACGGGCAAATCGCTGCCGCGCGCGAGCGTCTGCGAACTTAGCAAAACGAGTAGCACGAACATTAGCCCATGGCGCAGGGTAATCATCACGTTCTCACCTACAAGCAGATTTTTCCTCGTCATTTCGAGCACTCGCTTCAGCTTAAGTTCAGCGTCATCACACACTATCCGATCCCACCAGGCAATCTAGTTCCGATTCTGAGAAGCCCGCCGCGAGCCGTGCCGATCGATTCAAGTGATCTGCCCGAACCATGCCGAGTTCGGCCGCGACAATCTGCGTAAACGTCGTCTGGCTGTAAAGACCACGCGCCGCACACAGCCAGGCAAACCAACGACTACCGATCGCCACATGCCGGATTTCGTCATCGAGGATCCGTTCAAGTATTGCAGCTGCCGCGACATCATTCACTGAGCGCAGCCGTGCAATCATATCTGGTGTCACGTCGAGGCCGCGCGCTTCCATAACTCTCGGCACTAACGCCATTCGCCGCAACACGTCATCGCGAGTGCGCTCGGCCATATCCCAGAGACCTTCATGTGCCGTGAAATCGCCGTAATCATAGCCAATCGAATTCAAATGTCGCTGCAATAGCGTGAAATGCTCAGCTTCCTCCGCCGCCACGCTGATCCAATCCAGATAATATTCCCGTGGCATCCCATCGAATCGAACCGCCGCATCGAGTGCGAGATTAATTGCCGTGAATTCGATATGACAGATCGCATGCACGAATGCGCCATGGCCCACTTTCGATCCGAGCTTACGCTGCGGCAATTTCCGCGGATCGACGAGCTGTGGCAGGGCGGGTCGGCCAAGGAGCACGGCTTGGCAAGTTCCAAGTGCACGATGTCGCGACCCGAGAAGCATTGCGACACAAGTACATTTTTCGATCGGATCGGGTTGCTGGAGGCAACGGGCCGCGGCACCGAGCAGCGTCCCTTGATCAGCAATTGTGTGTTGTTGAGTAACCAATTAGTCTATTCGACCCATGTTTGAGACCATGTTCGGAATGTAATTTTACTGCAGATAACTAAAATCCTTCGGATTGATGTCGTCTGTGACTGCGGAGGGGGATCTGCGTTGAGCGTATAGAGTCCTGAACGTCGCTAGCCGCGCGAACGCGCCGCGACTAACAAGTCCGGTTGCGCGCCAGCGATGAGTGAGTACGTGCGCCGCGATCCATAGACAATAATTACGCAACAAGCATTAACGACACAATGAGGAAGCTGATATGACTGATTATTCGACTAGCGTTTTCGCCGACAATTTCGTCTTTTTAGAAGGTCCGCGTTGGCACCAGGGCGCACTATGGATCTCGGATATGTGGGCGTACAAAGTGCACAAAATCGATCTCAAAGGAAACGTCTCAGACGTGGTCGATGTTCCGCAACGACCTTCAGGTTTAGGTTTCATGCCGGACGGATCCCTGTTGATTGTGTCGATGGCAGATCGCTGCGTGTATCGCCATGTTAATGGAAGCTTACAACTGCATGCCGACCTCAGCGGAACAGTTACCGCCGACGTCAATGACATGATCATCGATGATAAAGGTCGCGCGTATGTCGGAAACTTTGGCTACGATATATTCGCAGGCGAAGATCCTAAAGACGCGGAATTGATTTTAATTGAGCCTGATGGGTCACACCGAGTCGTGGCCTCCGACATGATGTTCCCGAACGGCATGGTGCTGATGAATAACGGTGCGAGCTTGGTCGTGGCCGAAACTTTCGGTCACCGACTGACGGCATTCGATCGCGATGCGAAAGGTAATTTGAGTAATCGCAGGATCTTCGCCGACCTCGGTGAGTTGACCCCCGACGGGATCTGCCTCGATGTCGAAGGCGGGGTATGGATCGCGTCATTTGCGACTGGCGATTTCGCGCGAGTGGTTGAAGGCGGGAACATCACGGATAAGTTCAACGTGGGCGCGCGCGCTGCCGTTGCTTGCCAACTCGGCGGCAAGGATAACCGCACGTTGTATTGCATGACCTATAGCGGCCAGATCGAAGACATTGCGACGGGAGCTCGCTTAGGACGTATCGAAACCGTCACGGTTAAGATCCCGGCGGCCGGCTCGCCTTAATCCAGATACGATTGTCGTGGAACGCCGCGCCGCCGGTCGGCGCGACCGGATCCGCCCCGGTTAAGACGTTGATACCTTGTCCGCCTGGAAAAGCGGAATTCGGCCAAATGCTTTCGACAATAACAACCCCCATTTGCAGGCCGTCAAACAATTGTACGGCCAGACTTAATTCGCCGCGGTCATTGCCTAAAGTCACCATCTGACCGGCGACAGCGCCGAGACGCTGCGCATCGTCGGGATGCAACATGACCGTTGGCCGTTGTTCGCGTCGCGCAGAACTCGGTGTTTCGTTGAAGGTCGAATTCAAATAATGCCGCGCCGGGGCTGTGACTAAGCGAAACGGCATCGTCGAATTCGCGGCTTCAATACTATCCCAATGATCAGGCAGATTGGGCGGTATCGCATGCTCGCCATCCGGGCCGAAGCCGTGCGGGCCAAACTCGCGCCAATCTGGGGCGAAGTGAAAGCGACCATCAGCATGTCCGAACCCGTGGATGTAGTGCGCCTCATCGAAACTAGTTTGGCAATCGATCCAACGCGCTTTCTCGAGTTCTTCCAAAGTTCCCCAGCCAGAATTTTGTAACGTCCAATCGATAATTTCTCGCGACGACAAGGTGAAGCCGCGGTGTTCAGCACCTAGGCGCCCCGCAAGTTCACAGATCACCTCGTGGTTTGAACGGCACCCATCCGGCGGATCGACAATTTTTGGACCCAAAATTATGTGTTGATGCCCACCACCTTGATAAACGTCGTCGTGTTCCAGAAACATCGTTGCCGGTAAAACGATGTCCGCCATCTGCGCGGTTTCCGTCATGAATTGTTCGTGTACGCAGACAAACAGATCCTCGCGTGCGAACCCGCGCCTAACGACGTTCTGATCAGGCGCGACGGACATAGGATTCGTATTTTGAATCAGCATCGCGGTGACGGGCGGTCCACCACGCAGCGCAAATTGTTCGCTGGTTAGCACGGCACCGATGCGCGATTGATCGAGTAGCCGTACATCGGGGTCACGTACATCAAGGCCGTCGATCAACGTTCGGTCCCAATGAAAAATTGCGCCGTTGTTATGGAACGCCCCGCCGCCTTCATGCAGCCATGCACCGGTAACCGCCGGGATGCACAAGGCCGCGTGCATGTTCGACACACCATTGCGCTGGCGCGAAAAACCATAGCCTAGGCGAAAGTAGCAACGCTCGGTGGTCCCGACCAGCTTTGCGAACGCCTCGATGTCCGCGGCTCGGACGCCGCAAATCGCTTCTGCCCATTGCGGGGTGCGGGTTTCGAGATGGCGAGCAAGTTCATGCGGATAATCGGTGTAGCGTTCGAGATAATTCCAGTTTGCAAGTCCATCCCGAAACAACACATGCATGACCGCGCAAGCAAACGCACCATCAGTTCCTGGTCGCACGCAGATAAAACTGTCGGCTTGCTTGGCCGTTGCATTTAAGTACGTGTCGATTACGACAATTTTCGCGCCACGCTCACGTTGTGCCTGCAAGGCATGAACCATCACGTTTACTTGCGTGCTTGCTGCATTCGTACCCCAGATGACGACGACGTCGGCGCGCGCCATTTCACGCGGATCAGAACCCGCTAATCTACCCGTACCGGCAATAAAACCGTTCCAGGCAGACGTTACACAGATCGTACCGTGTTCACCGGAATATTTTTTCGCGTGACGCAATCGGTTAATGCCGTCGCGCATAACCAAGCCCATGGTGCCGGCGTAGTAATACGGCCACACGGCTTCGGCACCATCTGCTTGCTCGGCACGCAGAAACTGCTCGGCCACTTCATCCAAGGCATCGGTCCAACTGATCGGCGCAAACTCACCGCTGCCCTTTGCGCCGATTCGACGCAAAGGGGTGGTCAGACGATCCGGGTGGTGAATGCGCTCGGCATAGCGGGCGACCTTGCTGCAAATAACGCCTGCGGTATAGGTGTTGTCCGGCGCACCGCGAACTTTCCCGATCCGCTGGGGGCCGAGCTTTTCAACTTCAAGTGCACACGTCGATGGGCAATCGTGCGGACAAGCGCTCGTGTGTATTTCAGGGACAGCATTCATCGTAAGGTTCGCGACTCCTGGTACTTACGTTGGCCGGTGCGGCCGTGATCCAATTTAACTGCTTTGCAATATGCCGAATCGAACCAGACTAGGCAAACTAAACAGCCGTGGTCAGTTAAGTTTCGATTACAATTCAAGCTCGGCCATTAAAAAACTCACGATCCCACTATGAAAAAACTCTTCTTGCTCGTGCTGATGCTCTCCGCGACTGGTTGCTACCATTACCCTGAGGCAGTCAAATTCAAAAAACCTCAATTCGGCAAGATAAGTCTGAAAAACCTACTCGGCGACAAGATACGAATAAGTCCCGAGAACTTGATGTTCGTTAAAACGGCCGCCGTAGTTTCCCTGGTCGAACAGCAACCGCGTATTCAGTGGGTCGGAGCCGATCTAAAACAAAGTAACCTCGAATCGCTGGTGCTCGACGACTGGAATGCCATGGCGACGACCACGAGCCTCGTCGAAGAGCGCCTCAAACAAAAAGGCATTGCCGTCGTTGGCATCAATAACGACCTTAGCAGTAAAGAAGCGTATTCGAGCAGCGCGAGCTTCGCGGAACCTGAGCGTGTGCGCAATCACTTACTTGCCGCGGCAGCTGCGCGCGGCGTTGACATGCTCGTCGTGATCTATCGCCAACAAGTTAGAGATTTTATGTCCGACTCGTCGCAAAAAGTTACCGGCTACGGATTGTTCAAACGCCATTCGGACCGCGACGTTTACGCCTATGGCGTTGTGCACATTGAAGCACTCAATGTCGAACGAGGCGAGGTTATGGGGAAAGCCAATGCGGAAGTAAAGGTCGCGCTCGGTTCGGATACGTGGCAGCAGAATTTTGAAACAGACGATGGCCCGTTTCGGCTAAGTCCCGTGCGTTCAACCAAGATTCGAGACGGAATCATTAAAGCGCTTTCAGATGCGTCGATGATCGCGGCGCAGGAAGCCGGAATTTCAAATTGACGGTCTGAAGGACAGTCGTTTAACGCGCTGTAATGGGCGGGTTACGGCAACGTTGGGCTTCGCGGAACCAGACAAACCAGCGGTACTGCATTTGCCGAGTCATCTGAGAAACCTTCTATGGAACTCACCGCAGTTTTAACACCAGCCGAGGAAGGCGGATTCGTCGCATTAAATCCCGAAACTGGAACTACGACGCATGGGGACACAATCGAAGAAGCGATTATCGAGCTGACGTTGAGGGTATAGAAAACCCCATTGGAGATGTTGATGAAAATTTCGGCCTCGCCAGATGCGCTGTAACCGACGATCTCAACCAACGTAACGGTTTTGCAAACAGATCATTGAAGCGTTTCATTATCCCTCGATAGCGAAATAGCTGATCCGAGATCGGGATGGAGGCGATTAGGGGCAATTCCGAAAGCGTGTCAAACGTATAGATATCGAAGTGTTCTACAATCGCACCTGAGGACATTTAATTCTCGATTATGTCTCTCCGATAAAATCGGAGAATAACTATGTCCCACTGCACAACGCAATTTAAATTAATTGTCTTCTAAAACCGGGTAAGTCCAAATCTCGATGAGTTCGATACGCCGCAGCAGGTCAAAAATTGTTCTTCTGGTGCCGCCAACGATCACTATATTCATGTCGCTCGCCAGTCTGTTCCTCAGCACCTTAGCCTTTGCTGAGGAGCCGATCGCTGAACGCCGTCCGTTCGGCATTCTCTACTCTGTCTGGATTAAGCCGGAAGAGAAATCTGCAACCGTTAAGATTCGGTTGAGCAAGCACCCGGAATGGGTGCGCCGGATGCGGCTTTATATCGACTCCGACCGGTATTCAGATTTCTTGACTCGTGGTGAGATCTCGATTGAAGGTGATGAGGTTTTATGGACGCCACCGCATGAAGACGCGTGGTTGCAGTTCGAGGTAGCGTTGGAGAATAAACGCCCCGGCGGACGCTACGATGGATATGTCACAAAAGACTGGGCCCTACTGCGCCTTGATGATCTGGTGCCTTCGATCCGCTCGGATATCGAAGACATGACGCAGTCGCAGGCGAAGCTGCAGTTCATGCTACCCAAGGGCTGGTCAGTTGCAACCAGCTATCCGCGCTATCGGAGCGGGCGTTTCAAAATTGACGACCCAGACCGTCTGGTGGATCGCCCAACGGGTTGGCTGGTTATGGGCAAGATCGGCACGATCCGGGAGCGCATTGGCGGATCCGATATCGCAATTTCTGCACCTGTTGGCCAAGGCGTCAAACGAATGGACATCCTATCCTTCTTCCGCTGGACAGTACCAAGCATGCAGGAAATCTTTCCGCGTTTTCCCAAACGTTTGCTAGTCGTGAGCGCCGGCGATCCGATGTGGCGGGGAGCGTTGTCGGGCCCGAGATCCTTGTTCGTACACGCGGACCGTCCGTTGGTCAGCAACAACGCAACCAGTACCTATATACACGAACTTGTGCACGTAGCGATGAGGGCCCGCAGCGGGCCACAGGCCGACTGGATCGTCGAAGGCCTGGCAGAATATTACTCCCTGGAGGTACTTGCGCCGCTCTGGGACGATCAGCGCGGAGCGCTATGAAAAGGCCCATGCCAAACTCGCCGAATGGGGCAAAGACATAACCGAACTAGAGGTGGGCCGTTCTCATGGTCCAATTACGGCCCGCGCTGTCGGGAGGTTGCGGCAGATCGACCGGGACATCCGCAGCAAAAGCAATGGCACCCGTAGCCTTGATGATGTGGTGCGAGCCCTCGCCGCTGACAACAACCGCGTGACCCGGCAGCGCTTCGAGGAACTGGTGGAGAATGCGAGTCAGGTTGGCTCAAATT
>JAQCEL010000051.1 GCA_027618655.1 Pseudomonadota bacterium | reverse complement strand
GACCCAGAGCCCATGTTGTACCACAACGAACCGATCTGGCGAGACAACGAGATCGTTGGATATATTAGCTCGGGCATGTACGGTCACACGCTCGGCGGAGCGATCGGCCTGGGCTATGTTGCGGGTCCCGCCGGCATGAGCGATGAATTCGTTTTGGCTGGACGTTATGAGATCGAAGTTGCCGGAGCGCGCGTGCCTGCAACGGCTTCGTTGAAACCCTTATACGACGCATCAAGTTCTCGCGTGCGCGCTTAGGTTCGTGGGAAACTCGAACCGATAGAACGGACAGCGCGACTGTCAGGCTCGCATAGCACATTAAGGAGTGAACACGATGAGCGATACTGCGCCTATAGGAACGTCGAAATCGGAACGGCCGGATCTGGATGCCTTGTGGATGCCGTTTACCCACAACCGTTATTTCAAAAAGAATCCGCGACTCATTGTCGCAGCCGAAGGTGTTCATTACACGAGCGAAGACGGCCGACAAATCCTCGATGCACTGTCGGGACTGTGGTGCTGTAATGCAGGGCATAGACATCCAAAGATCGTAGAGGCCGTGAAGGCGCAGCTCGACACCTTGGACTATGCGGTCGCGTTTCAAGCTCATCATCCGAAGGCGTTCGAACTCGCGGAGAAATTATGTAACGCTGCGCCAGACGCTTTCAAGCATGCGTTCTTCACGAATTCCGGCTCCGAAGCGTGTGACACAGCGCTTAAGATCGCGCTCGCCTACCACAAAGCACGTGGTGACGGTTCGCGCTTTAGATTGATAGGGCGCGAGAAGGGCTATCACGGGGTTGGCTTTGGCGGCATGTCCGTCGGCGGGATGGTCGCCAACCGCAAGGCGTTTGCTAGCGCGCTCATTCCAGGGGTCGATCACCTACCCCATACTCACAACATTGAACAGATGGCTTACAGTCGTGGGCAGCCGACCTGGGGCGCTCACCTAGCAGAAGATCTGGCGCGACTGATCGCACTACACGATGCCTCCACGATCGCTGCGGTTATGATCGAGCCCATGCAAGGTTCGGGTGGAGTCATTGTGCCACCAGTAGGCTATTTAGAGCGGATCCGCGAGCTTTGCACGGCACACGGAATCTTGTTGATATTCGATGAAGTGATCACGGGTTTTGGCCGGATCGGCGAGCTGTTTTCGCCGGACCGTTTCGGCGTCACACCCGATTTGATCACGTTCGCTAAAGGAATCACCAGTGGAATGGTCCCGCTGGGTGGCGTATTAGCAACGGCTGAAATATACGATGCGTTCATGCAAGGTCCTGAACATATGGTCGAGTTTTTCCACGGTTATACGTATTCAGGTCACCCACTAGCTTGTGCGGCGGGGATTGCAGCGCTCGAAGTCTACGAATCTGAAGATCTCTTTAAGCGGGCGCGCACGCTCGAACCGATTTTCGAGCAAGCCGTGCATGCGCTACGTGGTGAAAGTCATGTTGTGGATATTCGTAATTGCGGGCTTGCCGCGGCGATTGAATTAATGCCGCGGGCCGGCGCGCCGAGTACTCGCGCGATGGAGGTGTTTCATCAGTGCTATGACAACGGGGTGATGGTTCGTTATGGCGGCGATACGATCGCGATTGGCCCGCCGCTGACCATTTCCGAAGATCAGATCGGGATGATCGTCGATACCATTCGAGACGCGATCCGCGCTACGGCTTAGATAACCATCCGCCGGTTGCTTGCAAGGGGCTTATTTTCTTATCGCTGCTTACCCATGACACAACCGCATAGCGAGGCGCGGAAACCGAGGTCTGGGGTAGTTTGATTTTAGACTGATAGATATTTTCATTGACCGTCATATTGTTTGAAGCAACCCCCAATACAATGAAGTCGTGTGGCAGCTCGCGACCGCGATTTTCGCCGGCTTTGACTTCAGTTTTTAAATCGAATCCAAGTATCGCGACGTTTACGCGTAAGTTATCAGACGCTAAATGGACTGGCGAAAATTTGACTGTCGCTAACTCGTCAATCACGCTTAGCTCCAATACGCCGGACTCATCGCCGCGTGGTAGCGAGGCAAGCCGACGTGAAAACCAACCTCGCCACTCCTGGCCGTTATAGAGGAAGCCCGGGGTGTAGACTGTTTTCAGCGATTGTTCTCGCGCATATCGGCGCTGTCGGTTGCTGAAGTCGGCCGATGCGAAGCGGTCTTTCCAACCGATGTAATCCCAATAGTCGACATGGAATGACAACGGAATGAACTCGCTCCAGAGACCCTCTGCGTCTTTTAACTGGCTCACAAAGCGATCCGCTGGTGGGCAACTGCTGCAGCCTTCCGACGTGTAAAGTTCTAGTAAACCGGTCTGTATGCTCGCGCTCCTAAAGTTTACCGAGTAGGCGATCGAGGGTGCGCTGGCTAATAGTGTCAGCGCAATCAAACATCGTATTTGCATGGTATGGGCACCCTGCTAGCTAATTGGCTCATCTATTCGCGCAAATTTTGAACATCGGCGCAAGCACCGCGGGCTGAGATACAAAAAATGATGGGCGAGCGGCTGCCCGTGCCTCAATCACGCAGCTGGCGCTATAGCAACGTAATTGATGGCACTTGGCATACTCTGGTCTCAATTCGGTGCGGGTGGTTCTTCGTCAGGTTGTTTGTCGTTGGATCGACCATGGTTGTGCGACCGCCACCGTTCGGCGCGCTTGCGATGCCTGTCGCGGTGATGTTCGCGACGCTTGTCAATCATGATTGCTAACTGCGCGCGCTGCTCAGCGTTCAGTATTTCGCTGATCTCATGGAACGTATTTGCGGTCCCCAGGAACATTTTCTCCGCGCTCGTGGCTTGCTCGCTTGCGAGCTTCTGCATATTGTTTTCGTCGTAGTCACCGGTCGTCAGGATCGTCTGGAGCATGTTGCGTCGGGAATGCATATCCTCGAAAAATTGTTGCATTAGCGGACGGTGTTTATCGATGATTTCTCCGATCGCAGCCCGTTGTTCGTCGCTCACGTCTAGCTTGTGGAGGAGTTTGAACAATCGATGCGGTTCTGCACCGTGCGGCCTGAATCGGAAGTTTCGTTCGCCTCGTTCGCCTTTAAAGTTAGCGTGGTCCTCGCGGTTGGGTTCGCCGTTGGCCACTGAAGCAAGCAATAATAGGCTGCAAATCCCGACTATAAGGGCGGAGCCTGTACAACGCTTGGGGAGAAGGTGATTCATTTCATTCAACCTTGAAGCTCTCTCAATCACGAAATGCGATAGTCCGTAGACTAGCCAACAATCGCGATGGATTGAGTGATCGTCGAGTAAACGTAAGTCGCTATCATGTAAATGTGTGTAATCAGATCACTTGAACAAGCATGCTGTGGCAGACTTGTAACTCGTGATGAGCTTCTGCAAGGACCGTAAAATGCCAACGAACTTACTTCTCGTTGACGATGATGTCGCCTTCTGCGATCTGCTGTGCGCGTACCTCAATGGTGAAGATTTCAACGCCGAGGCGATTCATGATGGTCCTACGGCGATTACGCACTTGCGTGAAGCCGCGCCAGACATTGTGATACTCGATGTCATGATGCCCGTTATGAATGGGCTCGACGTGCTGCGCGAGTTGCGGTCTTTTAGTAGCGTCCCAGTCGTCATGCTAACGGCGCGTGGCGACGATATCGATCGGATCGTGGGTCTTGAGTTAGGCGCCGACGACTACGTTGCGAAACCGTGTAACCCTCGAGAGATCGTCGCACGAGCGCGTGCGATTTTGCGCCGCTCACGCGGCGCCGTCGACAGCGTCAACCACTCGGATGCAAGCTTAGTCGTGGACGATGTCGAATTGCGCGGCGGCGAAAGGACCGTATTGCAAAATGGTCAGCCACTGGAACTGACGTCTACGGAATACGATGTACTCGACGTGTTGCTTCGAAACGTTGGTAAAGTAGTCGAAAAAGCACAAGTTTCTCAAATCGCACTCAATCGTAGACTAGGACCTTACGATCGCAGTATCGATATGCATATCAGCCGTTTAAGGCGCAAGCTTGGGGTGCTGCCGGGTGGTGGCGAGCGCATTAAAACGGTGCGCGGCAGCGGTTATCTATACGTCCGGTGTGCGGTAGATCCCGCTCGTCAATAGCTCTGTCGGTATCGCTAGAGCGCTCCGATGAACCGATTGTTCGCGAAATTATTTCTCGCATTTTGGATCACGACAATCGCCGTTGTGACGATTACCGTGATTGTGACAACGCAGGTAAACCGATCGCGCAGCGATGATACGTTACACACGTATTTCGAGCGGACGCAGTCGGCCTATGCTCAGGCTGCTAGCTCGATATTGGATTCCGAGGGTCTGGACGAACTGAGTTTGTGGATGGCTGAGTTACACGGACCTGGCGGTGTCGATGGACGTTTGCAGCTTCTCGATGATTCCGGCGAGGCGGTGTTCGGTACCCCACCAGCCCAAGATATTCGTTTGGCGCTTGCCGGGCGCAAAGCTCAAGTCGGGCCGCCAAGAAAACTCAAGGGCGTTTTTTTTGATCCACTGTATGGACCGGCAGGCGAACGTTATTGGTTTGTGAGTGATATGCGTGGGAGCAAGCGGCTTGGCGCGCTGCCGCACGTGCCGGCTATGCGCGGATTTCTGTTCACGGTAGCAATCGTTGTTAGCAGTTTGGTCTGTCTAATTCTTGCGCGCTACTTAGCAACACCTATACGAAGGCTCCAGGCGGCGACCGCAGAAATCGCGGCGGGAAACTATAAGGTCAGAGTTAATCTGCGCCAACGGCGCGACGAGTTAGGCGATCTGGGTCGCGATTTTGACCGTATGGCCGAACAGCTAGAGCGACTCGATGCTGCTCAACATCAGTTAATAAGGGACGTTTCTCATGAACTACGCTCGCCCCTTGCCCGCTTGCAGATCGCCTTAGGGCTCGCGTAGCGCCGCACCAAGGACATTGCTTGCGAAGAGCTCGAGCGTATTCAATGCGAAGCGCTAGCACTTGAGGAATTGATCCGGCAGCTATTATCGGTTTCACGTCTGGAATCTGGTCTGATGGACGTGAAGCAAGATGTCGTGTCGATCGACGACCTAGTTCGAACCGTCGTTGCGAATGCGAATTTTGAAGGGGCGGATAAAGGGAAGTTGGTTGTTTTCGAAGGCTCTAGGAATGCCTCAGTGCGCGGCGATCGGTCACTATTGCAGAGCGTATTCGAAAATGTTGTGCGCAATGCACTTAGGCATACGCCGAGCGGCACCACAGTAACAATATCGGCGAAACAAGCGGCAGACGACACGCTCGTTGTGGTTGTAGAAGATTGTGGGCCAGGTGTGCCGGAGGCGCAAATTGAGGAGATTTTTAAACCATTTGTTCGGGGTGATTATGCGCGCAATCGCGCCAGCGGCGGTTATGGGATCGGGCTTGCCATTGCCCACGCGGCGGTGAGGAAACACGGTGGTACGATCACAGCCGCTAACAGAACTAACGGTGGTTTTTGTGTCAAGATAAGCCTGCCTATCTTAAAATCGTAGTCGAAAACCGGTATCCTCCAGCCATGCAATATTGTCCTTACTGCCGAAAGCAATTAGAAAAACTGAATCTCGGTGATCGCAACCGTATGGCGTGCCCCGATGTGCAATGCGGCTTCGTGCATTGGAACAATCCAATCCCTGTCGTCGCTGCAATCGTGGAGCATGACGATCACGTCATCCTAGTGCAGAACGTTGGGTGGCCAAAAACCTGGTTTGGGTTGGTGACAGGCTTCCTTGAGGCGGGAGAAATGCCGGAAGAAGGTGTGTTGCGAGAAGTTGAAGAGGAAACCGGTCTCAAAGCTAAACTCGAATCGTATGTTGGGATGTACGAGTTCTATCGACAGAATCAATTACTGATTGCTTATCACGTATCAGTTGACTCCAATGCCGTGAAAATTCCGAAACACGAGATCGCCGACTACAAATGGGTTCACATTGAGGCGATTGAGCCGTGGACAGCTGGGACCGGCCAGGCACTAAAAGATTGGTTGGGCTCGCGCGGCATCAAGCGAGACCTGGTCGAATTCGGAGAGGCGAATAAGTAATCGCCGTCTTCTCGTCTTAGCTCGAGTTTGGTTGCGTAGCGGGCGGGACCGGATCGAAACCACCCGTACCCCACGGATTACATCGGCCAATTCGTTTTAAGCCTAACCATGCCCCGTGCAGTGGGCCATGAATCTGAACTGCTTCGATCAAATACGCAGAGCACGTAGGCAAGTGGCGACAACGCGGCGGCAACAACGGCGAAATCGCATACCGGTAGAACATCGCCAGTCCGATAATGCCTTGTGACGCGCCGCGCGTGATGGCACGACGCAACGTGCTCACAATTATTGCGCTGCGCCTTTGGGTTTCAGTGAACGGGCCTTGGCGAAGCGTCTGCTGCAATAATAGCAGTCGACTGTGTCACCATCATCGAAGGTGAGGTATACCAGCGGGTGACCGAGTGGGCCACCTCCGCCGTTGCATTCAGTGGTCTGAGTTTCGTCGTCGACTTGAATTATTTCGCGTGAATCCATAACAATATTGTCCAGTAATGGGCGCATTTTATCCGGCTTAATGGGTGACGGATAGTGCGGCTAGTTGCGCTTCGAATTTACTAGAGACTCGTGTCCCGAACAGGTAATCGAGCGACCGTCCCGACGACAAGGCGTCTGCGCGTCATCTGCACGAGCCACAAACGCAAAGCAGGAGCTCTGGCCACATCTTTAGTAGATGATTGTCCCGACAAGTTATCCTAATATTGCAGCGCCGAGCCCCGAATACACGAGCTAAGCATTACCACAAGCACATTCGTTGCGCTTTAAAGCTGCGCAAAACCGGAGAATCTAAGAATGAACGACGCCAGATACAATGAAGCACACGTGTGGGCGAGCATAGACGACCACGGCATGGTGGTGATTGGGATATCTGAATACGCACAAGAGCAGCTCGGCGACATCGTGTACGTCGAGCTACCTGAAATCGGTCAAGAGGTTAGTGCAGGCGACGAGATCGCGGTCATCGAGTCGGTGAAAACGACTAGTGAAATCGCCGCGCCGGTCACCGGCACGATCTATATGATCAACGAAGATCTGGCCGATCGTCCAGAGCTCATTAACGAATCGCCGCTGGAAGATGGTTGGTTGTTTCGTATTGAGCCGGACGATATCGACGAACAGAGTGAGTTAATGAGTGAAGCTGACTATATCCAGTTTGTTGAAGATGAGGCTTGAGGTTTGTCGATTTGCCCGTGCGCATCTGATTCAAAAATAGGGTTGCGCGTTCATAAATTGTTCTTCTGCAGGTAAGCTTGTATCTCGCGCCCAATTGACAGCTGCGGATTCGAAGCATCCTTACCTTCTTCGCGTTCACGTTCTGTAACGAGTTCGCTGGCGAGTTCGAATGTGGCAGTAAAAGTTCCTGCTTTCTTCAGCGCTTCGGCGAAATAAGCTCGGCCAAAGTAGGTCCAGTCGTTTTCATGCGAGCAGCCAAATGAGCTTCGATCGGCGGCGGCCGCTGTAATGACTAAGGTCGTTGGAGACGCTAACGCCTCTATGAAACTACCCGAATAACAGGCTGAAACGATCACGATCCGCCATTTTATTTCGTTCTCGTCGAGCATCGCGCGCAGCTGCGTTGCCGACAAATCGTTCATGGCGAAGTTTTCGAATTCAACAGCAATCGTCGCATCTTCAGCTCCATGAGAACTCAAAAAAACCACCACGATATCTTCGTCGCGATCGATCAGAGTAGCCAATGCGCGCAGCGAATGGGTAAGATTAGGTTTGTTGGCGAGTGGTACTGTGTGCAAGGTCGCGGGATTGTTGATGAGTTTGATCGTGCGACCAATCGCATCGAACTGTTGTTCGAACAGAACCGTGGCCTGTTCAATCTCACGTTTGAAAACGTCTTGTCCGGCATACGCCCCGAAGCCTATGTAATACAGATCCGCAATGCCGGGTCGTTGCGGTGAGACGAGATACAGGCTTTGGTTTAATAGATTCGCTTGCGCATAATAAGCCGCCTCCACGTCGATTTTGGTGGCACTGTAGTTGTTGCTAGGCTCAACTAAGACGGCGCGCATCGGCAAAAAGCTAGCGACAGCGTAAATACTAATGCCGTAAATCGTGACGTACATTGCAGCGCGATGCGGCGCTGGTCGCAGGATCGAAGCGAGCACGCGCGCGAACACAACGATCTCCCAGATCAAAAACCCAATCCATAATTTATGGGAGTACTCGTAGTACGAATCTGGATGAATCTCCCACCAGATGTTTGATACGACGATCCAAATACAAGAAATGATGATAAGCGCGCTCGCCATCGACACGCCGAGGGTCAGAAACTCATCGGACCGGCGTTCGATTAATACGATTAGCGTAAGCGTCGTTAGCCAGAAATAGCTTTGGGTCGCGTAGGAGAGGACCCCCCACGGGGAAAATTCCGCATCGATCCCAATTTCAACTAGATCTGTCGCGATAGACACGATCCACAAGCAGCCGATCAAGCTCACTAATTGACCGACAGAAGCAAAGATTAATGCGGGTTTGGTGTGAAGTGGTAGGGCGAAGCGAAGACCGACGATGAGGTTACGCGATAGGCGACGATATCTATTCAATAAATCGGCTCCGTTGTAACTAGGAAATTAATCGCGAGATTCAGCGATATTTCTTGCCATCGTTCAAGAATTCGAAATCGACGCAATCAACTTGTACTTTGTAGCACGGAATTTCAATATACTTGGTCCTCTTGTCATTCAGAAGTTCTGCGCACACGCAGTTTGGAAGAATATTCCGGTATGCCCGCAACTGCTACTCGATTGGAAAAAGACCACATGGAATTGAATCCGGCAACCAAAAAGCGCCTAAGGGCCGCAGCGCATGCGCTGAAACCTGTCGTCATGATCGGTCAGCATGGCTATACCCCGGCTGTGGCTGCAGCAATTGACGAAGCCCTGGGCGATCACGAATTAATTAAGGTCCGCTTGCGCGGCATCGAGCGCGAACAAAGACTCGACGTTGTGGCGGCGATCTGCGCGGCCTTAGATGCTCAGTCCGTGTCGGTAGTGGGTGGCGTTGCGACTTTATACCGAAAGCGACCCGCCGATTAACTTTCCCGTCTTCGATTATTCAGGAACGAAACTATGCAAGTAGACCTCGTTGTCATTGGCTCCGGTCCAGGTGGATATTCCGCGGCGTTTCGCGCCGCAGACCTCGGTTTAAACGTAGCGTTGGTAGAGCGTGACAAATCTTTAGGTGGCGTGTGCCTAAATGTGGGTTGCATTCCGTCAAAAGCACTATTGCACGCAGCGAAAGTCGTGAGCGAAGTTCGCGAGATGGAAGAACACGGGCTGAGCTTCGGAGAACCGCGTATTGATCTGAAAAAATTAGTGGGATGGAAATCCAAAGTCGTTGGCCAACTCACTGCGGGCCTCGGCGCATTGGCGAAACAACGCCAAGTTTCAGTTGTGCACGGCGTCGCGACGTTCGCTTCACCGAACAGCTTGCGCGTTTCATCGAACGAAGGTGACGTAGAAATAGAATTTAAAAACGCAATAGTTGCAGTCGGTTCCGAGCCTGTGGCGTTACCTGGATTTCCAAACGACGATGATCGCTTGATTGATTCGACGGGTGCGTTGGAATTATCTGAGATTCCCGGTCGCATGTTGGTCATTGGTGGCGGCATTATTGGCTTGGAAATGGCTACGGTGTACATGGAACTCGGTAGCGCAGTCACTGTTGTCGAACTATTAGATCAGATCATGGCTGGCGCGGACCGAGATCTGGTGAAGCCGCTCGAGAAACGCATGAAGAAGCAATTGGCGGCGATCTATACTGGCACCAAGGTGACGAAAATCGAGGCGCAAGCAGATGCCTTGGTCGCGCACTTTGAAGGAAAAGATGCGCCGCAGTCGGCTCCGTACGACAAAATATTGGTTGCCGTTGGTCGGCGACCTAACGGCGGACAGATAGGTCTAGAGAATGCCGGCGTGAATGTTGATGCGCGCGGATTTATTGCGGTCGACGATCAACAACGGACCAATGTCAGTCATATATTCGCGATTGGCGATGTCGTCGGGCAGCCAATGTTGGCGCACAAAGCGGTACATGAAGCGAAGGTTGCCGCGGAAGTTATCGCCGGCCATAAAGTTGCGTTCAACGCCAAAGTGATCCCGTCCGTCGCCTACACTGATCCGGAAGTCGCCTGGGCTGGTCTCACTGAGACTGAGGCGAAGGCCAACAATACTCCCTACGAGAAAAGCGCATTTCCGTGGGCCGCGAATGGCAGGTCTTTGACTCTCGGGCGCAACGAAGGGATCACCAAATTACTGTTCGATCCGAACGACGGGAGGGTCATCGGGGCTGGTATTGTGGGGCCGAACGCCGGTGATCTGATCGCCGAAGCGGCGCTAGCGATTGAGATGGGCTCCGACGCCGAAGATATAGCGCTTACTATCCACCCCCATCCGACATTGTCTGAAACCGTAGCGATGGCCGCGGAAGCCTACGCCGGAACGATTACTGATTTGTACATGCCGAAGAAAGCTAAGCAGTAGGACGGGTCGTCTACCAGCGCTTCACCGCCCGGGGACCATCTAGCGGACAATAGCCCAATCTCTGACGTTTTTGCGGACAATAAGTCGACGCCTAATGGGAGTACGACTGTCACTTGTTGCATTGCAACATAACATAATCGCATAATTGCGTTCCGTCGCGACCATACTAGTAGAAGGTGAATTTTGCAGGCCGAGCGACGGCTAGCAACGCGGCCGCATTTGCTGAGTATTGTGGTCGCTACTGCCTTTAGGAGAACGCCCCATGAGTGACCCACATAATCCGTTCAACCTGCCCGAGCCGAACGAGTTATCGGCAGCAGTAACAAGCATCGCCGAAAAAAGTCACGAACTACTGAATAATTACCTCCGTGAGCACGGCGTTGACCTTGAGCTTGAACGTGATCCGTTTGGATTAGTTCCGGCCTTTATCGAATTGACCGCTAGCTGGGCGAATAATCCAGCTAAAGTCCTGGATCTGCAAATGGCTACATGGCAGTCATATCTTGCGATTTGGCAACGCAGTGTTGCGGCGTTCATGGGTGTGGATGGCGGCCCTGCCGCGACCCAAAGCGACGGTGATAGACGCTTTAAAGCCGCCGAATGGGATAGCAACCCCTTCTTTGATTTCATCAAGCAATCCTATCTAGTCGCCGCAACCGCGATTTTATCGAGCGTTGAAGATATCGAAGATGTCGATGAAAAATCAGCAAAGAAAATCGCGTTTTTTACCAAACAGTTCGTTGATGCTGTTGCACCCAACAATTTTGCGATGATGAACCCGGACGTTATACGTGCGACCGTCGAGTCGGGCGGTAAGAACTTGCTCGACGGCTTGCAGAGTTTCTTAAGCGACATTGATCCCAAGGACGGCAGCGTACACATAAAAATGGTCGACACAAACGCTTTTGAACTGGGTAAAAATATCGCGGTGACGCCAGGAAAAGTTGTTTTTCAAAATGAGCTCATACAGTTGATTCAGTATGAGCCTTCGACTACCGAAGTATTTCGTACTCCGTTACTCATCGTGCCGCCATGGATCAATAAATACTACATTCTTGATCTTCAAGAGAAGAATTCGTTTATCAAATGGACGGTTGGACAAGGGCACACTGTATTCGTCATTTCGTGGGTCAATCCTGACGAAAAGCTGGCGGATAAAGACTTCCCGGACTACGTATTCGAAGGACCTTTAGCGGCGCTTGATGCTATAGAAAAAGCGACCGGAGAGAGGCAGGTCAATGCGATCGGCTATTGCCTTGGCGGCACCTTGCTGGGTGCGACTTTGGCGTACTTGCGCGCTACGGATGATAATCGAGTTCAATCGGCGACCTTCTTCACTTCGCTACTTGATTTCTCTGAACCAGGCGATCTTGGGGTCTTCATCGATGAAGAGCAGATCCAAAGCCTCGAGAAAACGATGAGCGAGCGCGGTTATTTGGACGGCGCCGAAATGGCATCCACGTTCAATATGTTGCGCGCTAATGATCTGATTTGGTCGTTCGTGATTAACAATTATTTGTTAGGTAAGGAGCCGGTCCCATTCGATTTGCTGTATTGGAATCGTGACGCGACCCGCATGCCAGCTAAAATGCACAGCACGTATTTACGAAAAATGTATCTCGAGAACGCGTTTCGCGAGCCTGGTGGGATCGTCATTGGTGACGTGCCGATCGACTTATCTTGTGTCGAGACACCCGCGTATTTTGTTTCGTCTGCGGAGGATCACATTGCACCGTGGAAAACGACGTTTCTGGGTGCGCAATTGTTCTCCGGTCCGGTAACTTTCGTTCTCTCAAAGTCTGGACACATTGCAGGCATCATTAACCCGCCTGGGACGCGTCAATACGGCCATTTCACTGGCCCTGGTGTGACGGGCATCAGTGCGGATGAGTGGTTTGCCGAATCCGAAACGCACGCTGAAAGTTGGTGGACTGAATGGTCCACGTGGATTAGAAAATACGCCGGGGATAAGGTTGGCGCGCGCGTCCCCGGCGACGCTGAGCTGGTCGTGCTTGAGCCGGCGCCTGGAAGTTATGCGAAACTTCGGATCACCTAAACCGTAGGACCAACCTTAACTGCCAATCAAAATCGACATTAAGCGGCGTTTGCGCGGGCGCCGTTTTTGCCCGCGCCTGATAACAACAGCGTCATTGCTTCGATTACCGATTCGTCCGCTTCGCGCATGATCGATTCTGTGCTTTCACTATCGATATTCATCAATTGAAGTGCCACCGGTTCAAACTCCGGCACTGGCTCATCAACGTCGGAGCGCCACACTGCGGCGCGGCAAATTACCGCACCGACATGTAACACACACGCTTCCTGCACGAGCTTGGTATCGATGGTCGCGAGATCGTCGGTATGGGTTCGAACAGGTTCAATTATCGCTTCAGGTAATTGCCAACTTCTCAGCAGCGCGGCGCCAAGTTCCGCGTAGTCGAAACCATATTCTTCGTGTTCAATGATATGTATCGGCGTCGCCGTTTTGATCGATTTAGCGCGTAGCGCCGCGTAGCGATCGGGCATGCGGTGAGCAAAAAGGAGATGTCCGCTGTCATGCAGCAAACCCGAGACGAACAGACGCTCAGGTGCGGCTATTTTTCGCCGTTTAGAAACGATTCTTGCAACCACCGCACAATAGACGCTGCGCCGCCAGAAGTCGCCAGTGTCGAGTGGGCCGGTGTCCATTTTTGTCAGAGAGCCGACAGCGGCGCTAGCGAGGGCTAGATCGTGCACCTGATTGAGGCCGAGAACTTGCACAGTGCGCCCAACTGTATCGACTTTTGAAGCAAGTCCCATGTATGCGCTGTTAGCAATGCGAAGAATTCGGCTCGTCAACGCCGCATCGTTCTCGATTACTTTGGTCACATCGTCTAACGAAGAATCTGAATCATTGACCAGTTCTTGAATTCGCATGTAGGACTTCGGGAGCGGGAGAAGATCTTTAACTCCAGCAACTAATTCCGCGATCGTAACCATCCATTGGGATCCTTGAAAATTAAATCCGGACAAGCAGGCACTGCCTGCAAACTGCCTCAGGCATCTAAGTGATCGGCTTTGAATCGCGAAGCTTGAGAGCGATTTTGGACGATGGCGCGTTTAGACCCCAGAATTTGGGGTGGTCGTCACACAATCAGTATTTGCCCGGTTTAGATTGTTTTGAGGCTTGTTGTTGCTGCAGTAAATAAATGAATTCCGTGCACCCCGGCCCCTTACGTTCAATCGAATTGACTAAACCGGCCGCATCAACACCCACGTTTAAATCGCACGGCAAGTCTGGAACGGATAATTGCTCGTACTCGCTGCCGACAATAAATTTGCTAGACGCGCCTTGAATGATGACCTGAGGTGCGCCAAGTTTCCCGCCGCGTGGCTCCGATTTGCGCGAATACAAGAGTTGAGTTGGCGAGCGTAACAGCGGTTCACCAAGCGCTCGAAGTAACTGTTCGCTCGGTTTTCCGACGTACTCTTCGAGGGCGGGAGCTGCCGATAGTGCTCCTATCGACGAAGTAAGAAAAAGCACTAAAAGTGTGAACTTTACTCTTAGATACTCAGTACGTTTTTCGACCATGGTTAAGTCTCCATTTCAACGACTAGTCTAAAGACACGTCTGCTATTTATTCTACGAACCGCATCGCCCGGCGGCCACTTCTTTCAGACTCTGACTGTGTATGTATCGAATCGTTCAACATCGGGGCGCGCTCGGGTACAATCGCGGCCCACGATGTAAAGAACGTCCGAATGTGCGATAAGACTTCGGCTACAAAATAAATATGCCTGTGGGCCGTTAATGTGCCGCGTTAGCGAAAGCGTGATGGAATCCAATCAGTTGAATTAGAAGTTAGATGAACAATTGGAGGGGTGCCTTAAGAGGCCGAATGGGGCTGACTCGACAGCTTTCCGCGAGGAAAGATGGACGCACGGAGTGCGCCCCGAAGGGGTGAAATCACGCCTAAGCGTGATGGAATCCAATCAGTTGAATTAGAAGTTAGATGAACAATTGGAGAGGTGCCAGAGAGGCCGAATGGGGCTGACTCGAAAACAATGTTTTAGCACTTTTCCGTTCCTGGCCGCTTTCCGACTGTTGCGGTGCCGCACGAGCACGACCGCTAGATACTCAAAAGCAGACCTAGAAGCGGGACATTTGGCGTTACGATTTCTGTAGCCCAGGTTGGATGGCCGTGCAGAGAAGTGAACCGCTTCTACACGCATCCTTGTTTTACACTCTGACCTTGGCTGCTGGCTAATTTGGCTGCAATGGCAGCACCTTTTTCGGCCGAATTAGCCAATGCAGCCAGCAGCCACTAATCCTGTGCCGGCGATCATTCCCGATCGGAAGCATAATGCGGCTTGCGAAACCCTGCTGAGTCCGCCTCTGCCGTAGTCTGGAAACAGATATCGCCCTCCTCTGGCTTCAGCCTGACCTTTGAATGATCCCGCCACCCTTTCACATGGTAGATCCGATCACCTTTGCCGTTCACGTTCCCCTTAACCGGGCAGTCGATATCCGGCAGCTCGTTACCGGCCAGGCGCTCACCTCGTCGCCAATCCCAAGGCAGTACAAACTCCGTGTTCCAAACCCCTTTGCGAGCCGCACGCGCCCGATCTTCATTCGCAACGTACGCATCGCTGTAGCGTCGATAGGCCAACGCCAGGCCGCGATCGACCAACTGCAATGCAATGTCCGATTGAGCCACGTAGCAGGTCGCTAGCGCCCTCTCATAGCGGTCAAGCTCCGTCCAGGTACATTGCACGGGTCCAGCCCCGACAATGGACCGCAGGGCTTTGGTTGCCGTTTCACCGCACGGCCAGTCGCGACCCTCGTACTGGCACGTTTGCTTAGCTTCTGGTGCGTCAATGCCATGCAGCCGTATTTCCGTTTCACCGATCCGAATGCTGTCACCGTCGATGATTTGAGCCGTGCCGGAGATTTCCTCGCTTTGCGCAGCAGCAGAGATTAATAGCAGAAGCAAAAATATTTGGAGCATCCTGATATTCTAAGCGCACCCACTAATCTGAGGTCTAGTACATGGGAGATACAGACAATCTGGCAGATTTACGAAGGACGCTCAGTGATGCAGCAGAAATCAGTGCAGCTTTTGTCGGCACGGCGCGGGATAACGTGCCGCCAATTGAATCTTTAGTAATCGCTGCAGAGAACTCGATGAGTGATCTCGCAATCTGGCGGAACACAATTGCTGATGTAATCGATCTAGTGGAATGCAACGATGTCCACTGATCCAGTGACGGGAGGTTGCTTTTGCGGCGCGATCCGATACCAGTTCGACGGTCTCCCTGATCAAGTCGTCGTCTGCCACTGTTCCGACTGCAGACGCGCGATTGGCGCGCAGTCTGTTGCCTATTTCTTCCTCGATAGTTCGCGCTTCCGATTAATTAAGGGGAGTACCTGCAGAGTTCGCTTCGTCTCCAGGTGTCGTTCGAACGTTTTGCGGCAATCGCGGGAGCACGCTGAGTTGGGAAGGGCAAGAACAACCGGGGCGCATTGATGTCACCGTAGGAACGCTTGATAACCCGGAACAGTTTCCGCCGACTCGGGCCGTTTATCGGAAGCATCGACTCGGGTGGGCGTCCGAAATTTAGCGTACACCCCACACCGACGCGCTACGGCTTGGTCTTCATCTCCGGGAGCAGCGATACCCCGCTCTCCGCCTTGCCCTCGATTTCCCGAATCGCCCCTTGCAGTCCCATAAACCGCTCGGGCGTAGTCGGGTGCGAGGTTCGCATTTCGATGCTATCTGGATTCTCCACCGCCATGCGGCGCCAGAAATTCGGGGCATCCGAAATGTCGTACCCCGCTCGCTGGAGGAAGTACATCCCTACGTAATCCGCCTCTTGCTCGAACTCGACGGAAAAACTGCCAGCACCGACATTCATTCCCGCTTTCGTGAAGCTGGAATCAGCGTAAATGCCCGCGGTTGCAACCGCGAGTCCGACATCGAGCAATAATCCGACCGCGCCTCCAAGAAGCTCATTACGCCTTACCGAAGACATATGGCCCATCGCGTTATGAGCCAACTCGTGCCCGATGACCAGCCCTAATTCTTCGTCGCTCTCGACGAAACGCATCATGCCTTGCTCAATGACGATACGCTCGCCATCCGCGTATGCGTTGACAGCATTACCGGTCCCGATATCGATCGAGTATGCGCACGCGGGCTCACCATTGAGTTCGATGGCCACGTCACTACCCGCGCGCGCGACGACCATCGATAACGGAAGCGAACTTGCACGGTGGGCATCAATTTTCTCAGTCGCCTTTTCCAGCGACGCTTTTCCGGCGGGTACTTTCCAAGTACCGATTTGCTTGATCACATCGCTGGTCTGAAGCCCAGCTGCTTCTGCCCCTGATCCTGGAAGGACATTCGAGATCGTCGGCAGATCGCCGATTCCAAACGACCGAGCCGCCGGCCATAGTTCCTCATCGAAACTGTAGGAACTCAGGGCCGCAAACCCGTAGATTGGCCGCACGTCCTGACCGCATAAATCGGCACCCGCAATGAGCAACCGATGAGCAATACCCATCAATCGTGTTTGATCGCCAACGAGACGCTGGACCACGAGGCGTCTTTGCGCTTCTGCTTCTCTTTCTGCGTCGATAATCGAAACGCTAGGCGCCTTCGTTTGCGGCGTAGCACAAGCTGATAGCAGAACGACGAAAAGTGCTAACGCTCCCGTGCGGGGAAGCATCCGCATCTGGAGAGCGGTTGGTACAGTACCGAAACGAAGCGAAGTAGGGCAATATTTCGAGGGCTCAGTCGTCGTGTATTTCATGACATGCGTCCTCTTTTGATTGTTTTCAAGCCGGATCGAACTCCTCAATTCCGTGCCGGGCAACCGGAATTCGAGTCCTGTAACAATTGATTACCGTTCGGGTGACTCTGGCCGATGCAAATTCGATCTCGTGTACAAAAATCCCCTCTCTCCAACGAGAGTCGGTACCGCGTGGATTGTACAGCTTGGGGCGCAGCTAGGCCATGTACAGAAATCGGGCGATTTCTGTACGGCGATGGCGAATTCCGCTTTTCGCGAATTGCCCCTTTTCGGGAAAGTCTTAACCTGATTTTTTAGATTAATGCCGCCTGCGCGCCTGTGAAATATTGGCCGCCGGGCACCGTTGAGTGTAAAGACGCCACAGTGACTCTGCACTCGCCGCCGTCTCGAGGTCCGCCCCAGGGCCGCTTGTTCGGCTAATACGCATCAACCACGCGAGCCTGTGCGGCTACATCGAAGGGGCTTCAGAGTCGCTGTCGTCTTGAGCATGGAAACCGTCAAAAAATTGCGCCGACGCGCGGAGTTTCTGCCAGCTCAGGCGCGTACACCACTTCCTTCAAAGATAATCGCCACGCCGCCAATTCTTGCACGGTCTTTGCGGCGGCTTGCGTGAGACTTTCTAATGGCGCTTCACCACCTCGCGCCAAACTTAGGAATGCTCCCAATTCTTCGGTCGCGTCGTCTAACGTCTTATACAAGTTAGGTAAGCCCGAGAGCGTTTCAGTTTGCTTTGTTTTCATGTTTTATTGTTGCGCCAACAGTGGGAATAAATGGTTATACTTCTGATACGGTGGGTAAAATCTTACTGCACTGTTTCACATCCGTTATGACTGCCTCGCTACGTCTTGCAGGGAAAGGCAAGTTGTAGCGCACCCGAAAAGAGGCGACCGCCGACGTTCGGAAATATATCGCATAGTATTGCAACTCGAAACGGTTGTACTCAACCTCGGGCTGCGCGGGTTCACGCGACTATGACAACTTCCTTAACAATGTGACTGGAATCGGTTGACCACTATCCTGTTCGTAATAGTCGTTAGCTTCTTGTTAAGGCGCATCGAGAGGTTCGATCGTAGCGATGAATTTCCCATTCAAAGTAATGGTATTATGCGCACCGCTCGGGTGGTGCGGGTGTTCGCCGAATTCCTAATGCGCTGGGCGCGTGTGACACTAAATGTGTCACTAGAATCAGTTAAATCATTGGAGAGGTGCCAGAGAGGCCGAATGGGGCTGACTCGAAATCAGTTGAGCGCTTGCGCGTTCCGGGGGTTCGAATCCCTCCCTCTCCGCCAATTATCAAATAGTTAACCGCGTTTCTCGCGGTTTTTCCCTTAAAAACAAGCAATATCAGCACGCGGCGGGTCTCTCCGTCGCCTGTGTCCTGTGGTGGAAGCCGGTGAAAGGTGTAGCATGAAGGGGTGAACTTTGGTATACCTAATGGTGTCCCCAAAGCGATAAAGGTACACCAATGCCGCACAAGCCGATCACCACGGACAAACAGATCGCCGCTCTCAAACCTGCCGAAAAGCTGTACGAGGTGGCGGTAGCCGACTGCCCCGGCCTGCGGGTGCGGGTGTCCCCGAAAAAGGCGAGGAGCGGCGCTGGTACGTCCTTTAGGGCACAGCGCGCCTCAAAGACGTTTTACTACCGCTACCGAAAACCCAAAGAAGTCAGCGCGGACAAGGTGCGCGGCGACTTGGAAAAAATGGTGATCGGCACCTACCCCAACCCGATGAGCTTGTCCGATGCCCGCGAAGAATGGCAACGGTTACGCGACGTGAAGAAATCGCACGGCTTGCCAAAAGCCTACGAGGCGAGGCAACGGGCCGACAACCTGGACGCCCTGACTGCAAAACAACAAAAGCAAGAAAAAGACGATTACACCGTGGCCGTGCTGGTATCCGAATTCGCCACCTACCAGTCCACGAAGATCCGAAGCTGGGCCGAGCAGGAGCGGTGCCTGAAAAAATACGGTGTCCCCACACTGGGCGATCAGGCGGCCCGCAACGTGCGCCGTGGCGCGGTCACCGAGATACTCGACGCACTCCGCGCCGAGGACAAAAACGTCCAGGCTAATCGCGTCCTGGCACATCTGCGGGCCGCGTATAACTGGGCGCTTGAGCGCGAGAAGGGCGGGATCGAATTCAACCCCTGCACCGGCATTAAAAAGGCCAAGGAAACCGCCCGCGAGCGCGTATTGGAAAACGCTGAGATCCGCCGACTGTTTGAAAATCTGCCGGATTCAGCACTCACGGCAGCGGAGCAGGATCTACTGCACTTCATATTGCTCACGGGCGCTCGATTATCCGAAGCGTGCGAAGCGGCAAGCGCTGAGATCGACACCCGTAAGAAGCTGTGGACGATCCCAGCGGCCCGCACGAAAAACGGCCGCGAGCATCGGTTACCGTTATCGGAGCAGGCGGCCGATCTGGTGCGGCGGCGGAAGGGTAGCAGCGCGTATTTGTTTCCCGCCTTGACGGATCCGAAGCGGCCCGTCCATTCGTGGCGGATCCATGCACCGTTGAAAGATGCATTACCAGTGCTGAAAGTGTTGCCATTCACACCGCACGATCTACGGCGCACGCTGGCGAGTGGGATCGCGGCACTGGGCGCACCACGTCACGTTATCAGCAAGATACTCAACCACACCGATCAATCCGTCACGGCAATCTACGACCGCCACACTTACGAGCCTGAAATGCGGGAGTGGCTGGGGAAGTGGGCGGATTACCTCGATACCTTGAAGAAGCCCGCCGCCGTGACGCGGCTTACCCTAAAGGGCGTACCAGAGGCGGTGCAGTGATGGCGGACGAAACCAAAGGCCCGAATATTCCGAAAGACGTTAAGGATCGATTGCAACGGCTCGCCGACGACCTAAAGCAAATCAACGAAACGGCCCCGATCCCCGAAGTGTTTGTTCGTGCCGATGATGCAAGGTGGGCTGGCGAAAATATTCAGCGTTACCTGGACGGCAAATCGGAAACGCTCGACGCTGCATTCGCGGCAACCCGAAGCGAAGGCCGCCCGCCGGAGCGCTCCCAGTCGGACAGGCTGGAGATCGCAAAGCGAGCGCTAAACGAGAAAGAGCGTAACCCTAAAAAGTCCTGGAATACGATTGCTGAGTTGCACGGCGTTGTTAGACAAACGCTACGCGCCTGGATTCGAGAATACAAAGCGGCCACCGAAACGGCGCGCATACTCGCCGACATCCATGCTGAGCTAATCGAAGGCGACGCAAGAGAACAACGTCGCCGAGAGAAAGAACGAGCCGATTTTTTCGAGAGGCTGAACCGTTCCCCCAAAGGTAAATAAATCGGCGAGTTACTTAACACCGACGCGCCAAAACGTGTGTAATTTAACTGCGGTACCTGATTATCAACGGGCCGCACCACGGGGAAGTGTAACGACTCACCCAACCTGGAATGCGGCCTCAAACCCCGAGAGGGCCGCACCATGGAAAAACTCAACGACTACAATGATCTCGATCACCTTGGTCTCGGATCGCGTTGGACTGTTCGCAATCGCGTTAAGTCTGGCACGTTCCCCGAGCCGGACTGCTACGTAGGCGACTCCCCCCGCTGGAAGGATTCGACCGTCCGGGCGTGGGTTGAGTCACTCCCGAAACAGCGTCCCGCCGCTTAACCCCTACGCAAAAAAAACCCCGCAGAGCAGCAACTCTATTGCGGGGTTTTAAGCATTAAAGGAAATCATATGATAGATCAGTATCACCGCGCCGGTGCAACACCCTTGCACGCCTGCGCCGAAGGCAATGCACCGCCGAATCAACGCGCTCGCGAGCGTTATCTACTCACCAGACTTCATACCTGTACGGCACCAATCAAGGGTGCGTATTGGTTTATCTATCGCGTCGAGCGGCGTGCCCGTGATGCCAATATTCAGGGGGTGCCGCGATGAAGCGGAAACTCCCCCCTTATGCCCGCGACGTGATCGCGGCACTCGATGATCCCGACACCTGGCCTAACTACGTTGGTACCTCCGCCGACGGGCGCAACGTCACGTTATGGGTAGCAATCGGCACCGCCGCTTGGGAGTGGGCGGACGAGCGCAATTCGTGCCGACACCTGGCCGTGGCGATACCACCTGGCACCGATCCCGATGAGTTCAACTGGGAGTTTCTCGCAGATCACGATCCAGTAATGCTCTGCGCCGCCGGTGACGTTGGAGCGGAGCTGCCGGCCCGCAGCGCACGTGCCTTGATACGCGACGGCGTACAGCGCGTCATGTATTTACCGAGTGACGGTAGCCGCTCATCTCGATACGTGGCTGAGGGCGTGACCGATGCCACATGAGCCTACCGATTACGTACCGGGAGTGGATAAAGTTGTCGTGCTCGATCCATGGGAGGATCCGCAACCGTTTTTCGTTGAAACGAAAGCGGCACCGTATCCGCTGGAATCACTACCTGGATCGCTACGCACTGCCGTTGAGGAAGTACAGCGTTTCACGCAAGCGCCCGTGCCGTTAGTCGCGGCCTCCGCGCTTGGTGCTATATCGCTCGCAATCCAGGCGCACGTGGACGTCGAGCGCAGCCCGTCGCTATACGGGCCCGTGAGCTTGTTTCTACTGACGATTGCCGAATCCGGCGAGCGTAAGAGTACCTGCGACACGTACTTCACGGCGCCGATCCGCGAATATGAAGATCAGCAACGCGCGGCACTGAAGCCCGATCTCGCAGATCACCGTGCCGCTGTCGCCGCTTGGGAAGCGAAGCAGAGCGGCGTTAAGGCGAAGATCCAACAAGAAACCAGGGCCGCAAAATCAACCGCTGAGCTTGAGGACGATCTGCGCGAGCTGGAAGCGAAGAAACCCGTAGCGCCGCGCATACCGCGCCTGATCTACAGCGACGCCACACAGGAGAAGCTGATCACCGAGTTGGCGACAAACTGGCCGACAGCCGGGATCATATCGAGCGAGGGCGGTGCGGTATTCGGTGCACACAGTATGCGCCCGGATTCGCTTATGCGGACGCTATCGACGCTCAACGTCCTATGGGACGGCGGCACGCTGCACAGCGATCGGAAGACAACGGAAAGCGTGAGGGTTAATAGCGCACGGCTAACGGTAGCGTTACAGGTGCAAGAGCCGACGCTAAAGCAATTTATCGATAGCACCAGCGGCCTCGCCCGTGGCAGCGGATTCCTGGCGCGCTTCCTGTTTTCCAGGCCCGACTCCACGCAAGGCTACCGGCCTTTCAGCGACGCAAGGCCCAACCTGGACGCCTACTACCGCCGGCTATCGGAGATACTCAATCAGGCGTTACCGCTCGACGAGGACGGCACGCTGGCACCGTCGAGACTCACACTCTCACCGGGCGCTAAGGATCTCTGGAAGAAGGGATACAACGTGATCGAGGAGCAGCTGCGCGACGGTGGCGAGTTGCGGGATCTACGGGACGTGGCCAGCAAAGCGGCCGAGAATATCGCACGCCTCGCGGCTCTGTTTCACGTATTCGAAAAGGGCGGATCGGAGATCGGGCAAGAGCCCAGTAAGCAGGCGGCTAAGGTCGTGGCTTGGCACCTGGAAGAAGCGAAGCGTTTTCTCGGAGAGATTGCGCTACCGGTCGAGGAGGTTAACGCCGCTAAGCTCGACGAGTGGTTGATCGACTATTGCCGCGAGCACGGCAGCCGCTGGGTCAAGACTAGCGACGCCTTGCAGTTTGCACCGCGCCCGATACGCAAACGCGCAATTCTCGATCCCGCGCTTGAGGTGCTGACAGAGCTGCACCGCGCCCGTGAATTTAAACGCGGCAAGGAAAAGCTGATTTCGATCAATCCGGCCTTGTTGAAGGAGCGCGGGCGGTGAGGATCACCAATCTTGTAGCCGAAGCGATGACGGCACCGGCTATGGCTATAGTGGCTAGAGTGGCTATACATGGCCGGGTAGAGGCACCAACTATAGCCAGTATAGCCAGTATAGCCATAGCCACTCCCGAAACTGAGGAAGCCGACGAAAAGCGGCATAGGGCGTTAGCAGCGCTGATCCGATCCGTGATCAAGGCGCGTGGGTACCGCTGCAAGATCGACGCTGTCGTTAACGAAATCCTGACGTGGCCGATCGAGGATCACACCGATATGTTGAGCAATCGCCCGCTCTTGGAGTGCGCGGTGATGTGCGTAGCTGAGCGACACCGGATTTGGTACTACGGCGAGGCGGCCCGGCAGCTTGAGCGATCTACAAGATGAAAAGCCCTATCCTAAAGGACGGTAAACCAGAAGGACGTACCAGCCTACGCAAAGCGATCAATGCCTATTGTCGGTGGTGTATCTACGATCCACTCGATAAGGGCACTTGCGCCCGCCAGATTGCAGAATGCACGTCTACCGCCTGCCCGCTATGGGAGGCAAGGCCTAAGCGGCGTTTACCTCGAATAAACCACGA
>JAQCEL010000050.1 GCA_027618655.1 Pseudomonadota bacterium | reverse complement strand
AAGACACGCCATCCGATGTTCGGTTGTGTTCGCATTGCCCATAGCGAGGACAGCAGCGTGGACCTGTTTCGCTGCGGATCGGTCCTACGACGTCGTCATTGGGTCATAGTTGTCATGGACGTATTCACCCGCCGCCTCATCGGCTTTGGCGTGCACGCCGGGGACGTCAATAGCATTGCCGTTTATCGCATGTTCAATTCCGCCGTTGCGGGCCAGCCGTTAGCGAAGCACATCAGCACCGATCATGATCCGCTGTTTCGTTTTCACCGCTGGCGCGCCAACCTGCGGGTCTGTGAGAGTGATGAGGTCAAGTCAGTCCCGTACGTCCCGACATCACATCCGTTTGTTGAACGATCGATCGGAACAGTGCGACGCGAATACCTCGATCGGGTGTTCTTTTGGAACTCGGACGATCTGATACGAAAGCTGACGGCATTCCAAGATTATTACAATGCACATCGTGTGCATCGCTCGCTCGACGGCACCGCGCCGGATCACACCACCGGGTTATCGACTCGCACGCCTGCTGTGTTCGAAAATGACACTTGGCGGCGCCACTGCGGTGGGCTGTTTCAGACTCCGCTGGCGGCGCAATTTTTAATCCCTCCGTCACCTTTCCTTCAAATCGAGGTAGTTCTCGAAATCGGTGTGTTCGAAAAAACAGGGTTGGCGGTTGTTGCCGCGTTGGACGAGATGATACGGGTAGCCCGGCAGGTAATTCCGTTTTCTTCTGAGCATCGCAAATCCTTTTGCAGATGGGCAGGGTTGGGAGAGTAGTACGTTATCGCGGTGCAGCCAAGGTGGATCATTCGAAGTGGTCAATTTTTAATCCCTCCGTCACCTTTTCGTGCTCGGTTCGGCTTACCATGCAGATCCGATCCGGTTGACAACATTAAGTTCAATTATTCGTGTAGAAGAGTCAGGGTCAAGAGGGGGCGTCTATATCTTCTATACTCAACGGGACTGAACTATGGGGTTCATGGCTCGCTTACGGTTGAACCGGTTCACGCCGCAAAAAGCAGCGATGGCTTTCGCTCGTCAGGGAAATTCGCGTCTGTCGGTTTGCCGCGTCCGAACCGTCTTGGGTCAGCGGCGGCGTTCCATCACCATCGTGTACGCGAAACGTCCCGCCGCGTGAAGGCTGTGAGAGATCACTACATCGTCGCCCTCGGCATCACAATAGCGTCGCACCGTCTCGAGTGCCGGACTGCCAGCTTCAACGGTGAGGCGCTTCGCGTCGCGCGCGCCGAACGCGACGGCCGCCATGCGCTGCTCGACCACGGCAATACGGGTGTCGTGATGGCGCTCGATCCATTCGGACACGGATTCGTTGAGGCGATCGATCACCGCGGCGGGGGGCGCGACCGCCGCACGCACGAGAATTGTGCTGACCGCGATCGGCCGCCGAGCGTCGACCTGGCGCACGCCGCTGAACCAGCGATAGTCGCCCACCAGGCCGAATCGCGCGCGCATCTTCGCTCCCGCATCTCCGGCTCGTTCCAACAGGAACGTTGCGTCACGGGCGTACTGCAGGATTCCGGCGAAGTCGCCCGTGCGCTGCGTGAACGACGCGACCGAAGCGTCCAGCACCACGCTGCCGGCGCCCTGGCGCCGCGCGATCAGCTGCTCCTCGGTCAGCATGCGCAGCGCCTCGCGCGCCGTGTGGCGCGACACGTCATGGGTTGCGCAGAGATCCATTTCTGTCGGCAGCAAATCGCCTGTCTGCAGACGCCCGGACACGATCTCAGCGCGCAGCGCGTCGGCAAGTTGCCGGTAGCGTGGGGGTTGACGGTGGCTCAACGGCCCGGCTCGCGGCATTAAGAACCGCCGGCGAGGAACGCGTAGCCGTCGAGCGTCATCGGCCAGGCATTGACGTCCTGGCCGGTCGCCGCGTGAACGGCTTCGGCGAGCGCTGGCAGGAACGGCGGCACGCCCGGCTCGCCAACGCCCGTCGGGTGGTCCAGACCGTTGTCGACGAGGTGGACCTCGACGTCCGGCACGTGCGATAGGCGCGCCACTGTGTAGTCGTGGAAGTTGCTCTGCACGGCCCTGCCGTTCGCGATCTCGATCTTCTGGCCGATGGCCATCGACAGCGCGAACGCAACGGAGCTGTAGATCTGTGCGCGCACTGAAGCCGGGTTCACCACGCGGCCGCAGTCGACCGCGGCGACGACACGGTGAAAGTCGAGCCGCTTGTCGCTCTTACGAAGCTCGACGACGTAACCGACGACCGAGCCGAAGGACGGGTGCACCGCCATGCCACGGTAGACGCCCTCAGGCGGCGAGTTGGCCCAGCCAGCGCCGGCTTCGAGCGCATCGAGCACGCCTTTGATCCGCTTCGACATGTCTGTCTCGCGTAGCAGTGAACGGCGAAACGCGAAGGGGTCTTGCTCCGCCTCGCGCGCGAGTCGGTTCATGATGCCCTCGACGGCCGGCGCCGTGTGCGAGTCCGCTTCGCCACGCAGCCAGAGCACCGGCACGGCGTGCTCGGTCGTATGCAACACGAACTCGACGTTAGGGACGTCGTAATTCGTGTGCCGCAGGCCTTCGATCGATAGCGTGTCGAAGCCTTCGTGCATGAACGCCGCCTCAAACGGCGTGCCCTTGGAGATGGACGCGCACACCACGCGGTGCTCCCAGTTCACGGGCCGCCGCGCCGCGTCGAGTCCTATCCGGTAGCGGTGCAGCGCCATCGGGCGATAGAACCCGCCTTGCACGTCGTCCTCGCGCTGCCACACGAGCTTGATCGGATTCGGCAACCCCGACGCTTTCGCGATCTGGGCGGCTTCGAGCACGAAGTCGGAGAACGGCGCCGCGCGGCGCCCGAAGCTGCCGCCGAGCCACAACGTGTGGATGCGCACCTGCTCGACGGGTATCTCGAGCTTCGCCGAGAGCGTGCCCGCGTCGACGCCCTGGAACTGCGTGCCCGACCAAATCTCGAGGCCCGCGCCCCCCCACCGGGCGGTCGCGTTCAGCGGCTCCATCGGCGCATGCGCGAGGAACGGCAGGCGAAACTCGCCTTCGAGGTTCACTTCCGCCGCGGCAGGAGCGAGCGCGCCGCGCCGCTCGAACACGGGCCCATCGGTGCCCGCGAGCGTCGCGTATTCCTCCCATAGCGTCGCCGACGAGACGTCCGCGAAGGCGCCGTCGTCCCAGGTGAGTTCGAGCGCGTCCTTCGCTGTCTTCGCCTGCCAGAACGTGTCCGCCACCACGGCGACTCCGCTCGGAATACGTACGACCTTGCGTACACCGGGCATCACCTCGGCTTGCGACGCGTCGAACGACTTGAGCGTCGCGCCGAACACGGGGGCGTGGGCGATGCTCGCCTGCAGCATGTCCGGCAGCGTGAAGTCCATGCCGAATGTTGCCGTGCCGGTCGCCTTCGCGCGCGCGTCCAGTCGGGGAACGTCGGTGCCGATGAGCCGGAACTGATCCGGCGTCTTAAGACGTACCTCGGTGGGCGGTTGGAGCTGCGCCGCTGTTGCCGTCAGTTCGGCGTAGGACAATCGGCGGTCGCGAGCCGGGTCGATCACGAAGGAATTCGCCGTAGTCAGCCCGTCGGCGGCCACGCCCCACTGCTGCGCGGCCGCCTCGACGAGCATCGCGCGCGCCGTCGCGCCGACCTCGCGCAGGTGCTGCCACTGGTTGCTCACGGACGTTGACGCACCGGTCGAGATCACGCCCCATTCCCGGTGGTTGAACGCCGGGTCGAGGGAGTCGAGGTGCTCGGCGACGACGTGGCTCCAATCCGCGTCGAGTTCGTCGGCGAGGATCTGCGCGAGCCCCGTGTAGACGCCCTGGCCCATCTCGGCGTGAGGCATGACGATGCGGATCGCGCCGTCGGGGTCGATCCGGAGGACGGCGTTGGGCGAGAACGCGGCGTTCGTTACGGCCGCGGCGGCGGTTCGGCCAGGACGCAGCACGAGCGCGAAGCTGAGCACTGCGCAGCCCTTCAGGAAGCGGCGGCGGTCGACGCTGAAATCGGCGGTGGGTTCACGCATCGCGCATCTCCTTTGCGGCCTGCCGGATGGCGACCCGCACAAGCTGATAGGTGCCGCAGCGGCAGATGTTCGTCATTGCCTGCTCGACGTCGGCGTCGCTGGGCTCAGGCTGTTTCGCGAGCAGCGCGTGCGCCGCCATGATCATGCCGGACTGGCAGTAGCCACATTGTGCGACGCTGTGCTCGGTCCAGGCTTTCTGGACCGGGTCTTCGTCCGCGCCCGGCAGACCCTCGATGGTCGTGATCGACTGGGCTTCAGTGAAGCCCGAGACTGGCATCACACAGGTCCGCACGGGCTCGCCGTCGACGAGCACGGTGCATGCCCCGCAGGCCATGACCCCGCACCCGTACTTCGTGCCAGTGAGCCCGAGATGGTCTCGTAGCACCCAGAGCAGCGGCGTGTCGTCACTCGCCTCGACTTCGTGCACCCTGCCGTTCACGTGCAGATTTCTTGCCATGCTGTCCCCTCCGATTCCACCGCCTCAGGCGGCAAGCAGCCCTTCGCGTTTCACCCATTCGTACGTCTCGTCCAGCGCCTTGCCATAGAGTGCGAAGATCTCACCGAGCTCGTCCTCGGAGCTGACGAGAGGCGGACATAGCGCCAGCGAGTCGCCGATCGCCCTGCAGATGAGCCCGTTCGCCTTCATACGCGCGAGGCAGTACTTGCCGACGGCCGCCTTCGGATCGAACGGCTGGCCCGTCTCCTTGTCCGCGACGAGCTCGCAGGCACCGATCATGCCCTTGCCGCGCACCTCGCCGACGAGCGGATGATCGGCGAACGCGCGCAGTTGCTGCTGAAACTGCTCGCCCTTGCGCGCCGCGGACTCAAACACGCGGTCGCGCTCGTAGATCTCAAGCACCTTGAGCCCCACTGCCATGGAGACCGGGTGGCCGGTGTACGTGAACCCGTGCCCGAAGATGCCCCACTCCTTGGAGATGTCCGCGATCGCCTGGTACATGAACTCGGGGATCATCACCGCGGAGAGTGGCATGTAGGCCGAAGTCAGCGATTTCGCGAGCGTCATCGTGGACGGCGTCAGACCAAACGTGTCGGCGCCGAACGGCTGGCCGGTGCGCCCGAAGCCGGTCACGACCTCGTCGTCGATGAACAGTACGTCGTATTTGTTCAGTACTGCCTGCATCTTCGGGAAGTACGACGCGGGCGGCACGATGACGCCGCCCGCGCCCATGATGGGCTCGGCGATGAAGGCGGCAACCGTTTCCGGGCCCTCGTCGAGGATTAGCTTTTCGAGATTCCCCGCGAGTCGCGTGGTGAACTCCTCCTCGCTCTCGCCGGGCTCGGCGTAGCGGTAGTAATGCGGGCAGTCCGTGTGGAAGAACCCGCGCGCGGGCAGGTCGAACCCCTGGTGGAAAGGCGCGAGCCCTGTCGCGCTGGCGGCTGCCGAGCTGATGCCGTGGTAGCCCTTCAGGCGCGCGATGATTTTCTTCTTCTGCGGCTTACCGATCGCGTTGTGGTAGTAGTGCACGAGTTTGATCTGGGTGTCGTTCGCGTCGGAGCCCGAGAGCCCGAAGAACACTTTGGAGAAACCGCCCGGCACCATGGCCTTGAGTTTCTCGGCCAGACGCATCGCGATGTCGCTGCTCTTGTCGAGGAACAGGTGCGCGTAGGACAGCGTCTTGATCTGATCGTAGGCCGTCTGCGCGATTTCCTCGTTCGCGTAGCCAAGCGAGGTGCACCACAGACCCGCGAGCCCGTCGATATAGCGGTTACCGGCCTCGTCCCAAACGTGAATACCCTCGCCCTTGACGATCATCATCGGGCCCATCTCGTTCAGCGCCGAGATCTGGGTCATCGGGTGGAACACGGCGTCGAGGTCGCGCCGCGCGAGTTCGCTAATACTGTTTGCTGTTGGTTTGTTCATCGATGTCTCCTTGCGGCCGCAGCCGATCGTTAGTTCCAGGAGGGCAGGCAACGCGCCTTCATCTGCGCGCGGAAATCGCGCGTCGTGTTGGCGAGCAATTCACCCGTGCCCCAGTCGCAGATGACTCCGTGGCGGCGGACGACATCGTGCAGATCGAGCTCGCCCGCGCGATAGCGGGCGGCGATCTGCTCGGGATCTTCGTCCAACCAACCGGCCCGCGCTGCGGCGATGTGCGCACGCTCGCGCTTCGTGGCGGCCTCGTCGACGCGATATTCTGCAAGGTCTTCGTCCACTACCTCGAGCACGACGCCGTAGTCCTTGCGCGCGCGTTCGAGCGAGACATAGTCGTCGACGACGTCCTCCTTCACGCGCTCGGGATCGCGCTCGAGCGGGTCACCATAGCCGCCGCCACCCGAGGTCCCGCGCCAGAAGCGCGCGCCCTTGCCGACCGGCACGTCGGAGAACACCGCGCCGAGGAAACGCGCCGGCTCGCCCTCGGGCTCGAGCCACAGTCCGTGCGGGGCGCCGGGTAGTCCACCCTCGATACCCCACACGACTGAGCGCTCGCGGTCGCAGAAATAAGAGAACACGCAATTTTCGACGTCGAGGATCGTTCCGGCCTTGTCGAGACCCACGCCGCCGCGCCACTTGCCCGGCCCTGCGCTGTCGGTCGTGATCTGCAGGCGATCGGTGCGCACAGGGCAGAGCCGCTCCTGGCCTTCCACTGGCTGGATCATCAAACCCACGCCGAAACACGACGCTGTGACACCCAGGCCGTCACGACCGTTGCGCCCTCCCCAGCCGCCGGCCAGCCAGTCGTAGAGCATGAAATAGGGTCGGCCCGCGCCGCGCGCATCGTAGCCGCCGGTCTGCAGGTACTCGATGTTGAACGCGCAGGCCATCGCGCGCTCCGGCATGATGCGCGAGAACAGCTCGAAAATCGCGTTCATGATTTTCTCGAAGCACATCACGAACCCGGTCACGGCCACGGGCCAGCGCGCGCTGACGATGGTGTCGTCAGGCACGGTCACCGTGACCGTGCGATACAGTCCTGCGTTCAGGGGCACGTCCGGAAAAAACGTCTTCATGCCCGAGACAATGGCCGCGAACGTACCGCCGAACGCGCTGTTGTAGATCGAACCTATGGTCGGGTGAGAGCCCGTGAGGTCGAACTCGATCGCGTCCCCCGCGATCGTCATTTTCACGTGGATGGGTATCAGCCCTTCCGCCTTCGAGGGGTCCTGATCGACGAAGTCCACCGTCTCCCAGCTGCCGTCCGGCAGTTCGGCCAGGCGCAGCCGCACGGCGCGCTCGACGTAGTCCTGCACCGCGGCAAACGTCGTTTCGATCGTGCCGACGCCGTACTTATCACACAGCCGCTTCAACTCGCGCTCGGCGATCCGCGCCGCCTGCGTCTGGGCGTCCATGTCGCCGATGATCGCGTCCGGGTCGCGCGTGTTCTTCGCGATGAGGCGCGCGACGTCGTAGCAGTACTCGCCCTTGCGCCAGATCCGAACGGGCGGCACCCGGATGCCCTCCTTGAACATGTCCTTCGCCGTCACGTCGAACGAGCCGGGCACGCTGCCGCCCATGTCCGCCCAGTGCCCGTTCGCCTGGCTCCACGCGATGAGACGGCCGTCGACGAAGATCGGCAGGAGCACGCGCGTGTCGCTGAAGTGCGTGCCGCCGACATAGGGGTCGTTGATCAGGAACACGTCGCCAGGGTGGATGTCCGCGCCGAATTCCTCGATGACCGCCTTGCAGGTGTAGTGCAGCGTGCCGACGTGGGCGGCGAGGTCCTGATTGCCCTGCGCGACCGTGTTACCTTCGGCGTCGCATAGCGCGTTCGAAAAGTCGCGGTTGTACACGACGAAGGAGTAGCAGGTGCGGCGCACCTGCTCGGCCATCTGGTCGACGATGTTGACGAAGGCGTTGCGCAGAACCTCGAACGTGACGGGGTCGAGCTGGTTGGCGGCGGTAACTGGCTTGTCCATATCGGGACTCCTTAAACCGTGATCACGATGTTAAGCCACGCGTCGACCTCGGCCCGGGCGCCGGGCGGCACGAGCGTGGTCGCGTCGAACTGTTCGACGACTGCGGGACCGGCGAACGCCACACCGGCGGGCAGGTCCTCGCGCCAGAAGATCGGGGTCTCTTGGATGCCCTCGTCGAACGTCACGCTCCGCGTCGAGCGCGGCGCGGGCATCGCGCCGCCTGGTGCGTGGCGGGCGAACTCTGCCTTCGGCGTGACGCCGATGGCCGTCAAGTTCAGCCGGAAGATCTCGACGACCGCGCCGTTGCGACGGTAGTTGTACTCGCGTTGGTGTGCGGCGCCGAAGTCCTCGACGGCTGCCGCGACGTTCGTGAACGGACGCAGCACAGGCACAGTCAGCGAGCGCCACTGCCCGCCGTAGCGCATGTCGATGGAGCGCGTGAGCACCATGGACGCCTCGGCCACCCCCTCGTGGGCAAGCCGTTCGCGCGCTTCGTCCTCGAGTACGCGAAACTCGCGCTCGATGTCCGCAGCGTCCGCGACCGCGCTGTCGACGAGGTAAGTCGACAGCAGGTCGTGGCGGATGTCGACGAGCAAGCAGCCCATCGCCGAGGTTACGCCCGGGTGTGGCGGCACTATGACCTTCGGAATCGCGAGATCCGCGGCAATCGCCGCGCCGTGCAGCGCACCGGCGCCCCCGAATGCGACAAGCGCGAAATCGCGCGGGTCGTAACCGCGCATGATCGACACGAGACGCACGGCGTCGGCCATGTTCGCGTTGGCGACGCGCAGGATGGCCTGCGCGGCGGCCTCGACGTTCATCCCGAGCGGGCGCGCGACGCGCATGTCGATGGCCGCACGAGCGCGCGCCACATCGAGGCCGAGGTCCCCGCCCGCGAGCCCGGCACCGAGCCGGCCGAGCACGAGGTTCGCGTCCGTGTTGGCGGGTTCCTCACCGCCGCGCCCATAGCAGGCGGGACCCGGATCGGAGCCTGCCGACTGCGGCCCGTTGCGCAAGCTACCGGCCTCGTCGATCCAGGCGATGGAGCCGCCGCCCGCGCCGATCGTCTTGATGTCGATGCTCGGGAAACAGATCGGGTGCCCGTACTCGATGTACCAGTCGCGCGTAGTCAACAGCTCGCCTTGCCAGGCGAGCGAAACATCCGTACTCGTGCCGCCCATGTCGAAGCCGATCACGTTCGGGTAGCCGCACAGCTGGCCAATGTAGCGATTCGCGATCGCGCCGGCGGCGATGCCTGAACTCGCAAGCCGCGCCGCCTGCCTGTCCGTGCTTTTCGGCGTCATCACTCCGCCGCCGGAATGCAGCAGCAGCACATCGCTGTCGTAACCGCCCGCGGCGAGACGATCCTGCAGGCGGCGTGCATAGTCGCCGACCACGGGCTGCAGCACTGCGTTCACGACGGTCGTGGAGAAGCGCTCGTGCTCGAAGATCTCGGGCAACACCTCGCTCGAGGTCGTCACGGCGACGCCTGGGAGTTCTGCCTCGAGGACGGCCTTGAGAGCGCGCTCGTTCTCTCCGTTCGCGAACGCGTTCATGAAGCAGATGGCGACGGCACGGTAACCGCGCTTGCGAAGTTTCGCCGCGAGCTCACGGGCTTCGGCCTCGTCGATAGACCTCTCAACGACCCCCGCAGCGCTCGTGCGCTCGCGGATCGTGAGCCGGTCTCGACGACGGATGTACGGCGGGGGATTATCCTGGTAGGCGTCCCAGAGATCCGCCTTCGTGGAGTTGCCGATCTCGATGACGTCGCGAAAGCCCTCGGTGCAGACCACGGCCGCATGCGGCAGGTTCCGCTGGATCAGCGCGTTCGTCGCGACCGTCGTGCCGTGCGAAAACAGCGTGATGTCGGCGAGATTGACGCCGGCTTTTGCGATGCCTTCGAGCGCGGCGTCGATCGGATCGCGCGTGGACGGCACCTTCTGCACGCGCAGCGTGTTGGTTGCCTCGTCGAGTATGCAGATGTCGGTAAACGTCCCGCCGATGTCGACGGCCACACGCACTTTACTCATGCTCTCCTCCTCGTTACGCTCAGCGTGGCTTGGTCTGCGCTCACACCGGGTTCCTCTTCACGAGCTGCTTGGCGATGATGATGCGCTGCATCTCGTTCGTGCCTTCGCCGATGCACATCAAAGGTGCATCGCGGTACAGGCGTTCGATTGGATACTCCTTTGAGTACCCGTAAGCGCCGTGGATACGCATCGCCTCGAAGGCGAGTTCTGCGGCGGTCTCCGAGGCGAAATACTTTGCCATGCCGGCCTCCATGTCGACGCGGGCACCGGTGTCGTAAAGACGTGCCGCGTCTTCGACAAGCAGCTCCGCGGCGCGCGCCTTCGTCGCCATCTCGCCGAGTTTGAGCTGAATGGCCTGGTGTTCGCAGATGGGTTTGCCCATGGTCTTGCGCACCTGCGCGTAGGCGACGGACTCCCTGAGCGCCCGGCGCGAGACGCCGACCGCGCGTGCGGCGACGTTGATGCGCCCGATCTCGAGCCCTCCGGTTGCCATGAAGAAACCCTGGCCTTCCACGCCACCGACCAGCGAGCGCGCCGCGTTGCAGTGGTAGTCCTCGAACACGAACTCGCCCGAGTCGATGCCCTTGTAGCCGAGCTTGTCGAGCTTGCGTCCGTTGCGCACGCCCGGCAGCGACGCGCGCGTCTCCGGGTCGATCTTGGGTACGATCAGCATGCTCATGCCCTTGTAACGGGGCTTGGCGTCGAGGTCGGTCTTGACCAGCAGCGCCACGCAGTGGCCCTCAATCGCGTTCGAGATCCACGTCTTCGTGCCGTTCACGACGTAATCGTCGCCGTCGCGTCGCGCGGTCGTGCGGATGCTCTGGAGGTCCGTGCCGGCATCGGGTTCGGTGAGACCGAGCGCGCCGCGCAGCTCGCCCGTCACGAACTTCGGTAGCCAGTACGTCTTCTGCTCGTCGGTGCCGAAGCGCTGCACGACGAGCGCCATCATCAGGTGCGAGTTAAAGATGCCGGTCAGGCTCATCCACTCTTCGGAGATGCGCGCGACGACCTTCGCGTACGTGGTTGCGCTCATTCCAAGTCCGCCCCATTCCGGATCGATCAGCGCGCCGAACAGGCCGAGTTCCTTCATGTCTTCGACGAGCGACTCGGGGTAGACGTCGTCGTGCTCGAGTTCCATTGCGACGGGCTTCACCTTCTGCTCGAGCCACTTGTCGATGGCGTCGAGGATCAGGCCGTCGTCGTGGGCGGTCATGCGGTCGGCGGCTGCGGACATGGCCTTACCTCTGGTTCTTCATCCGGTCGTTACACATGGCATTTCAGTACCGCGGAACGCTCGAGTAAGAGGACGATCTCGTTCCAGCGGTTGACCGGCGGCTCGTCCTGCCACGCCACGACGGGACCGCTGTTGATGCCGGCCCAGCTCACCAGCTCCGGATTCTCACCGCCCGCGGCCTGTGGCCCGACACGGAAAGCGAGCCCCTTGTGCTCCATCATGGTTTTCGCCGCCTGACCCCACGGGCTCGGAAACGTTGCACGAGCCGCAGGCCATCGGTCCGCATGATCTCTTCGATGGTGTGATAGTCCAAGGTCGCTCCGCCAGCGCGTCTAAATTTGTCCGGACAAATTTAGACGCTCCGGGCTGCGACGTCAACCCACCACCCACACCCCACAAAGGCGCGTAAGCTCAAACGCGAATTCCCCGTGCGCCGCATCGCCGAACTCAAATACTACGTGCGTACTCGTCTAAGGCTTTCAGTACAACGCTGTCGTCGCCTATCGGTAGACGCATGATGGCGCGAGTCGAACCAGTATCTCGCGCTTTCTTAATCGCGTCGGCGGATTGCATTTCGTCAGCGAGAAAGAATAAAGACACATCAAGTTTGTTCGGGTCGCGACCGAGATCTTTCATCTGTCGATGAATGTCGGCGATGCTCGCTTTAGTTTCCTCGACGTCGAAAGTTAACGGTAACCATCCATCGCCATGAGCTGCCACTTGGCGCCGTCCAAATTCGGTGTCCATCGTTCCGAGAACAACGGGCGGTCCACCCGCACGAGTGGGTTTTGGATATTGCCAAGAGTCTGAGATTTGTACGAACTCACCGGTAAAATTAGCCTTCGTTTCCGTCCATAAGCAGCGCAAGGCTTGCAGTCGTTCGCGGAGTTCGCGCCACCGGGTTGCAAAAGCAACTCCGTGATGTCCCATTTCCTGAACATTCCACCCGGCGCCGATGCCGAATATGAAACGACCGTCACTTAAATGGTCGAGCGTCGAAATCTGTTTTGCCAGATTGATGGGATGGTGCTGATTGATGAGACACACACAGGTGCCGAGCTTCAATTTAGTTGTCACTGCGGCGGCGCTCGCCAAGCTCGTGAACGGATCGGACATGTGTCGATATTCTTCGGGTAAGAAAAACCCCGCAGGACTCATCGGCATGCCGGTGTCAGGATCCGCTTGCTCGCCGGTCGCTGGAACGGGAATGTGCGTATGCTCCGGAACCCATAAGGATTCAAAACCACGTTCTTCGGCAGCGCGGGCAAGACGATCGGCGCGCATGGAATATTCTGTATTAAACGAGAAAACACCAAGATGCATAGGGTTGTTCCTTTATTGAGGATGCCTTGAGTTGGCCCGGGAATTATCGGCGAGTTGACTCGATCGCCAAGTTCTACCAGGCGCGGTATAAGAAAAAAATTGACGGATCATGGCCTGCGCTTGCATTGTTTAACTTAGTCGCTAAAGGTTTTTTATTATTACTTACTACGACTATGCCGCTACTGCGCGTTTGCTCTAGATTTCAGTTTGACAGGCAAATGCTTCAGGCCACCGACGAAGTTCGATTGCACTCTTTCAATGGGACCTGTGATTTCAATTCCGTCATAACGGTTGCATAATTCTTCTAACGCGAGTCGGATCTCCATCTTAGCCAATGGGCCGCCGAGACAAAAATGGGGGCCCGCCCCGAAACCTAAATGCAAGTTGGGATGTCGCGTGATATCAAATTCATAAGGTCGTTCAAATACTGCTTCATCGCGATTAGCTGATGGTAGCCAGAGGATCATGCGGTCTCCCTCACGGATTCTATGGCCGCCCAGTCGCGTATCCGCAGTCGCGACGCGCATCAACGCGATATTTTGGCCAAGTCCCCAGGCATCGCTCGCGATTGCGGACATCTCGTTGTCCAACGCGGGCGCCGCGCCTTCGCGCTCCGAACTAAATAAAATCGGTTCGTTGAAGACCGTTTTTACGTCCTTGTGGCGAAACCCAGACCAGTATCCACGCTCGTCTGGACTCGCGGTCCAATGTACTGGATCCTCAATGCGCATCCGATCGAACAATGCGTAATGTTCACCGCTCGCGAAAAAAACGTGACTGTTGAGCTTTCATCAATCGTCAATTGCGATTCCCCTATGATGTGCAGCTCACGGTCGACGATAACGTGCATTCCGGTCCGCTGTATAGCGTGGTTCGGAGGCGTTGCGCGTGCGTCTTGTCTGGGATCATTCGTATCGTTATGGTGGATCCTACTCTGATACAGTCGTGGCGATGAACTATTGGCGCTAATTCGCGGACCAACGAGAGATTAAACTATGATCAGGGCAGGCAATGCGGATCTCGAAACGCCTCTTCCAGGCGACTTGATGAATGTCGCGGTGAGCGAAAGTTGCCTAGCGCAGTCGCAAAGTTATTGTTGCTAATTACCGGAAAATTCTCATGTTTAATCGTTCTGTTGTCACACTTACAGGTCAAATGTGGAAGATGCTTGTTGGGGTTGTACTCATGCTGGTCGGCAGCGTTGCGCCGGCATTTGAGTCAATCGGAATGTCGTGGACAGTTGGAACGATAGTCGCGACGATCGCCTATGGTTTCGTAATCGTAGCCATCACATGTCCAAAATGTCAGCAACGCTGGTTTCTCCAAGCACTCGTTCACGCTGAACAGTATGGACCCTTGTTCAAAGGATCTGCTTGTCCTGTGTGCAGTCATGATTTTTCAGCAGGTGATTACGTTCGTTAGGGCCTTTCGCGTTAGTGGCTAGTGGTGCTGAATATTTTTCGCTTGAGAGTCCTTATCATTCACTGAAATCTTCGTCGTCATAGCGGCGTGCTTCCTTGGCTGAACGGACGCCGATTCGCGATCCGTTTTCAGCAGCGCCGAGCACCTGTTCCAGTGTTTCTGTTCAATTTAGTTCGTGTCCCAATGCGACTGTAAAAACTCGCCGATCCTCACAATCCCTTGTTTCCCTTCAGCTAGCATGGGGTGGAACGCGTGCCACACGTGGATCATGTCGTCCCAAATCTCCAAGGTGCTGTCGACACCAGCGGCTTGTGCTTTGTCGTGCAGCTCGACCGAATCGTCGAGTAAAACTTCGTCGTTACCGACGTGGATAAGCAAAGGTGGTAACGACGAGAGATCCGCGAAATTCGGCGAAATGTGCGGGTGTTCGACATCTTGACCCTGCACATATTGCTGGACCATTTCGTGTAAGCCGTTGAACGTTACCATAGGGTCTGCGTCGGCCCGCGTTTGATACGATGAATTAGAACAGCTCAGATCGGACCATGGACTGATACAGACGGCCGCGCGTGGCAATGCAACTTGCTTGTCGCGTAGCGCGACTAAACAGGCGGCTGTTAATCCACCACCTGCCGAATCGCCGCTGATCGCTAAATTCTCGGCATGGAAACCTTGCCCAAGTAACCATTCAAAGGCCGCACAGGCATCGTCGACGGCAGCGGGGAACGGTGCTTCAGGTGCAAGCCGATAGTCCACCATCAAAACAGCTGCATTTGCTGCGCGCGAGATTTCCCCACCCAACGACCGATGCGTATTTAAGGAACCCATGACATACCCGCCACCGTGCAAGTACATCACGGCACGCTTTGGGTTAATTCCTGGAGCGCGCAGCCACTCTGCTGGTCGTTCGCCTGCAGTGACTTGTTCGACGGTAATATCCTCTGCCACTCGAAACGACACTCGCTCCATTTCCGCACGCCGCTCCGCCAGGCTGATGGGCGTATCCAGTGGGATAACTTTCTCGCGAATGATGCGTTTGAGTCGGTCGATATCCATGGCAACTGCGCTCCTGTTTGGATGACTGGTGAGCGCGATTATCGAGCGCTTGGTGTTGTTAGTCGAATTGAATTTTCTGCCACCGCGCACGCGAAGCGCGCTAGCTATCGGTAACCTGCCCTTACGTTGCCGATTCCGCGCGCTGCGGCAATAATGGTGCCGGACAACACCTAACCTATTAGCGGGGACGAAATGGCAGACCAAGTATTAGAAGGCATTCGTGTATTAGATTTCGGCCGTTATATCGCAGGTCCATTTTGCGGGACGATGTTGGCCGATTTCGGCGCTGAAGTGATTCGCGTTGAGAAGCTTGATGGCAGCGAAGATCGTTTTGTCGCGCCCGTTGGTCCAGGCGCCGGTGCGAATTTCATTACCATGGGTCGCAATAAAAAAGGCCTAACCCTGAATCCGATGAAGCCCGAAGGCCAAGCGGTATTAAAACGTCTTCTGCCGACGGTAGACGTCGTTATTGCGAATCTCCCCTTGCCCACGTTAAAGGCTATGCAAATTGACTATGACAGTCTGAAAAAGATTAAACCGGACATCATCTTGGCGATGGTCTCCGCCTTTGGGATCGATGGCCCCTATGCTGATCGGGTTGGATTCGATACCTTGGGACAGGCCATGTCCGGTGCGATGTACATGACCGGTGACGACGACATGCCGCGCCGTGCGTCCGCGCCGTATGTTGATTTCGGAACCGCGTTGTTGTCCGCGTTTGGCACCATGGCCGCGCTGCGCGAGCGAGATAAAACGGGACGCGGACAACTCGTTGAATCGAGTTTGTTCTCGACCGCGATGACATTCATGAATTCCCAGCACATTGAGCAGTCCGTGTTAAAACTCGATCGCCCGCCGCAAGGGAATCGAGGCGTTACGGCTGCACCGGTCGATTGTTTTAAAACCCAAGATGGATTTATTTTCGTGTTGGCGATTGGTTATCCATTATTCGACCGCTGGACGAAGCTTGTCGGTGCCGACGGCTGGGCATCCGATCCACGCTTCGCGACAGACGAAGGGCGTGGCGATCATGCGGATCTGATTTGTGAGCGGATGCAACAATGGTGCGATGGTCGAACCACCGCGCAAGCGCTCGCCGATCTTGAAGAAGCGCGTATCCCCGGTGGCCCGATATTAAATCTACAAGAAGCGCTGGATGACCCGCATGTAAACGCGCGTGGTTTGCACAAATACGTGGACTACCCGGGTGTCGCGAGCGCCGCGCCGTTGATGGAAACACCCGTGCGACTATCAGTCACACCAGGCACGATCCGTCACCGCGCGCCACAATTGGGCGAGCATACCAACGAGATATTGAAAGGTGTCGGGTATAGCGACGAAGAAATCCAACAATTGCACGAACGGCGTATCGTTTAGCTTATTAGCCTAGACGGATCGTTGCCGCGTAGCGCCGCACCGCGATCGAGATCAACAGATCCGTCTGTTCGATTCAGCCCTTGCCAGCGGCGGCAATGAAGCCGCATTCCAACCAGTCTAACGGCGTGACTGCGTGGTGCTGTTCTTTTACCGATTCGTAGAGTTGTTGGTTTTCTTCGCTAAGGAGTGTGCGCCATTGCTCGTGCTTACCTTGATGAAAAAACGCTGCGTTCTCACGCCAGGCACCGAGATCAGTATCAGGTGCGGTCATGTCGGCGTTATTTTTCATCGACTCGAATGTGGCAGCATTAACGAGAACCGGCCATAGCGATTCCTCGATTTCAATCTCCAATAATTTCGCGATCCTACGCATCTGCCCTTCGAGGTCGAATTTCAGATCGGCGTAGTGCAGAAAATGCAGGTTCGACAGTTCGCGAAAAGCCCAGAACGATTTAGCGTGTGAAAAAACCGACCAGAACGGAAATCCGTCGATCTCCCAAGGGAATGCACCGGTTGAAATCCAAAGGCGAAATCGTTCATTGAAATCTTCCGGTAGGGGTGGCGGCGGGACGGCCACTTCGCCTTGCTTTTCCAACAACGATATTAAATGCCCGATCCGTTGATTCTTACCGTGATTCCACATGGACACAAAAACGTCGCGTGGATCTCGCGCGCAATACAGATAGGTCGCCTGTTCGAAGTACGGCAATCCGTCTAAGGGCGTATGCGTTTTAATAATTCGGCGATGAGTCTGTGCCGCATATCCGGCGAGTAATTCGTCGATTGGCGTCATTCTAAGATCGAGCCAAGGCGAAATTTCCGCGAGCGGTTTTGGTAAGTCGGGACGTTTAAAAATGAGTAAAGCGCAAATCATCTGCACCCAAGTCGTGCCGGATTTATACGGCGTGCAAACGATGATATCGCCCTCGCGGACAACAAAATTACGCCATCGGTGACTATCCATAAACAGATTTTGGTAGTGACGCGAATTTTGTGGTTTAGGTGTGGTCATGGTTGTTGAAGTCATTGAGTGTTGGTTTTGCGGTTAAGATAAACCATTCCGGAGTATGTTATCGACTAAATTCGCGAGTACCGAACTGCGTACGTACGATGATGGTCTTGTTAGCTTTTTTCAATTTCGCGATCGGATCATTTAAGGAGAGTCCGCATGAGTCAGTACGATACGGTAATTAAAAGCGGCACCATCATTGACGGCACGGGATTACCAAGAATTCTCGGGGACGTTGCCATACGCAACGGTCGGGTGGCCAAAATTGGACGGATTGAGGCAAGCGAAGCAAACGAAGTTATTGACGCCGAAGGCTTGATCGTCGCGCCGGGCTTCGTCGATCTCCACACGCATTACGATGCGCAAATCCATTGGGATCCGTATTGCACTATTTCCGGCTGGCACGGTGTGACGTCCGTGGCGATTGGTAATTGTGGTTTTGGATTTGCGCCAGCGCGACCGGATATCCGCGAGCGTTTGCTAAAAATGATGACCCGCACCGAGCAGATCCCCTACGAGACCATGGTTGCCGGCATGGGGCTCGATTGGGATTGGGAAAGCATGCCCCAGTGGATGGATCACCTCGATCGCCAGCCAAAGGGTGTGAACCTGCTTAGCTACGTTCCGCTCAATCCATTGCTCGTGCATGTCATGGGATTAGAAGGTGCAAAAGAAGGGCGCCGTGCGACAGCTTCAGAGTTAATCGAAATGACGCGGCTTATTCATGAAGCCATGGACGCCGGCATGATGGGTTGGAGTTGTCAGCGATTTGGTAAGAATTCCATGCAGGCAGATTTCGATGGTACGCCGATGCCTACCGATGTCATGCCAGACGAGACCTTACTTGCATTTGCCGATGTACTGGGTGAGCGCGGCGAAGGTTTTATCGAAATACTCAATTCGACCATCGGCACGCCGGGATCGACTAACCAAGGGAAAGATACGGCGTTCGTCGAAGAATTGGCCCGGCGTGCCGGTCGACCCGTATTGTTCAATGCAATCATCGCCTCGGATGTGCCAGGACTGGAACGGATGCATCAGAAATCTTTGCGCTGGCTCGATCGCTGCTTTGATCAGGGTTTACAGATCTACGGTCAGGCCGTGACGGTTCGCGCGCCGTACCAATTTACCCTTGAGCATTGGAACATGTACGACTCAAGCCCGGCATGGAACTTCGCAACGCAAGGTTCGATTGAAGAGCGCATCGTTAAATTAAGCGATCCGGAAATTCGCAAACAAATGATTGACGAAGAAGACACCCTTGTGACCATGGGGGTCGGCGGGCCTATCGAAGGTTTGACCGTGCAAGAGACGCCGGGGCATCCGGAACTAGAAAAGTATGTCGGTCGAACGCTCGGTGAAATCGCCACTGCAGAAGACAAACACCCCATCGATGTGATGCTCGATATTGGGGTCGCCGGTGGGTTAAAAGTTTTGTACCGGACAAGCGAATTATCTAGTACCGATCCCAAAAAAGTTGGCGAGCTGGCGCGTAACCAGCATGTTATTCCGGGTGTATCAGACGGTGGCGCACACACGAAATTCTTTACCGGCGGGTCGTTTACGACCGATCTCATTACCTGGCTCGCAAGGGACAACAAAGAGCTAACCTTAGAGCAAGCGCACTATCGTTTGAGTTACTTGCCAGCCCAAGCGGCAGGCTTTCACGATCGGGGATTTCTAAGAGTCGGTGCGCCAGCCGACATCATTGTCTATGACCTCGCGAAGCTGCGTCGGGTACCCGAAATTGACTATGAAGTGGCACGTGATTTTCCGGCCAACGAGTGGCGTCGAATTCAACGTGCCGAAGGCTATCGCTGGATCATGGTCAACGGCGTCGTTACATTCAAAGATGGCGTGTGCACGAACGCCACCCCAGGCCAATTGCTGCGTTTGAATCAATGGAAATCTGACGCGGAAAGTCGCCTCGCGAGTGCGGGCTAGACGCAATCGATTGTCTTAGATTAGGAAATGAATGTTACTGAGCAAACGGAGTGGAATCTGATCCGATTACACCGAGCAGCGAACGCTTTCAGACTTGAGAAGTTTTAGGGAGGGCGGCGTTAACCTACTCCCGGGATCTGAACAGCGTCAGATCCTGGGAGCGTTATCTTCTCCTACGCTTGCGCGCTTGTCCCTACGCGGTTCAAACGCAGTAGCTCACCTGGCGTAGCGCCAGTGCAAACGCCATCTTTAAACGTCACTTGACCGTTAACCATGATCCACCGATAGCCTTCGGCCCGTTGAATTCGACGCCACTCGTTGGCGGGGAAGTCATGAGCGATTTCGTAGTCGACTTCCGGTGTGCGACGCAGGTTTTGGAAGTCGTAAACGATTATGTCGGCGGGTGCACCTTCACGTAAAAATCCGCGATCCGTAAAGCCAGCGGCTTGCGCGGGTAGGTAACTCAAGCGGAAGTGCGCTTGTTCCAATGTTAACTGCCCAGTTTCGCGCACTAGCCAGGTTAACAATTCAGTGGTGAACGAACCGCCGGTAAAGAAACGCGTATGCGCGCCACCATCCGAGAGTCCTGGAATGACATGCTGATTACGCACTAATTCACCCACTTTCTTCGGATCGTTACTACCGATATCAGCGGTGCGATAAAGCACTTTCAAACCACCTGCGACGCCGATGTCGAGCATGGCATCAATATGATGCTTGCCTTCTTCTTTAGCAATATCGCCGAGGGTGCGACCATGATACTTTTTCAGTTCTGGATAACCGGGGGTGTCTTCAATGATGATCCCTTCAATCGGGCCGCCAACACCGGTCGTGACTAACTTTCCTTCTTCGGCGATCATCTGCTTACGAATTTCAGGATCGGAAAGTTTTGCCGTTCGTTCTTCTAACGTGCCGACCGTGGCAACACTCCACGACGGACTTGAGTCATACAGATTCCAATCTTCTAATGTGAAGATAAACGGGGCACGCACCGTAACCGCTTGCCCGTAAACTCGCAGGCCGCGTTCGAAACAACTGTCGATCCAGGCCATCGTTTCGTTGTGAACATTTTCTTCGCCTTTTGTGTCCGAGGCGATCAAAGCGTTAAACAGAATGGGTCGGCCAGTACGTCGCGCGATTTCCTCGATGAATAGCCGATCCTCGTTTTGAGCGCCGCTACTGACAGCATCACCGTTCTTGGCGTTCAACAATTGGATAAATCCATCACCGCGTTTGCCGAGCAAATCGCTAAATGCAAGTATGGTTTCATCCGGCATGACATCGGTTGGCATTGGTGTGCCATCAAAGTCCGATTGAATTGAGTTTTTCCCAAAACGTTGGAAACTGAAACCCATCATGCCGGCGTCCATTGCTTCGTCGATCAGGCGATTCATTTCGCCCTGTTCATCTGGTGTTGCCTGACGTCCAGCTTTCGCGCCTTCGATACCGAGAACGTAAACGAGTAGGGGGTTCAAGGGAACGTAGCTGAGCAAGTTCACCCCTTTGGGTAACGCATCAAGGTGATCCATCCATTCGGGAAGTGATTCCCAATCCCAATCCAAACCCATACCTGCGACCATGGTGTCGTAGGGGATTTGTTCGGTGCGAACCATCATTTGCAATAAGCGTTCACGGCTTTCCTTGCGCGCGGGCGCGAAGCCGAATCCGCAGTTTCCGATTGCTACTGATGTCACGCCATGCCAGCCCGAGATCGTGCAATACGGATCCCAGTGAACTTGCGCGTCGTAGTGTGTATGCAAATCGACGAAGCCCGGCGCAACGATAAGCCCCGTTGCATCGATCACTTCTTCCGCGTCCGCGACGTCGATTCTTCCCATCTTGGCGATCTTGCCGTCTTTAACAGCGATGTCGCCTGTGATTCTCGGCAGGCCAGTGCCGTCTATGATCGTGCCATTCTTTATAACCGTATCGTATTTTGCCATGAAGATTCTCCCTTCGATGCGAACGCAAATTGGGGTCTGTAGCCCGCATTGGGCAGCTGCGATCGCAGGCGGTTTAGATTCATTCCCACAGACGACTGTAGCCTAATGTTCTGGCTAAAACACGTAGTTCGAAAACAATTATTTATGCTGCCTTGCAGCAGATTTATTTAGTCGCTTTCGCGTTACTTCGTCGTCCCCAAACATGCCATCCTGCGGCAAGACACATAGAAAATTCGCTGAAAAATTCTCTAGCGAAAGAACGACTTCACTGAGCTTTAAGTCTTTCCGGTGATCGTTGCTCCTGTCGCGAACCTTCGTTTAGACTGGCCAACGACACCAGTCGCGATCGGATCGACGGCTTGAACTTAACTTTATCTGAGGAGCGAGCCATCATGGCGGAAAAAGGGGCGTGCTTTTGCGGCGCGATCGAATTTGAAGTTTCTGGCGAAGCCCAAGCGATGGGCTTTTGCCATTGCGATGACTGCACGAAATGGGCTGGAGCGCCAATCAGCGCGTTCAGTTTGTGGCCGTCTTCCAGTGTGACCGTTACGAAAGGCGCGGACAAAATTGGCACATTCGCCAAGACCGACAAAAGCCATCGTAAGTTTTGCAAAATTTGTGGGGGCCATGTGTTTACTGATCACCCGGGGCTCAGCATGCACGACGTTTATCTGAACACCGTACCTGGGGTTGCGCACAAACCAACATTACACGTTTTCTACGGAGAGAAAACCGTTGCAATGAAAGACGGCTTACCGAAATTTAAAGATATGCCTGCCGAATTCGGTGGGTCAGGGGACACCCTACCGGATTAATCCGCGCCGATATTTCGATTCCGTTTGCGGACCTGGGGATCGCCCACGTTCGCAAACGGCAGTTCACACCGGATGCAGCGCGCAACGCAGCTGCGTATTCTTAACCACGCAGTCGCGCTAGTAAGGGATCTGATGATTTCATCGAAAATTACGTCACTGGATTTTCCGCAATAGATAAGAAATTTATGAATCAGAGTCTAGATGTTAATTCGCTACTCGATCCCGAAATCGCGCAAGCGCTTGCTGATTTGAACTTGCGTTTCGATACGCTCTCGGCGCAAACCCTACCGAAAATCCGTAAAGCCCTAGCGGGCTTACCACCGTTACCTGTGTCTGATGCAGTGAGCAGAATTAACTACGACGTTGCGGGTAGAGGCGAGGTTAATGTCCGGGTCCATCGGGAAAATTCTGCGGACGGAAGATTGCCCTGTATTTATTGGATGCATGGCGGCGGTTTGGTCGTTGGGACGAACGTTGGCGACGATCCCCGCTTCGATAAATGGTGTCCGAATTTAAACTGCATGGCCGCCTCGGTCGAGTACGGACTCGCGCCTGAATCCCGTTATCCCGATCCTTTGGAAGATTGTTACGCAGGTCTTAAGTGGGTTTTTGATAATGCAGACAGGCTCGGAATTGATCGTGGGCGGATTGGCATTGGCGGTGCCAGCGCAGGGGCTGGTCTTGCGGCGGGTCTTGCTTTGTTGGCGCGCGACCGCGGCGAGGTGACACTCGCATTCCAAGCCCTCATCTATCCGATGCTCGACGATCGGCAAATCACCGTATCGAGCCAATGGAACGATCCTGTCTGGCCGCCGAACGCGAATAGATTCGGCTGGGACAGCTACCTCGGCGAGCTAACGGTCGAAGCTGTCCCACATTACGCAGCGCCAGCGCGCGCGAACGATTTACGCAATCTACCGGCGACATTCATATCAGTTGGCGCGTTAGACGGATTCGCCGACGAGGATATTGATTACGCGAACCGTTTGCGTCATTCCGGCGTGCCCTGCGAATTGCACGTCTACCCCGGCGCACCACATGGCTTCGATGCCCTGACCCCAAACACCACGATTGCGCGGCGCGCGGATGCCGATATCCGCCATTGGCTAGCGATTCAATTGCACGGTACCTGACAGGTGGCGGTTAGTGCTGGTTGACGTGTGTGTTTGCTCGGCGATTTGAACGATACGGATCACGAACTCGTAGCGGGTCGATTGGATGATTTATTTACGCAATTAAAATTACAAGGGGACGAGAATGTTTAAAGTGATGATACTTATAAAACGTAAAAACGGTATGAGCGTCGAAGCGTTTCGTAATTATTACGAAACTAAGCATGCGCCACTCGGCGCGAGTAAGATCCCAAACTTAAAACGCTATGTTCGCCATTTTATCAGTCCATTCGGCAACGCAATTTACGCAGCAGATGCTGAACCCCCGTATGACGTTCTAACGGAACTGTGGTTCGACGACGAAGCGGATTTCGATCGCGGTATGGCGTATCTGTCGGAACCGGAGACTGCGGCAATCATCGGCGCCGATGAAGAAAAATTATTTGAAAAATCATCGATCCGCTTCATGGTCATGGAAGATCACGAAACTGATTTAACGAAGCGCTGAGGGTCAATTAAGGCGAGCGATTTGATGATCAAATCGGCATGCGGGATTCAGATCGGATCTTAGGT
>JAQCEL010000049.1 GCA_027618655.1 Pseudomonadota bacterium | reverse complement strand
GTGTCTCTAACGCAGTACGCCGAAGGGCAGGCAATTCCCACAATTGCGGATCACTCATACATCCCACGCATGACGCGTCGCCATTGATTCGTCGCCTGCGGGCCCACGTTTTCGAATATTTTTTCGAGCTGCTTCATCTGTGTGCCAGTCAGGCGTTGTTCGAGTTTGCGACCTTCGGCGGTTAAGCATAATTCCTTGCGACGCCGATCGCCTGCGGCCGGCGCATTAGAAACGAGTTCCATGCCAACGAGTTGTCTGAGCGGGGCGTTCAATGCTTGCTTCGACACGGCCAACAATTCCAATAACGCCATGACGGAAATTCCGTCATGGCGACCGACGAAATAGAGGATCCGGTGGTGTGAGCGATTCAAGCCGCGTTGCGCAAGTATCCGATCAGGACCTGCTGTGAACTCGCGGTAAGCAAAGTAAAGCAGTTCAATCGCTTCGCGGAGTGCGTCTTCGTAATTTACGTCAGTCATATTGATATAATAATTTGGCGAAAATAACATGTCTATAAGTCAATGATATTGACTAAAGGGAACCAACTAAATGCAAACGCGATTTTCGAAACGAGTAACAGACCTCAAAGCGTCGCCCATTCGCGACATTCTCGAAGTCATTGATAGACCTGGCATGGTGTCGTTCGCAGGTGGCCTGCCGTCGGCCGAGTCTTTTCCAGATTTGAGCCATGTGGCGATTCCGCGTAAAGCGTTGCAATACGGCGCAACGGAAGGCGAGATTGACTTGCGCGAACAGATCGCATCTGAGCTCAGCGGTCGCGGGCTGCAGTGCACGACTGATCAGATCTTAATTTTGAACGGTTCGCAACAAGGGATTGATCTCGTCGCGAAGTTATTCATTGACGGCGGTCGGCGCGTAGCTGTCGAATCACCAACCTACCTCGCGGCGCTGCAGGTCTTTAGGTTTTTCGGTGCCCAATTTGAGCCGTTCAATCCAAGCGCAGATGGTGAACTCGCGGCCGCGTTCCACGATTGTGCGTTCGCTTATGTGATTCCAAATTTTCAGAACCCAACGGGACGTTGTTTTAGCTCGCAAATCCGTGAACGTCTGGCCATCGCCTGTGACTCGAGCGAGACGCCTTTATTTGAAGATGATCCCTATCGAGATTTGGTGTACGAGGATTGCGATCGAAGTCCCGTCTGCGCGCGACTCGAGCGCGCATCCTGGATCTATCAAGGCTCTTTCTCGAAGTCTTTTGCGCCGGGTCTGCGCTTAGGTTACCTCGCTTGCTCATCAGATCTCGTTCGTTATTTTGTGCGCCTTAAACAAGCCGCCGATCTACACAGTAATCGGATCAGCCAGTGGTTAATTTTGCAGCAACTAAGCGATCCGGGCCGCGAGGCACGTTTAAACAAATTGCGGGACGACTACCGCGCGAAACGCGATCATTTTAACGACTGTCTCAAGCGCACGTTCGCTCAATCGGCGACTTGGGAAGTGCCGCCAGGCGGCTTGTTTTTCTGGCTGCGCTTGAACTCGGAGCAACGAATCGATACGCGTACATTGTTCGCACCTGCGATTGAACGATCTGTCGCCTTCATGCCTGGGGAACCGTTTTTCGCAGACGAAGACACCGGCATTGGGACGATGCGCTTGAACTTCAGTCACGCGAGCCATGACGACGTTGAGCGAGGTCTAGCCGTGCTCGCGGAGTTAGTGCAAGCGCAAATGATAGCGACGCGCTAAGGAATCATTAACCGGCGAGGACCACCGCGTCCGCGATCAGCGCGTCGATGCGTTGCTGCTGGTAGCCGATCTCGGTAAGTATTTCGCGAGAATGCTCGCCAATTCGCGGTGCAGTTCGGGTTAGACCGCGGTCATGATCCGTGAGACTGAATGGCAAACCCATGATCTCAAAGTCGCCGTAATCTGGATCATTGCCTTGTTCGAGTAAACCCAAGGCCTGGACTTGCCCATCTTCCCACAGCGTTTCAAAATTATTCACGCGCGAGTAGGGCACACCGTGGTGATCCAATTTAATCATTAGAGGTTCGGTTTCTTGTTGCGCGAGCGCGTCGAATATCAGTTTCAAAACAGCCTCCCGATGTTTAACGCGTGAGGCGTTATCTTTAAAGCGTGGGTCGGCAATGATCGCTTCAAGGTCGAGCGCACGGCACAGACGTTCAAATAAGTTTTGATTGCCGCTGGCGATAAATATAAAGCTGTCTTTGGTCGGATACGCCTGGTAAGGCACGACTTGCGGATGCGCGGTGCCCAGGCGTTCCGGCATAAACCCATGTTGTAAGAAGTTGGAAATCGAATTGCTCATTAAGCCGAGTGAGGTTCCTAACAGGGATGTTTCAACCTTGCCGCCGGCACCTGTGAACTCACGTCGAAACAATGCCGTCACTGTGGCGAGCGCCGACATCACACCAGTACCCATATCGAGAAAAGAGACACCACAGCGCACGGGCATGCCACCTGGTTCACCAGTAATGTTCATCACGCCGCTGTAGGCTTGGAGTAAGGCTTCATAACCAAGCCCCATGCCTTTTGGTCCGCGACGCCCGAACGCGGATACTGAGGTGTAAACGAGTTTTTCGTTAAGCGGTTTTAGATCGTCGTAGCCTAACCCAAAGCGCTCCATGTCTCCGGTTTTAAAATTCTCGACCAGAACGTCTGCGGCGCGTGCAAGATCTCTGACGATCTCGACACCAGCAGGCGCCTTGAGATCGACCGCAATACTGCGTTTGTTGGCATTTAAACCGAGAAATGAGCTTCCCATAGCGCCTTTATGTGGCGGCCACATGCGCCCTTCGTCGCCGCTATGATTCTCAACTTTGATGATCTCCGCGCCGAGTAAGGAGAGTAATTCGCAGCAGTACGGACCGGCGAGAACTCGTGAGCAATCGACGACTTTGATCCCGGCCAAAGGGGCTTTATTGTCAGACATAGGGTATCCACTTTAATGTTTAGCCACTAAGCACCCACGATGTTCGCGGGTGCGGTTTAATTGAGGTCAAGAAAAATGCGTTCTTCGCGGTGGCGCATTATAGTCTGCAAATCGCTGACGAGGTCGACTAGCTATGCCAGAAATCCTAGGAATGAGCGCGCTAACTTTAGCGACGCACGATATGGCGCGTGCCGTCGAGTTCTATTCGGCGCTCGGTTTCAATATTAAATACGGCGGACCAGATGCCGCATTTACTTCTTTTAGTTTCGGCGGGCAGTTTCTGAATCTTACCGTGCAGCCACCCGAACGTCAGTGGTCGTGGTGGGGAAGAATGATTTTTACGGTTGCCGATGTTGACGCGTTCTATACGAACGCCATTAACCATGGCTATTCGCCAGAAGCGCCGCCGCGTAACGCTCAATGGGGTGAGCGGTACTTCCATATTACGGATCCAGACGGTCACGAATTAAGCTTTTCAGTGTTTTTGAGCCCGGCGAATTGAGCGCAGATCTCCTGTTGTTTTGCGCAGCAGCAGCAGTGAGCGGCGCTTGCGTTGGGATCCTTGCTGGAATGCTTGGCATCGGTGGTGGCCTCGTTCTGGTACCCGTGCTCTTCGAACTCATGCGACGTCTTGGAGTCGATGAAGGGACGGCCGTACTTACCGCCGTCGGTACGTCGCTCGCCAGTGTCGTCGCGACCGGATTGCGCTCGGCGCTTAGCCATCGTCGGCGCGGGTCCTTAGATCGTTCGTTGGTGCTGGCGTGGGCGCCCGCCATTGTCGCTGGGTCGCTCGTTGGTGCGGAGTTTGCGACGCGCATCGACCCATCAAGTTTAATCAGGGCATTCGCGATTGTGACGGTCTTTCTCGCGTTAAATATGGCGTTCGGACGGTCGTCTTGGCGCCTCGGCGAGCAGCCGCCGTCACGGCCATGGCGCTACGCAGGGGGCGGCACCGTCGGTTTTATCGCTGCCCTGCTAGGCCTTGGTGTCGCGGGCCTCGGGGTACCGTTGATGACCTTATTTAACGCGCCAGCCCGTCATGCCGTTGCAGCAGCAGCGTTACTCGGCGCGCTCGCAGCACTCCCTGCTTGTATCCGTTTTGCGATCGCGGGCTGGGATCTGCCAGTCCTCGCCCCGTGGTCATTGGGTTACGTCAATCTCCTCGGATTCGTTCTGATCGCGCCCGTCGCGATACTGTTAACACCCGTCGGTGTGGCATGGTCACATCGGGTAAGCCAGACCATCCTAAAGCGGATCTTTGCTGGATTTTTGACCATCAATGCCGTGCGCATGCTGTTAATGTAATATTTCCCGCTCGAGGTGGTCGCGCGTAATGAATGGGCGATGATCCTAGAGACGTTATCGCACACAGTAATGCTGAGTTTACTCGGAGGACTATTGCGTAATGCGAAAAAGAATTTTGATCCTTGCGATTGCCGTGTGCTTGGCCAGCTCCAGTGCAATATTTGCGGCGGATGATCAGCAACGACAGCCTCTCGATTGCAGCAATCCACTAAAGGTTGCGCCTATGGCAGTTAAAAACGCGCTCGGACCACTGTACCAACAGGACCCACCGGTCGAGAAATTAGTCGAGGCGCATGCCGCGCTCACAAGCCTTGTTTCTGATGCAACGAATTGTCGGCTCAATTCTCAATCTTCGGCAAGTAGCACGGATGGCGATCTCGTTCGCGAATGGATCTCGCTGCACGATTGGATCAATCGTCTTGCCGATTTCGTTTACCTTAAGTCCATTGGCCGAGGCCGAGTCGATTGGGAACTTGAGTATGCAGATTTCGCACAACTTTACGAATTCGACACATAATCGGGGTTGCAGAGATGAGTGATCCCGTCGCATCCGAAAAGCACACCCAACAATGAATTACGCGTCCGTCAAACGGTTTTCCCGGATCCTCGAATTCCTTGTGGTTGGCAGTGCGCTGCTCGCACTTCTCTACAGAGCGACCTTGTACTGGTTATTGCCGCCTGTGGCTGGCGAATCGTTTGGACTCGGCGATATCGTCGACTTCGGGTTAGGTCTTGAATTGTTTTTTCTGAGCCTGCTATGCGCCGCCTCTGCGGTTGTCTTGAGTCTGAAAGGACAAGGTCAAGAACAACATCTGGCATTCAGGCCGGCAGTCGTCGGCATCACGACGTTCGTCGTGTATTATTTTTTGCATCCACATACACCGCAGCTAATGTGACGAACTTTCGATCAATGCGTGGAACGTTATCGGATCGGCCGGGTTCCCCGCCCAGGTCGCGATTATCCCGCGTGACGCATTAGGCTGACACGCAGTGAGTCAGTGGCTTAGGCAATCGCCCCAGCCTCTCGGAGACAGGCGATCGTGGCTTTAGAGCGACCGAGTTCAGCAAGCACTTCGTCAGTGTGCTGACCTAACGTTGGTGCAAGAAACCGAATGGCAGACGGGGTAGCAGAGAACTGAGCAATCGGTCGTGGTAGGCGCATGCGTCCAACGCTCGGGTGGTTCATTTCTACGATCGTGCCACGATGAACTATCTGCGGATCTAGGTGAACTTCATCCAGTCGGTTGATCTTCGCGAATGGAACGTCTTCAGCATCGAGCTTTGCGCACAATTCTTCGGTTCGCCATGTTGCGATCTCAGCGTCAAGTAATTTCGCAAGCTCGTCGATATTTTTGATCCGATCAGGGATTGTGCCAAATCTCGGATCCATCGCGAGCTCAACGTTGCCAATGGCACGGCACATGGATTGAAACTCAGAATCGGAAACTATCAACGAGACGATGTAGCCGTCGGCAGTTTTATTAACGCGATAAATGTCGTTTAGGCTTGGCATCGGTCGAATATCGTCACCGAGGTAGGTGTTATTCCACATCCCATCTGGCCACAGGAACGATAGCCCAACATCAATCATCGCGACTTCTAGAAATTGCCCGCCGTGGCCGCGTTCTCGCGCATACAAAGCAGCTGTGATCGCTTGCGCCGCGCTTAACGCGGTGGCTTTGTCGCAAATGATATTTTTAATAAGCTGTGGACTCGCTTCTTTCTTGCTCGTTTGGCAATCAACGAATCCGGCCACGGCCTGAATGATCGGATCGTAAACTCTTCGATTCGAGTAGGGCCCGTCCTGCCCAAAACCACTGATAGACGCATAAATTATTTTATCGTTTATCACCTTCAAGGCCGGATAATCGAGACCCATGCGCTGCATCGCACCAGGGCGAAAATTTTGTACGACGACGTCGGCAGATTCGACTAGGTCGCGCATGATCTCTTGGCTTTCATTTTTTTGCATATCGATGACCACCGAGCGCTTATTGCGGTTCAAGACTGCAAAAAGTGCCCCCATGTCTGCGCGAACTGCGCCCATACTGCGCGCCGTATCGCCAGATCCAGGTTGTTCGACTTTGATTACGTCGGCGCCTTGATCGGCAAGAATTTGCACTGCCATCGGGCCAGAGACCACGTTAGACAAGTCGATAACGCGCACACCAGATAGCGGACCACTCATTTGTTATAGCTCCGAAAGTTAAGAGAAATATTTTACTTGTAACGAGGCGGTATCAGGTTTTCTCTACCGTCTCGGACGATTAAAAGTGTTTTACCAGCCAGTGATGAATGTTGGCAAGTTCATCGAACCACGAGCGACAGAGTTCGACGAATTTTGGCGAGGAAATTTCCTTCGACAGCGCTTCGGCCTAGCGGATCTGAAACATTTTATGGCGTAATAATTCGCCGCGTGGATGGTCTGCGGGATAAGGGGCAGGTACCTTTTTTAGATCCTGCCCGGCTACGTCGACAGGCCGGCGTTTTTGAAGACGCTTGATTGATTTCGCTAATGCTTTACCACTGCTATCGTCATCAATCACTCGACGCCAATGCTCGATCTGCGTAAAAGCGATGCCGCTCGCAAACCCGATCTCGGTTGCGCTGATTCGCACGAACAAGGTGGGCGAGGTTTTCTTATCTGCGCCTTCCCAAAAACGGAAGAGCAAGTGATCTTTATAGGCCGATTTATCCTTGCTAAACCGGACATCGTTGTTAATCGGTGCGATCGATCCGTTCGCTTTTGGTTCCGCAATAATGGATGAAGAGATGGATTCCCGGAGATACTCACCCAATATTTCGACAAATGCTTTCGACGGCCCAACGACAAATTCGTCGTAGGTTTTGCGATTCGCTTGGAACCAAGCTTTGTCTCTTGCGGGGAGTTGTTTTAGAAATTTTAATCCAGCGGCCGGGAACCCGGAGAAGTCGTTCATTTGCGCTCGGCCGCGACATAATTCATGGATTCATCCATTAATGCGAACCAAGATTTTTTGTTGCGGCGCTTCACGAGTAACCATTCTTTAAAAACGCGCCCGGCTGGCGCAAACGCTTCGCCGCGGCCTAGCTCAATCAATTCACAAACGCGCGCCTTTGGTAGTTTGACGATTAAGTCACCAGAGCGATGCTCACAGGTGCTGAAAAAATCCCCGTTAACCCGCAGACACGGGAATCCCATTAAGCTTCCTTGGTCGACGGACTCGCGAGACAGGAAATCGTCAGCGATGTTCCAATAAAACTGCGTTTCTTTTGCCGCTGTTTTAGCTTGCATCGTCAGCTCCCAACCGTTCTTAATCTAGCCGAGTCCCGCGACCACTTTGCGAATTGTCTCGCCGCGTAATGTCGCTTTCGACGCCGCAAATGCAGGGCCATCAAGCTTCGCCATTTCGTTCGCGCGCGATATGACTGTGTCACGAATCGCACTAGGCGTACTCACGGTGTCGAGATAGCCAATATCACAAGCGTGCGTGGGATCGTACAAGGTCGCGCCGATTGTCGCTTGGCTGAGGTGTCGTCGAGAAAGGCGGTCTGTCGCGAGTGCGATGCCAAACTCAGGTAGGCTCAAGCCGATGGCTGTCTCGTTTAGGCCGATCTTAAACTCGCCCTCGGTTCCGATCCGATAGTCGGCAGCTAACAACAAAAATGCGCCAAGCGCCACCGCGTGACCTGTCGCCCCAACGACGACAGGTTGCGGATGCCCGTAGATCCGCATCATCAAGCGTGCGCCCGCGTTGACCATGCGGTTGATCTCTTTGGGATCACCGCCGTTGATTACTTTTAAATCAAAGCCCCCGGACAACAGACCTGGGCGCCCTAGTATGGCCACGGCTTTCGCTTCTTTTTCCGCGCGATCAAGTTGCGCATTAAAGCATGCAATAAACGCATGGCCGAACGCGTTGGCCTTGCCGTCATCTAAGACGATAACCGCGGTGTCGCCGTGAGCTTGATAAGTAATTGCCTCTGACATGGGTGACTATTGAACCTTCCCGCTAGACGTCAAACCGATAGGTCTTGCCGTCACGCACGATGCGACCGCCAACGGGGTTCGCAAAATGAGTACCTAACACGAGTACTGGCTTATCAGCATAGCGCTCAAGAAACTGCTTGCGCGTCGCACAAGCTGCAGGACTATCCGCGTCAAATGGCGTCACCCAATCAGGCCGTGCGATTTGGCAAGGATGGTGCATCATGTCGCCGCTGATAATGGCTTCTTCACCTTGCGACTTGATATGCACGCTGACATGTCCCGGCGTGTGGCCAGGCGTCGATTCGAAGCTGACGCCTTCCGCTACTTGATGGTCGGGACCCACCATATCAGCGAGACCTGCATCGACGACCGGCTTTACAGATTCTCCAAATACGTCGCCGAACGGATCTTCCTCTAGGCTTTGCCAGAAATCGAATTCCTTTTCGACCATCACGTAGCGCGCGTTCGGAAAAGTCGGCACCCATTTCCCGGCGACCTTACGTGTATTCCAACCGACGTGATCGACGTGTAAATGGGTACAGATAACTTTATCGACAGAATCCGGATCGTGACCAAGTTTCTTTAAGTCATCTAAAAACGGTAGCTGCATATTAGACCAGCCTTCCATATTGAGCGCTTTATCGTTGCCAATGCAGGTGTCGACGACCATTTTTTGATCCGGCGTTTCGATGATCAGCATTTGAATGTTCATGATCAAATGCCCTTCCGGGGAGACGAAATTCGGCTTCAGCCATGGGATCGTATCTAGGTTTTCTGGGGTCGCGTCAGGCAACACTTGGAGTGCGCCGCTAGCATCTGTGAGTTCAATGAGTTGAGTGATTTTAATGTCGCCGATTTTCCACTGCAGCATGCGTTAACCTCCCGGTTTTTGGAGTGAATTGGATTTCGTTCGAAACTTACCATGGGCAGAAGTCCGAAGGATAGAGCGAATATAGAGCGAATGCCGAACGATCAGTCCACCGCGCGACCATTGATGACGCCCCGTAGAGTGGGTCGGGCGGCTCTCGCGGTGCGCAATATTGCAGCGCTGAGTCGCAGTATTGCAGCGTGGAATTCTGCGCCGATACTCGCTAGAGTGGCGCACGCACCAGCAAGAACGCTGATGCATCTATCGAATCACCACAGTTGAGGGAGTTTGGGACATGGGTACACCCGTAAGAGCGGCTGAGACGCCGTATGCAATCGAGGTCGAGAGTGGAAAATCCTATTATTGGTGCGCGTGTGGGAAGAGCGCAAAACAACCATTCTGCGATGGTTCACATGCTGGAACGGACTTTACGCCGTTGAAATATGATGCGACGGACTCGAAAAAAGTATTTTTCTGCGGTTGCAAAGCAACGAATAAATCGCCCATGTGCGATGGCACGCATAGTAAATAGAATCCGTGTCAGACGATTTCATTGCGGCATTGTGTGTCGACGCAGTGCCCGGTGAAACGTTCGTGAGTGCCCTACCTAGTCTTTACATTCCGCACGGCGGTGGACCGTATTTCTTCATGGATTGGACGATGGGGCCAGCGAACACCTGGGAAGCGATGGGTCATTGGCTAGCCCAGATCGGGAGCACGCTGTCGATCGAGCCACAAGCTATCCTCGTGGTATCAGCGCATTGGGAAACGCAGATTGTTTCAGTGACGGGCACGTCCACTCCAGCGTTAATTTACGATTATTACGGCTTTCCTGAACACACCTACCAGCTGCGCTACACGGCGCCGGGATCTCCAGCGCTCGCCAAGGAAATCTGTGAACTATTGATTGCCAGCGGGATTGAGGCAGATCTCGATCCGGCACGCGGATTCGACCACGGGGTGTTCGTGCCATTGAAGATGATGTTTCCTCAAGCGGACATCCCGGTCGTACAGGTTTCTCTACACCACTCGCTAGACCCGTCGTACCATATGGCAATCGGCGCGGCAATTGCGCCGCTGCGTGAGCGCGGCGTCTTAATCGTCGGTAGCGGTATGAGCTATCACAACATGTCGAAATTAATGAGTGGCGAGCGCGAAATCAAAGATTCAGATCAGTTTGACGAATGGTTATCTGAGAGTTGTGAAATGGGCTCGACCGAGCGCGCGGCGCGCTTATGTGATTGGTCTAATGCTCCTGCTGGGCGCAGCGCGCATCCGCGCGAAGAACATCTCTTGCCTCTGATGGTGGCGGCCGGCGCTGGTGGTCACAGCGGTGGCCGTCGCATCTTCCGTGATCGAGTAATGGGCAGTACCGTTGCGGCTTTTCAATTCGACTAAATTTCAATCGGCGCCGCCTGTTTCGCATCAACCGTTGAATCTTAGTCAGAATCAACACTCAGGCCTTGGAATAACTCGCCATAGTGACCATTGCGCAACCACTCGAATTGATTCATAAAGGCAAGGGTTGCGGGTTTGAGATTGTTGCGAAGCATCAAACGAACGCGCAATTGCATTCCACGGCCGTTTACCTATGCTTTAGCGCGACGCTTGCTACGGTAAGCGCGAATTAACTTAATGTCCTGGGGAGGATTTAAATATGAGTGCAAGTCTCACGTGTCTCATCGGCTTAATTGCCTGGACCATCATATTGTTGTTTGTGTTGCTCGGCGCACGGAGTAAATATTTTTTCGGCGGGCAGCTCATATTTGATCAACAAGGTGCCGATATAGGCGGCACGACGCAGCGCATTACCCGCGCTCAAGCAAATAGCCTCGAGTGGCTAACGATACCGGCAGCGTTGTTGGTCTATGGAATCGCCACGGGTCAAAGCGCAGTCACTGACGGACTCGCAATGGTTGTACTCGGCGCGCGCGTTTTGCAATCGAGTGTCCACATAATGTCGGTATCGCTGCCCGCGATTGGCATTCGGGCGACTTTATTTACCGTCCAAGTTGTCATTTGGATGATCTGGGCGTACAGCTTTTACACGGCCGGTATCCCTGCGTAGGGTATAGCGTGCGACGGCGTCTGTACTAGGGACGCCGTCAGTAGGCTGACGTGATCGGGGCAGGTTAAGCGTTATCTGGTCGGGGTAGGCGATCCATTGTGACTCCCGCTTGGGCGTGACTATTCGATCAAGCGGATATTTGTTGTAAGGCTTTACTTCGATTATTTTCAATCAGGCGACTATTGGCGCCGCTTAGGTCTCGCGCATGTGGTCGCTTTCGTGATCGCGCCGCGCCGCGCGCGCGATCGCCCGTTTAATCGAAAGTGAAATCGTTTCAGGTGACTGAGCGCCCGAAAAAAGAAATTGCCCATTGAGAACAAACGCTGGCACGCCGTGAATTCCGGCATCGCGCGCCGCGCTCATTTGCGTTGTGACGATATCCACTGCCTCGTTGCCGTCCAGAAAAACCGTTACGTCGTTACGTTCGAGACCGCAGTTCACCGCGATATCAATGAGCACGGCACGATCGCCGATATTACGGCCTTCGACAAAGTAGGCCTCGAACAGCGCATCAACAATTGCGTTTTGGGAATCACAGCGCTCGGCAAACCAAATTAATCGATGAGCAGTCAATGTGTTCGGGACTCGCTCAATTTTTTCATAGTCCATTGCGAGACCTTCGTGATGCGCGTTCGAGGTGATATTCGCAATGAGATGGGCGGCGTCTTCCATGGACCCAAATTTTCGCGCGTAGTGGGCACGTCGTTCGCGACCTTCCGGTGGCATGGTCGGATTCAACTCATAGGGTCGCCAGCGCACGGTTAACGGAGTCTCGGCGCCGAGTAGCTCGAGCGCGCGGCTGAGCCGTCGTTTGCCGATGTAACACCAAGGACACACGACATCCGAAATGATCTCGAGCGTGTTACTCGGTTGACCCGTTGTCATATGAAATCCCTAAATCCAATTTAACTGGATCCCATGATACCGCCATCAAGTGGAATCACGGTCCCCGTCATAAAAGCCGACGCCCGCGCCGCAAGAAAAATGGCGAGCCCCGCAACATCTTCCGGCTCGCCGAGCCGACCAAGCGGGATCGAGCCGCGAATAAGCTCGCCCATTTTCTCGATCATGGGGGCCATCATGGGTGTCGCGAACGGCCCAGGTGCGATCGCATTAACTGTGATATTGCGTTTCGCCAAATGCGTCGCAGTCATTTTAGTCAGCTGGTGCAGGGCCGCTTTCGACGCGCTGTAGGAAAAGTTATCAAACAAGGAAAAACGCAACCCGTCGACCGATCCAATATTGATGACTCTGGCCGGGTCTTCGGCGCTTGCTGCCGCATCGAGCAGCGGGAGCAATTTTTGGGTGAGAAAAAATATCGACTTAAGGTTTAAATCCAATACTTTGTCCCATCCGTTCTCCGGAAATTCGTCGATCGTCGATCCCCAGGTCGCACCGGCGTTGTTAACTAAGATATCAAGTTGCGTCTCACGTTCGGCGAGAACCTTCGCGACTCGTTCGACTTCCGCCATTTGCGATAAATCTGCAGGCAAGGCGACGCACTCACCATGCTCCGACAACTCGGCGGCGACCGCCTCACAGGCAGCTGCTTTACGCGAAGAAACATACACCTTGGCACCGTTTTCGACGTAGCCGCGCGCGATCATTAAGCCAATGCCACGTGACCCGCCAGTAATTAGCGCGATTTTTCCGCGAATAGAAAAAAGGTTTTGCATCACTAGGGCTCCTCATAAAGCGATCAGTTTGGTCGGTAGCTAGGCCCGCCGAAGTTATCCGGCATCGATGGCGTCGTATTGGGATATAAAGCTAAATTGATCAGATTTTATACCTTAATCAACTTCCAGTGCCCGCGTCGAAAGACAAGATAAGCAAACCCTGCCATTACAACCGTGGCGACGAGAATTGCGATAAAGATTCCGTCCGTGCTGTGTGTAAATTCCGTCGTTAGCCAATAAGCTAGCGGCAATTGGACGATCCAGTAGGCTGCGAAATTAATTATTGTTGGTGTCATTGTATCGCCGGCTCCATTGAACGCTTGATTCAGCACGAGACCAATCGCGAACACCCCAAGTCCATAGCTTAACCATCGCAATGAACTCGCTGCATGTGCGATAACTTCCGGATCTTCGGTAAGCAGTTCTACTATCGGTCGAGGCAGCAAGATAAAGACCATCCCGACAGACATCAAAAAAACAAAATTGTAGATCGACACTCGCCAGACAAACTGCTCCGCTCTATCAGGCTGATGCGCGCCTAGATTTTGGCCGACCAAGGTTGACGCTGCGTTACTCAGGCCCCACGCGGGTAAGATGACAAAATCGACGATGCGGATAGCAACTGTATAACCCGCAACGGCCACACTACCGTAGCTCGCCATGATCTTCATGAGAAATATCCAGCTTGAGGTGGCGATGAAAAATTGCATGATCCCACCGACGGAGATTCGCAACAGATTCAGCATTTCTGCAAACCTTGGGACAAGGTGGCGCGCAGACAACCGCACCCTCGATTCCTTAGAAAATAAATAGTAGAGCTGCAACAGCACGCCACAACTTCGGCCAGTGGTGGTTGCAACGGCAGCGCCGGCTAGCCCTAATTCCGGAAACGGACCAAGACCAAAAATAAGACACGGGTCAAGAACGATATTGATGCCATTAGCGAACCATAAAGAGCGCATTGCGATACTTGCGTCGCCGGCGCCGCGGAATACGCCGTTCAAGAGAAATAAAAATAAAATGCTGCCGCATCCACCGAACATCACGGATGTGTAGCCGGCATGTTCATTAATCACATTTTCATTCAGACCCATCGCCCGCAGGATATCGTCCGCGTATACAACGCCGGCGACGCTAATCCCGATCGACAAAAAAGCCCCGATCCACAATGCTTGCCCAGCGACGATGGCGGCGCCATCGATGTTTCGTTCACCGATGCGCCGGGCGACGACGGCCGCTACGGCCATGCTTAAACCGATCGCAACTGCATACAATAAGGTAATGACGGCCTCGGTTATCCCCAGCGTTGCGATCGCGTCTGCGCCGAGACGCGAAACGAAGAAGATATCGACAATCGCAAACACTGATTCCATCAGCATTTCTAACATCATAGGGATCGCAAGTAACACAATGGCGCGATTTACTGGGCCATCAGTAAAGTCCTCATTGGTGCCAAGCATGGCCTCGCGAACGATCAGCGCGCACGCTTGCCCGTACTGACACATCTGGTTGAAACGCTTGCGCATGATCAGTAGTTCGATTTTAGGATCCTAGTTCCCGTAACCGCGGCGTAAGAATCGTGCGATCAGAGTTTGGTTTCTCATCGCGACGATCAATGACGGTCCAAATTCATAGATAAGCAGACCGCATACGATGCATCCTGCACCGAGAATTATCGCAACACTTAACGGTTCGCCATTAAAAAAATTCCCTAGACCAAGCGACATGATCGGCGTGATCAAGGCGATCAAGGACACCCGCGAAACGGTCATGCGTTTCAGGATGTAGTAGTACAACGCGAAACCGATTGCTGAAGAGACGATCCCTAAGTACAAGATCGACAGACCCGCGCGCAGCGGAATCTCTACTGGTAGGCTCCACCCGTCCACTAGCACGAAGCTCACGAGCAATAGTGGTACAGCGAAACTTAGCCCTCCGGCGGTTAAAGAAAAGCCGCCCACATTGGCATCGATGCGTTTGATGGTGACAGCGCTAAGCGCGTGACATGAGGTGCCAAAGACACACGCGATTACGCCACCTATGAATTCTGGACCCAGGTTGGCACCGTGTCCAAAGACGACGACAAGTCCGGCGAAGCCTAAGCCGATCCCGAGGATTTTATGCGTCGAGAGTGCATCTTCTTTCAAGCTGATAGCAGCCATTGCGCCGGTAAATATGGGAGATAATCCGAAAACCACAGAGACCCATCCGGACGGGATGAATTGCGCGCCCCAGTAGATGCTGCCCATAGTTGCGTAAATACCAAGTCCCGCTGCGATATAGGTATAGATTGCTTGCCGATGCCATGGCATGCGCTGGCGCACAATGATCAGGATCACGTAGGCAACAAGCATGCCGAGGACCATGCGCGCCGTGATACCAAAAAGATACCCGACGCTTTCACTACTCCACTTAATCGCAAGTGGTGTGGTCGCCCAAATGAGAATGACACTGAGATACGCAATTTTCGTTAGCACGTCGTTTTATCCAATAATCTTCAAAGCAAAAAAAAGGCCGCAGTTTCGATTGCAACTGCGGCCTCTCGGAGTTCTGTGTCTGAACTAAATTCTGTTCAGCTAATACGAAGTTTCCAGGCAGCGCGCAGGCGTCGACGCGATGTAGTGCGCCCGCGACGTAAGGTGGGGGGGGGAAGAAAATTTGATCAGGCGAGTCATGGCGGCGAATTCTCAGCGGCTCTAAGGGTGAAGTCAAGCTTGATAACAATCGGATTTCACATGGCTGAGCGCGACTACCGTTTAGTATTTATCGTTGCGATTACCTATTTAGCTCTATGTTCAACGACTAGATCGTAGGCGGCGCGAATTTCTTGGGTTTTCTCGGTGGCGATTTTCATCATCTCTTCCGGCAGCCCTTTTGCAATTAGCTTGTCGGGATGATGTTGACTCATCAACCGCCGATACGCTCTCTTGAGCGTCGCATCCGTATCGTTTGGTTTGACGCCAAGCAGCGAGTAAGCATTAGCCAAGAGTTCCGCTGGCGGTGGTCGGTTTGCTTGTCCCGCGTCGCCGGTGAAGAAGCGTTGCGCTCGAATAATTGCTTCGAGCTGTTGATAATGCGCTTGCGTGAAGCCAAGTTCGCGACTAATTTTCTCGATCATCCGAGCTTCATCGGGATGAAAGACGCCGTCTGCGTAGGCTGCGTGCAATAAGATCTCAAGAAACATCTGTAGCAATGTCGTGCGGCGATGGCATTCCGCTTTGAACTGTTTGATCACTGCGTCGAGGTCAAAGTTGGCCTGCTTGCCTTGATTAAACAGATCCATCGCAATTTTGGCCTGCTGTGGATCCAGTGACATTTGCGCGATCACAGAACGGGCAATCGCAATCTCATCTTCGCTAACCCGCCCGTCAGCTTTCGCGACATGGCCCATCACGGAAAACGTTGCGGCAAAGAATGCGCTTTGAATCCGCTCTTGATTCGGTCCCGCGCCGAATGGTGAAGCCTCAGCGGTGATCTGAATGCCGCGATCGAAATTATGGCCGAGCGCCGCTCCCAGCATGGCGCCAAGGGGCCCGCCCAGCATGAAGCCAAAAGTGCCGCCGATCAGTTTGCCCCACCAATTCATTTAGTTGTTCCTTCTAAGTCGAATGTCATGATGATCATCTAGATGATTGTGCAAAGTCGCGGATATGCGATCAGTAATAGGGTGAGTGCCAACATGATAAGCGTAAAAGGCAGCGCACCGATGAAAATATCATTCAAATTAATTGATGGATCCTCTAGCGACGCCTTTATCGCATAAACACTTAGCCCCAGCGGTGGTGTCAGTAGCCCTATTTCTACGCCGATGACAGTGACCACGCCAAACCAAATTAAATCTCCGCCCAAGGCTTGGATCGTTGGTAATGCGAGCGGCACCATAATCAATATGATCGAGGTCGAGTCCAACACCATGCCAAGCGCGACAACTAAGACCAAATAAGCTAAGACGTAGTGGGTAAGATTCAGGTCTGCGTTCGTGATCTGATCGCTGAGCAATGCGGGAATGCCGGACAAGGTGAGCATCAGTGCGAAGGCGCTCGCGCAGACGATTAGAAATAAAATAGATGCCGAACTTGCCGCGGCTTCGACGGCAAGCTCGACCAGTGCACGTAGCTTGATGCGTCTCATCATAAGTGCAATCGCGCTCGCCGCCACTGATCCAATCGCACCAGCTTCTGTCGGCGTGAAGACGCCACCGTAGATGCCGCCTAGTACGATAACGATCAAGGCTGCGATAGGAACGGTCTTGATGAGTGCCAGGCGGCCGTTAATCTGTTGCCCCAAGCGCACGCTCGGTCGGCCGGACACGGCGAAGCGCGCTTTGAAAGTGGCAACGAGAATCACCCCGAATGAGAACGCAGTTGCGAGCAATAAGCCAGGCACGATGGCGGCTAGGAACAATTTGTTGATCGATACTTCCGCGACTAAGCCGTAAACGATCAGTAATAAACTCGGCGGAATCAGCATGCCAAGAACGGATGATCCAGCGACTAGACCCACGGAGAATCTTGGCGTGAATCCAGATTCGATGAGTGACGGTACGGCGATGCGGCTGAAGATTGTGGCCGATGCGATCGAAATTCCGGTGATGGCCGCAAAGATTGCATTCGCTGCGACCGTCGCAACGCCGAGGCCGCCCTTGATGCGTCGCAAAAACCAATGCGCCGCTTGCAGAGAATCGCGACCGATTTCCGCTGCGCCGACAATGAGACCCATCAACACGAACAGTGGTACGGCCGCGAAAACATAGTCGGCAACGCCGCCGTCGGCGACCAAGGCGAGCGCTTCGATTGCAACCACGGCGCTCCCTTTGATGAGCGCGATGCCGATGGTTGCAGCCAGGGCGAGCGCGAACGCGACCGGCATGCCGAGATAAATTAGCGCGAAAATTAGCACGCACGCACCAATACCGGCGTGGGTTCGATCATCGATACCGACTAGGTACAGTAGCATCAGGCTGACTGCAATCGCGCCAACGACGATCACCAATGAGCCGATCGGGCGCGATACGTCGCGGTTCGCGCGTAGGAGTGAGCGACCCAGCGTGGCGGCCTTAGTCGCGCTAAGCACGGCAAGCAAACTGGAGCCCACAAACACAGCAAATTTTGCTGGCCACACAGGCACGGTAAAGTCACCCTCGACACCAAGAAATTCTCCGCTATTGATCGCGAACATTAAGCTTCCGGCAGCAGGGAACGCGATGATGGTGGCGACCACTGCACCGCCTAGGTGAAAGATGCAGGCGAGAAGCGCTCCGCCAGTCGGCCAATTTTTTGCGATAAATCGCGACAGCATGTCAGTGCGGATCAGTTTGTCCGTGACAAAAAGATGGCCCAGCGCGAGAAAAACCGCAGCCGGGATAACGATAGCGACGAGCTCCGGTACGCCGCGAATAGGAAAATTAAAAACGCTGCGCGCAACAACGTCTGCGGTGATCAGTGTCACGATCGTTCCAGTCAAGATCGCAGAGCACTGAAGTAGTGAACGGCTAAGTACAGCCAACAGCTTGGTTATTGGAATGTCGCCTGGTAGAGCAGCCCTGATCGTCTCTCTGGTCACCGGCGTTTACTCATTCGTAACGGTCCCATTCGCGCTGCGGTTGTACACCGGAGCCGCGAACTCCGTCCATCAATAGCTGCAACATCTGTCCTGCCGGCAAGCCCATACGCTCGTGTCGATTCACCCACTGTTCGCCGTACTCCGGTAGCCCGTCGATCCATTTTTGTTTTTCGTCCGCGGGGAGCTCGCTAAGCATCGCGCCTTCGGCAAGCATCGCGGCGAGCGCGCTTTCATAGCGTCGGGTCGTCGCGCTAGCGGCTTTTTTACTGTAGTCGTCGCCGAGCTCTGCGAGGATTTTCTGATCGCTGGGCGGGAGCTGTCGCCAAGCATCCAAATTGATGCTAATCGCGCCCATGATCTGTGCGCCGATGCCAACTAAGGTAATGTAGGGTGCGACCTCGTGAATGCGGTAAGCATGCGCGCCGGTTAATATCGACACCGTACCGTCCGCAACGCCAGTTTTTAGCTGCGTGTAGTACGTACCCAGCGCGCCGTTTACAGGAACAGCACCCGTGCCGCGCAACCACACAGCGGATGGACCCGGGGCAAGCAGTTTGCGCCCTGCGAGATCGGCCAGAGAATTGACCGGAAATTTCGTTAGCAAATGGTAGGTATCAATACCGGTCGCGCCAAGATACATTTGATTATGATCAAGCCACGCTTGGCGTGCGGCTGGTAACACACGATGAATGTGGTTGTAGACGCGGACCAGCACACCCAGATCATCAGTAATGAACGGTAGATGGTAAGTGATGTTCTGCAAGGGCATTTTTGCAGGCTCCCACAACGTGCCGACCCAACCAATGTCGGTCAGGCCGATCTCTGTTACCTCGAGGCTGTTGTGCCATTTCGAGAGCGCGCCGCCATAGATTTCAGTCCATTGATACCTCGGCGAGTCCGCACCGAGTTTGGTTCGGTGATTGAATTCCGGAACGAAATAATGTTTGAGTGTGTGCACCCAAGGTGTCGCAATTGAGTGGGTGGCTGAAATTGTCAATTCGATCGGCGGTGATGCCTGCACTGTTGTGGAGCATGCCAGCGCGTAGACGAATCGAGCGATCAACACGGGATAGTTGAAGGACACGCGGTCTCCGGAAATGGCTTATGAAAAGTTTTGGAATGGTGATCGCAAGCTTATAAGACTAGCAGGTTCAGACGCTCCCTTTGATAGCCAATTAGATCGCGCCGACTGACGGCGCACCAATCGCAGTCTATTCGCCCATCCGCAGCACTCGTTAATTCGAGCTAAAATAATCTGATGTGGCAAAGACGACAATTTTTGCGATCCCTAGGTGTCTTCAGCGTACCGTTGTGGCGAGCCGCATTGGCCTTAGAAACGAATACGGTGCCGATTGAGCGCACTATTGTGTCAAGCGGACAACGAATTCCGGCCATCGGAATGGGGTCTTGGTTGACGTTCGATTGCGCTAACGAGCCGCACGCGTTGCGGATCCGGGTCGAAGTCCTGCGACAGTTTTTCGCACACGGGGGCGCACTCATTGACTACTCACCAATGTACGGTAGCTCGGAGCAAGCGCTCGGCTACTGTCTGAGTGAACTAAAGGATCCTAAATTGTTCTCCGCAACCAAGGTTTGGACATACGGGAGAGGATTCGGTGAACGTCAGATGGAAAAATCGGCGCGACTGTGGGGCTTGGAATCTTTCGATCTAATGCAAGTCCACAATCTGCTCGATGTCGACACGCACCTCGAGACACTAACGGCGTGGAAGGGATCCGGGCAGGTGCGGTATATCGGTGCCACGACCTCACACGGTCGGCGTCACGACGATTTGCTACGTTTAATGGAACTTGGTGTGTTGGATTTCGTGCAATTCACCTACAACATGATTGATCGCGAGGCCGAGCAGCGGCTGTTGCCAATGGCGCTCGAGCGAGGTATCGCGGTGATTGTGAATCGCCCGTTTCGAGCTAGCCGCGTGTTCGATAGCGTCCGCGGCACGCCATTACCTGCTTGGGCCGCGGAATTCGACTGCGAAAATTGGGCACAGTTTTTTTTGAAGTTCGTGGTTTCCCATCACGCGGTCACGTGCGCAATTCCGGCGACATCACGAGTTGAACACATGATCGAGAATATGGGCGCATTACGCGGGCGCCTACCTGATCCCGCGATGCGTAGACGTATGACCGTGTTCTTCGATCGACTTTAAAAGTGTTTCATGCTTAAGCGCGAATGTTAACTAGCGAAGAATTCGCGTAAGCGTTCGGCAAGCACTTCGGGCTGCTCCTCTGGGATCCAGTGCCCCGCGTTTTCAATGATCCCGCCACGTACGTCCGTTGCAACCCGCTGACAGGATTCCAATACTTCACCACGACGACCCCAACTTTGCGCGCCGCCTAGCGCAAGAACAGGCATCGGCAATTTGAATTTCGCGACGATTGCTTCGTTTTGTGCGATGTCGGTGGGGATATTTCGGTAGTATTTGAATCCAGCGGCAAGTGCGCCTGGCTGGGTATACGTGCGCAAGTATTCAGTGATCGCCTCAGCACTAATCGCCTCTGAGTGCGCGCCGTAGTTGCGGTAAAACCAGCCTAAATAAATGTCTTCCCGCCCTTCGATCAACGCCTCAGGTAGTTCTAAGGTTTGGTGAAAGGCATGGTGCCAGCGTTTGCCGCCTTGCGAGATATTGGCTGCTCCATCCCCCGGGATCGCCACGTCAATAATCGCGAGTTTGCGCACTGCCAGCGGGTGCGCAGCGGCAAGCGCGTAACTGACGGGGCCGCCCCAGTCGTGTCCCACCAGATGGAACGCGGTGATTTTCAGTTGCTCATGAAGCAACTCCCATACGTCCGCGGCCAAGGTTTGCGTATCGTAGCCGTCGTCGGGTCTCGAGCTATCGCCAAGACCACGTAAATCTGGAGCGATGATTGAATATTCAGGCGCAAGATAGTCGATAACATTGCGCCATTCGTACCAAGTCTGCGGCCAACCATGGAGTAGCACGACCGGATCGCCACTGCCCGCGAGAACGTAGTGCATGTCGAGGGCTTTGAGCTTCGCCACACGGTGTTGGACTTCAATGAAATGACTCATAGATTTTTGCTGGGGGTGTTCGACGCTAAAATAACCAGGCGACTTCCGGTGGAATTAAATCATCCCCTAAGTTGGAAGTCGCGTTTATTTTCGTCGACTTAGGCCGCAGCGTTGAGGCTGCAAAAACACGATGCCTTGATCGGCAGATCCGCCCGCGCTAAGGCAAAATTCAAGCGTGATTTCAGCATTTGCGCTTCGGCGGCCTTCCCGAGACGGGTGTAGCACTCATGTAAACCCATTAATGCCCAGACATTGTCCGGATGCTGATTCGATCGGAGGACTGTGTCATCGAGTCCTAGGTCGGCGCGATAGGCCGCTGCTGCTTCTTCGACGTGGTTTTGCTCCAGCAGCAACGCACCGAGAGCATGGCGGCTAGGCTGCATCCACCCCCACGGCTCGTCGTAAGGAAGAGTGTCTTCATTGATAACGGCTTGGCGCAGATGCGCGAATGCCGTCGAATAGTTTTTACGACGATATTCCAATTCGCCGGCGAGCATTTCGCGAGCCACTCCGAGGATCGCTTCGCAACTTACGACATGGATGTGTCGTTCTCTAGGCACGCGTTTTGCTGCACCTTCGAATTGCTCTTGCGCCGCGAGTGCTGCGTCAACGTTGCCGAGTACGGAATGCGCCACGCCTTTGCCGTAATAATTCATCGCCGTCGACATGCAGTAGAGTGCTTGATCATCCGGCAACGCTTGGTTGATTAGTTCCTTCCATCGCCCAAACCGGACGTAGGCGTGCGTTTTCATCGACGCGTAACCTTCCAGCTAGTTCGCCATGGGCGGCGATTCTAAACGCATGAGTTCATCGGGCAGCGTTTTCATCATCGATTCGACTGCATCGATCGCAGGCGCATATTGTCCGAGGAACATCGCACCGTAGAGTTTGAAATGGTAGTTATGCGCACGATAGAGCGAGTAAAAATTCATCGCTCCATTGCGTTTGAAATATTTATAATCGGCGTCAATCGCTACTGAATTGCTTGCCACGACAGCCTGATAGTTACCGCACAAAACATCAATATGAGTGGCCATGTGGTTAAGATGGCCCGCATCTGGAACGAGATCGCGCAAGTTGTCTGCCGATCGCAAGGCTTTTTCAGGAAACGGCGACATTTCCATTAAATGAATATACAAGTGAAGCACCCCCGGATGACGCGGTGCGCCCGTAAGACTTAACTGCGCAATCGCGTTTTCTAAGACCTCTCGGCACTCCAAGGTATCGGCACCTGTAACTGGTTCGCCAGAACGCGGGTCCCACATCTGCCAGGGTGTGCGGTTCATCATTGCTTCGACGAACAAGGTCACGACATCATAATCGTTCGGAAACTTTGCGTAGACCTCGCGCATCGCGTTCGCGTAATCCGCGCTCCAAACGTAAAGATCATCGATTGCCGCATCAGACTGGTAACGCTTGTTTAACGCTTCGATTAAGGCGCGTTCGGTCGGACTAGCATTTGAACAGGTTTGCGCAGCGGCGATAGCTTCTCGCGTTATCTGCAAGGTCGCTGCCAAGTCGTTTGCGTCAAATAACTCCCACGGTTTGTTATAGTTTGGCCCCATCACGTAGGCGACACCCCAGTGGGCCATCGCGCAATCAGGATCACTTTCAAGCGCCTTTTTGAAACACTGCGCCGCTTCTTCATGGTTATAACCGAAACACCAATTCAGTCCTCGATCGAACCAAATTTGAGCATCAGCTGAAGTAGTCGAAATTGTCCGCCTATGGGTTCCTAATTCGTAAGGATAGTCGCTCATTACCTAGATCCTCTTTTTCGTCTGCACCGAAGCAGTCGGTTGCGCCACATAATGGTTTCGTTTAGAACGGAAGCTTCTAGTCGCGTGTGCGGCAGCTTTTGTTGTTGCAACGCTCGTTTGAACGTTCTCAATTTTTTCGGTCGAGATGTCGATCCTGATCATTTGTTCGTGAATCGAGCAATCAATATATAATTATATTCTAATATAATGCTAGGAGATTCTAGCGAATATTTCTGCGGTGCTAGTCCGGCAAGTGCATCGAGTGTGGAATTTCAATTTGCCAGTAGTCAATTTATTGTCAATTGACGATATCTTCGAACAAGCATCTCAATAGCCAATCCTTTCGTTACGGCGAAAAAGCGACGGACGCCGCGCTGGCGGCTCCTCGAATCCGTAGCGTTGGATCGTTAGACACGCAACCTATCGCAGCTGAAAACTCGCGTCCGGTTAATGAAAGTATTGGTTCGTATTAAGGTACGCCGTTCGTTATGGCCGTGCAGCGCCTTTTTCAAACGGAATGTCTGCTACCCAAACATTGGCGCGAACTCGTTTGGCCATCATTTCTTCAAAAATATTCTTTCCGTCCAGCGCTTCA
>JAQCEL010000287.1 GCA_027618655.1 Pseudomonadota bacterium | reverse complement strand
ACGAACGCGGAAACGTACAGATCACTTTCGATACGCCGCCGGTCTTTAACAATTTGCCGACGCCACCAATCTCGGAGCCCGCGTTATTTGCAATTACGGTGAGATCTCTCAGGCCCAACTCTGCCACTGCGTCAATCAGCAGTTCCGGTACCCCAGCATCTCCGAACCCGCCGGCAGTGATGATTGAGCCATCGTGCAACTCAGGCAAATCAGCGACGATCGCCCTAGAATTTTCGAACCTTTTATCAATCATAAATAGTCATCACCTTTGTGGTTAGATCCTTAACGACCTTTCGTCCGTAAGGCCTGTACGGCAAAATCCGAGGCCTTGTTCGTTGTGGTATTTATTTCGGTTCTCGCCTGCAAGGTAGTGCAATGCTCAGCCTGTAAGTCGATCATCGTCACGGCATCGAGTACCGGAACATGTGTCCCTTTATTAATCGCGAGATGATGATCCGGATGCGAATATCCTGCAACTGCAAATTTCCAAAGCTTGCCGGCATTATCGTATAAACGCCCGTAGGCGGGCACGAAAGTTTCTGCATCGATGTAATACAGCCGTTTAGACAGTGGGTGCTGGTCCCACATAGGGACTGCTTCAATGAGATAGGCAGTGCGAAATTGCCATTTTATTTTGGGGAAACAATTCCCGTGTCCGAAAAAGTCTACGAAACGATATTCATCTGTCCCGGACGTTCGGTTGCTAAGATCTAATTCGTTATGTCGGAAAAAGGGCAACAGCACTTCGCGAGTGCCGAGATAACGCCATTCCATATCCATAATGCGGCCGTTATAGCCGAGAAAATCCTCGATCATAATGTCGCTGCCGAGGAATGAATCGGTATTTTGACCCGTCGGCAGTCGCCGCACACGCCGCTGCGTGCCTATATACAACCATCCTTCTTCTTGGCGCGTATCGTCCTCAAGGCGATGGATCAGAACTTGGGTATTGCGGATATCGGAGGGATCGAGGACTTGCAAATACAAGCCATTGAAAATCCGTGATTGATTATTTGGTAAGTCTGGCACCGGGTCCATGACGATTCGGTGTTTGAAGCGCAAGGTCATCGCGGCGAATGATAGCTCTCGTTCGATCTTGCCCGTCTTCATGTTGCGGTATTGCCAGAAAAATGGCTCGACTTTGCCTGCGTCTCCGGCATAGGTGTAGCGCAGGTTCCAGGCGAGTTTATCGCCGGCACGAGGATCGTCTAAGCTCGGCGGTTCTGGGAACGGGCGACCGCTAACGTAGTTAAGTAGAACCCCCGGTTCGTCGGGCAAACTTGCCGTTCCTGCGTGCGCTTGAGTGGCTTTCGCGAATTCCGGATGAATTGCGAATGACTCAGTCGCCGTAACTTCAAGCGTAAATTTTCCCTCACCAATCAGTTGAACTAAGGTTTCGTCAATGAATTCCGCGTAGCTCGCAACGTTTGATGGATTGAGTACCGTGCCTGGTGCTGGTGGTTGCGTTGCGAATGCCAAGCAAGGCAGCAAACAGAGCCATAGACAGTGAATCTTTAAGGGGAACATAACATCGATTTTAGATACCGAGTATTGTGATTTTGTGCGTCTCAATCGTCGCCTCTTCTTCGTTAAGATGCGGCTGGACGCATTAGTTGGCTGCTAAACACGTCGACTTGATTGCCTGATGCGCTCGGATCGCACGCAGCGTCGTTGTTACAAAGCGACGGTGTGCTCGCTGCCCGCGAGAAATCTTCCGATTTCGCCGCGGGCCCGGGCACGCGTGGCTACGCTACGCGAACGGGTTCAGCCAGCCGATGCTTCGCGTTTATCGGTTGGCGATGCCGATGGCATTGATGGATCGATCACTTCCGGGATGTGGGCAATCCGATGATCGATGAGTTCATCGGAACCCGTGACCAGCGAACGCGCAGCTTCCGGCGGACGACCGAATCGTGCCGACATTTCGGAACGCGTGCGCGGCGCTAACGGTTCTTCACGCAGGTAATCCGGTTTACCGTCTGCTGCACGAAACTCCGGCATGACGTCTTCAGAAAAGATCTGCATATTCTTCATGACCATCCAATTAGGCATTGGTCCGGTACCGGAGCCGCCGAAAATTAGGCCGCCCGCGCCTACATCGTCGCAGTATTCGCCAATTTCATTGCGTACGGTTTCTGGTGAACCGACAATGATGTAGCGGTCTTTCAGCATTTCTTCGTACGTTAAATCGGCTTGCGGTTTCACTTTGCCTTTCTTCAGAGAGCCAACGAAATTGCGGAACGATTTCGTTGTCATGTAGCCCGGCGGGAAGAAAATTTGATCAGGAATTTTAAGTCCCGTGTTGTAGACCCAACTTAAATGGGCCTTGGCTTCGCGATGCGCTTGCTCGTCGGTCTCCGCGACATAGGTAGGTATACATGCATTGAACATAGATTTCGGCGCCTCGTAACCAAGCCGATCACATTCTTCGCGCAGTCCATCGAACGCCATCTTCGTAAACCACTGCGGCGCAAAAACCATCATGTAGGTATATCGATGCTTCGCAATGAATTGCAGCGTCTCCAACGAACCCTGTCCAGGGATCCAGATCGGCGGATGCGGGTCTTGAATTGGCCTCGGCACCGGATTGACGTTCGGAATATAGAAGTGGTCGCCTTGCCATGTGAAAGGACCGTCGTCGGTCCAGGCTTTAACGATCAAGTCGTGAGCTTCGTTAAATCGTTCGACAGAATCCGCTGGCACGATGCCGTTGTTAAAGTACTCACAGCCGATGCCGCGAACAAAACCAGAAATGATCCGCCCGCCCGAAATCACATCGAGCATCGCGATTTCTTCAGCGACCCGTAACGGATTGCCGTGTAATGGAATCGCATTGCCAATCACGCCGATCGGGATGTGGCTTGTGCGCTGAATTAGCATCGCAGCAATGATGTTCGGTGACGGCATCGTGCCGTAGAAGTTAGCGTGGTGCTCATTGACACCCACGCCGTCGAATCCGTATTTCTCGGCAGCAACGAGTTGATCAATATATTCGTTATACAGCTGGCGTCCGCGTTGGGGCTCATAGTACTTGTTCGATAAAGACACCCACGTCGATTCAATTTCCGCAGTCGGCGGTATGTACGGATAGGGCATTAAGTTAAAGGCGTAAAAGCGTAGAGCATTCATTTGGATGCCTCCGTGATAAAGCTGGCGATTTCGTTGACGAGTTCAGTCGGGCGTTCCAAACACGGTTCATGGCCCGTTTCCGGAATCATGACAAGACGATTATTCGGTAAGGTTGCGGCAAATTTTTCGGCCATCTCATTAGGGATTAAATGGTCGTCTTCGGCTCTTACCACCAAGGTCGGACACTGCAACCTTTGCAAGCGTCGTTCCAACGCAAGATTGTAGCGCGGGGCCCACATTAATCGCGCGGCTGCCGAGAATTCCGAATACAAATGGATGCCTTCGTCGAAGTCGTCCAAACCTTCCATAAACTCGGCCATGACTTTCTTGTCATTAAACAAGCGATCCATTAACGCTTGCGGCGACAGTTGAAAGATATCGACCCCTGGATTGTCATCGACCCTTAATCCGACTGGCGTAATCAAGGTTAGGCTCTTCAACTGACGTGGATAGTAAGCGGCGAATTCAGAGGCGGACCAGCCGCCCATCGAGTAGCCGATCAGGTGAAATTTATCGAGACCGAGCTGTTGAAAAAATTGATCATAAATTATCGATAGGTCAGAAAAATCACGGAACCACGGCGGCATCGGCGTTTCGCCGAAGCCCGGTGACTCGGGCGCAATGAAGTCGAATTGTTGCGCGAGCATTTCGTACATGGGGATCCAGCGTCGCGAAAATCCCGCGCCGTGCAAAAACACGACGGCTTCGCCGTTACCTTTGCGCCGATAAGCAATCGGGATCCCGAACACTTCTTCAAAGTTCGGCTCGGTGTAGTACTTCGGTGGGCGGGGGACCTCGACTTTTTCGACAGCGTCGATAAAACTCATATTCATTCTCCTTGGCTTGGCCGCGCGCGAAGAAAGTGAAGTTGATCTAGCAAGTGAACATAA
>JAQCEL010000048.1 GCA_027618655.1 Pseudomonadota bacterium | reverse complement strand
CGGTTATCGCGACAAACGCAGTTTAGCGGTATCTATATTGATCAATCTCAGCGAAAATTCAATTGACAATCTATACCGTCACCAACCGTCCTTCGCACCGTTCAAATCAAAAATGACCCGGCTGCTCGACGCTTAATATTCGAACCAGCATATGCGACATAAATATTTGGTATCCGGGTTGATCGTGGCTGCTGCGTTCGCAGCCGGCATTGTGTTCTCTATCACCCGTCAGAATGTAATTCATCGTGCCGATATCCCGGGACTTCTATGGCCAAATCCGCGTCTCATTGCACCGTTTAAGCTACACACGAGTGACGGATCCGAATTTACCGAAGCCAATTTCGCTAACCATTGGACGCTGATTTTTTTCGGATTCACGAATTGCCCAGATATCTGTCCGAGCACAATGGCCACCTTGAAACAGCTATACGAACAATGGGGATCGGACGCGAACGTAAAACACAATTTGAAAATCGTATTCGTGTCTGTCGACCCAGAACGTGATGACGATGCGACATTAATGAACTACGTGAGTTATTTCCACCCATCATTTGTCGGCGTAACCGGAAATGAGGATGACTTAAGTCGCTTCGCGGGGCAGCTTGGCGCTTTGTTTATGAAAGTTAATAGCGCTGGTATCCCGGGCTACGCGATGGATCACTCAGCCTCGATCATTCTCGTTGCGCCAAGCGCGCACTTCGTCGGCATATTTTCGCCGCCTCATGAAGTAGATGATATAAAAGCGCGCCTAATGCGCATGATTGAATTTTTGTCGGAGACCACTTTATGATTTTGTCGGGGCTTAGAATTGCAATACTGTTCAGCGTCTTAATTCCGTTGGCAGCCGTAGCGTGCGAGAGCGTCGACATTACGAATGCTTGGATAAGGGAACCGCCACCATCGAGCAACGTCGCGGCCGGATATTTCGACGCAATGAATATTGGATCCGAGGAACAAATTATTACGAGCATAAAAAGTAGCTGTTGCGCGCGTGTTTCGATGCATGAAACGAGCATCGAAGGTGGCCGTGCCAGAATGCATCATTTGGACGCGTTAAAGCTTGCACCGACTGAAAAGGTGAATTTCGCCCCGAATGGCGCTCATTTGATGTTGGTCGGGCCGGTCGTTCCGATTCGATCGTCAGAAGTTGTCGAAATCAACTTCTTTTGCCTCGATGGCACGTCTACCCCTATCGAATTCAAAGTGCTGAGAACCAATTAAGCGAACCATGCCATGAGCGCAATGACGGATCTACTCGATCGCATCCTCACGTTCCCTCAATTCATTGCTCCCAAGCGCACTCTTTCTCGCTTCGCGTGGAAAATTTCCCGCTCGCGCAATGAAAAAATTAAACGCTTTCTTATCAGCGCGTTTCGGTGTCGATATGCCGTAGATCTAAGCGAAGCAATCACTGCTGATGTTGATGATTACGATTCGTTTAATGATTTTTTTACGCGTGAATTATTGCCCAGCAGCCGTCCGATATCACCGATCGCCGACGCGTTAGTATGCCCAGCCGACGGCACGATCAGTCAGCTAGGCGATATTACCGGAGAGAACCTGTTTCAGGCTAAAGGACGTTACTATTCCCTTTCCGCGCTACTAGCGGGCGACGTCGATCTCATCAAGAAATTCACGAATGGAACTTTTGCGACCATTTACCTTGCGCCACATAATTACCACCGCATTCATTGCCCAGTAACTGGCGCCGTCAAGACGGTAAGATACGTTCCCGGCGACCTATTCTCTGTCAATAATCGTACCGCCAGGTGTGTAGAAAATCTGTTTGCGAGAAACGAACGAGTGATTGTTGAATTAGAGTGTGATGCCGGCGCCATCGCGGTGATTTTCGTGGGCGCAATGTTGGTCTCTTCAATGGAACTGAACTGTTGCGACCTTAGTCACGCAACGGTCGCTGCCTTGACGGATCCACAATCCATTTCGGTCGCTTGCCGTGATGACGATTGCGTGTTCGAGCGCGGCGCAGAATTAGGTCGATTTAATATGGGATCGACCATTATTTTGCTCGCACAGCCAGATCGGGTCTCGTGGGATCCTCGATTGAAGCATGCGGATATAGTCCGAGTCGGCGAATCATTAGGTTCTATCGCTTCGCTAGCCTGATTTTTCGATACCGCGAGATTCGCGAGCCGAATCAGGCGCCAGTAAAAGCCTGAATTCCGGTTTGGGAGCGTCCCAATATCAACGCGTGAATATCATGTGTACCTTCGTACGTATTCACGGATTCAAGATTCAGCAGGTGGCGGATAACATGAAATTCGTCAGAGATTCCGTTTCCACCGTGCATGTCACGCGCCGTGCGAGCAATCTCTAGTGCTTTGCCGGCATTGTTGCGTTTTATAAGTGAGATCATTTCACTGGACGCCTCCCCGCGTTCGATCAATCGCCCCACTCTTAGCGATGCATTTAAGCCGAGCGCGATTTCCGTCTGCATATCGGCAAGCTTTTTTTGAATAAGCTGATTAGCTGCCAATGGGCGACCAAATTGCGATCGCTCGACGGTGTAATTACGCGCAGCGTGCCAACACGCTTCAGCGGCCCCCATCGCACCCCACGAAATGCCAAATCGTGCACTGTTAAGGCAGCCAAAGGGACCACTCAAACCCCGCGCATTCGGCAACTTATTTTCCTCCGGCACAAATACGCCATCCATCACAATTTCGCCAGTGGTAGACGCGCGCATTGAAAACTTACCTTCGATTTTCGGCGTCGACAGCCCGGCCATGCCGCGCTCAACAATGAATCCGCGAATTGCGCCGTCGTCGTCCTTTGCCCACACGACTAAAACGTCTGCGATTGGCGAATTTGAGATCCACATTTTATTGCCATGTAGCGCATAGCCGCCGCTAACTCGCCGCGCACGAGATTTCATTGAGCCTGCATCGGAGCCATGGTCAGGTTCCGTTAAACCAAAACAACCAACCCACTCGCCGCTCGCCAATTTCGGTAAAAATTTCTCGCGTTGTGCTTCGTCGCCGTAGGCGTAGATTGGTTGCATCACGAGCGACGACTGAACGCTGGCGGCTGATCGATACCCTGAATCGACTTTTTCAATTTCGCGCGCGACTAACCCGTAACACACGTAACCCAATCCGGCACACCCGTATTTCTCCGGTAAGGTGAGGCCCAGCAACCCGAGGGCACCAAGCTCCCGAAATATCTCGCGGTCGAAGGTTTCGTTCCGGAAATTCTCGACGACGCGGGGCAGTAATTTTTCCTGCGCGTAACGCTGCGCTGTTTGCTGAACGAGTTTCTCTTCATTGGTTAATTCGGAGGCTAAGAGAAACGGGTCTTCCCAGTTGAACGGATTGTCTTGATTAATCATGCTTCATTCGCCGGAATCAAAAATTATTGTTGGTCAATTGATCTATTTACGGGCATTACCTATCGAGCGACGACTACGGCCCGAAACCGAACGAGATCACACTGCTTTGAGCTCGGCGCTGCCGCGCGTTTCCGCGTCTCGACCTTTGACATAGCCGTCACGCGTTTGCGGAAATTTTCGGTCTAATATTCGCGTCGCGATCACGGTACGGAGAATTTGCGCAGTACCGCCGCCTATCGTAAACATCCTGGCGTCGCGAACTATCCGCTCAAGCGGTGTATTGCGTGAATAGCCCTTAGCGCCGAACAGTTGCAATGCATCGTTAGTCACCTTGATGGCCATCTCCGAAGCAAACAATTTCGCCTGTGCTGCGGCATTCGCATCAGGAAACGGAGAATCATTATCACCACGCGAACGAGCCGCACTGTAGATCATGAGACGCGCGGCCTCGAGTTGGGTACTCATGTCAGCTAGCATCCACTGCAAACCCTGGAATTCGGCGATCGGGCGGCCGAATTGTTCACGTTCCAGAGTGAAAAGTCGCGCACGCTCGTAGGCTCCGGCAGCGAGCCCCAGGGCGACGGTCGCTGCCCCGACGCGCTGCGCGTTATAAGCATTCATTAGATCGCCAAACCCGCGCTTGAAACCTGAGGGCGGCATCAGCACACGTGACTCATCTATCTCTAAGTCCGTGAATATAACCTCAGTCTCAGGGATACCGCGTAGCCCCATAGTGGGTTCGCGTTTACCGATCACTAGGCCTTTGTCTTCGTCTCGTATTGCGATGAATCCACCGATGCCACAATCAACCCCGGATTCGTCAAACACGCGCGCAAATATCAAGTGAAACCGGGAGACGCCACCGCCGGTGATCCAATGCTTCTTGCCATTTAGGATATACCGGCTACCTCGCTTATCCGCACGCGTCGTCATTTCACTTGCTGCACTTCCGGCATCTGGCTCGGTAATGCAGATCGCGGGTTTGTCACCATCCAGAACTAATCGCGCTGCGAGTCGACGCTGTTCCTCGGTGCCGTATTGCATCACAGCCGAGATCGCGCCCATATTGGCCTCGACGCTAATTCTCCCCGTTACGCCGCACACTTTTGCCATTTCTTCGATGACAATGGCGGCGTCGAGAAAATTTAATCCCGCGCCACCGTAAGCCTTTGGGATCGTCATGCCCATAAATCCTGCAGCGTTTAAGGCTGCAACATTATCCCACGGGTACTCTTCACTACGATCGATTTCCGCGGACCGCGGCAAAATAACTCGAGTCGCTATGTCTCGCGCGCGCGCCTGAAGATCTAATTGCTCGCTAGTTAATCCGTAAAACATAAAATCAACGCCTCATTGAATAATCTGCGCGCGTAGCAAAGCGCGCTCCGCCTCGCCCTTACGGCCGAGCGCATTAAGTACTTCCGCGTATTTCGTCCAGCCGCCAAAACTTTGCGGTCGCAAAGTCAATCTTTGCGACAACAGCGTTTGTGCGTAGCGGTATCTTTTCGCGCCGAGGGCTGCCGCAATTAACACTTGGGTGAACACGTCGCGCTGCGCATGGCTACCCCCGATTGCTGTCCATTGCTCACGCAACGGCCACAATCGCTCGACCGCAAGTTCGAAATTTCCACTCTCGAATGCTATTAGTCCTTCACACATTGGAATGATGATGGGCTTAGTGATCGACGCGGAGTAATTATTCGGTGTCTCAGCAAACGCGTGCAGCGAATTTAAATACTGATTTAAAACGTCACTTTTGCCCTTCGCAGCCAGGGCTAAGCATGTATGTAAGTCGGTAAACGAGAGCACGTGATCGCCGATTTGCTTTTCCGCGTACTCGGTAAGGCCATCCCAGCGCGTGCCTACATTAACACCTTGCAACTCCAGGCGTTTCAAAAGCGAGGCTCCGTTTTGAATGTCCAAGAAAAACTCGGTATTAGATGTTATGACCCTTTCGTCGTAGATCTTCAGGACGAAGTCGTAATCGCCTTTCTCCAAAGCGAAGAGCGCTAAATGCCACCAATTGTGTCCTTGAAACGGATTGCGGTCCGCCCATTGTTCCGGATCTCGATTGAGTAAGGCGATGCCATCGTCAAGTCGACCCTGCATTTCCAAAACATGGGCGACCGAGTGGATTGCCCACAAGTCGTCGCCATTCATGTCGATTGCGCGGCGTCCATACGGCTCCGCCCTGGCATAGTCGCCGCATTCTTCGAAGCCAAAACACATCATCCCCAGAACGAAACTATACCCAGGTATTGAGACGTCCCATGCGTCGAATACTCCAGTTACCGTATTGCGAATGACGTAACTCCTGCCAGTCCAGAAACTTGTATGGTGGTGCATTTTTAGCGCGAGCAGATCATGCGGATAGTTAACGAGTATCGATTCCCAACACGCACAAGCGTGGTTAATATCGCCAGTCGCAAGACCCTCAAGTGCATCAGCGTGCAATCGTTCACGCGTTGCAGATCCATCTAAGCTTTGACGTGCTTGGACGACGCTGTCCAGCATTTTGGGTCTGACCACTGTCGATTCCAACATCGACAGGATGTAACCCCTTACGATGTGCGCCATGGGAAATTCCGGATCGTGTTCGAAGACAGTCTTCAAGATTTTTGGTGCTCTGAGCCGATAATTCCACAAGTCGAGCAGTGATGATTCGTAAATAGCGAGCGCCTGTTGATTGGCACAAGTGATATCGAGGCCCCGTGAGTCAGTCAGCATTAGTTTGTTCCCGTCAGTCAAATTAGTAGCAAAGGTCCGTGCTCAGCATGGTTCGAGATAAGTTTGAGTTTACGCAATGTGGGCTGTTCCGTCCTGTGTGCGAGAGCCCCGCAACGAGAGCACCTACTGAACATCAATAGCCGATTCAGGTCCGACTAAGTCGCTGGATTAGTGCCGCACTGAGATTCATCGAGCGTGCAGCCGCTTATCCTTAGATGGATCGTAGTGGAATCTTGGGACAAGAACTACGTCGAGGAGCGGTCGCAAGATCTTACAGAAAGACGGCGCAGACTGGTCGTCTGCTGCTCACACCGGAGTAAATATTCGTATTACAGAACGCTATCCGGCAGCGTATGGAATCGTCACGATCACGCAGATCGACATTAATGCTCCAGGCAAGATCCCGAGCACGAATATTGTCAGTCCGTTAACGCTTAGCACCAATTTCATGTCCTCGCTGGCATCCACTCCATTCGTGTCGAGTGGGTCATCGAAATATATAAGTTTTACGATCCGCAAATAGTAATAGGCGCCAATGATCGAAAAGAACACGGCGACTCCAGCCAACCAGACATACCCGGCTGCGATAACTTCTTTCAATACGTACCATTTAGCCCAGAAACCAGCAAACGGCGGTACCCCTGCCATAGAAAACATGATCACGAGCATAATGAATCCAAACCACGGACTCCGTTTCGCGAGTCCGCTGAAATCCACGATGCGATCGGCCTCAAGGTTCGTCTTGCTCAGTAATATTATTGTTCCAAACGCGCCCATGCTCATCAGCGTGTAGACGATCACATAGAACATCGATGCAGCATACCCTGAGTTTCTCGCCGCCAAGATGCCGAGCAGTAAAAAACCCATATGTGCAATCGTGGAATACGCCAGCATGCGCTTGATGTTGCTCTGAGCGATCGCAACAAGGTTACCAATTGACATCGACAGGACCGCTAGAATCACCAGCATTGCGGACCACTCATGGGCAAGCCCTTGCAAACCGTCGGCAAGCAAGCGGATCGCCATCGCAAATGCCGCGATTTTTGGTGCTGTCCCGATAAACAAGGTAACCGGTGTTGAGGCGCCTTGGTAGACGTCGGGTAGCCACATGTGGAACGGGACCACACCAAGCTTGAATGCGATCCCGACGATGACGAACACGACACCAAACACAAGCAATACACGCTCTTGACCAAGGACATCCGTGCGCGCGACCAACTCGTCGAGCTGCAAGGTGCCACTCACGCCGTACAACATGGAAATTCCATAGAGCAACATCCCTGAAGCTAGCGCTCCGAGGACAAAGTACTTCATCGCCGCTTCTGCCGATTCTCGAGAATCCCGGTTCATCGCAACCATCGAGTACAAGGAAAGCGACAATAGTTCCAAACCAAGATAGACCGTTAAGAGGCTATTCGCAGATATCAGCACCAACATTCCTATCGTTGCGAACAACGACAAAATGTAAAACTCGGATAGTTGAACCTCCTTCTTATCGAAATAATCGCGAGCATAGAAAAAAGACAACAGGACCAGCACAACCGCGAAAGCCTTTAAAACCGAACCCATCGGATCGATTTTGGTGGTCCCGAAGAACGTGATTGTCGATCCATCAGGGAAGTACAGTGCGAGTTGCGACAACACGACGAGTAAGGTGATCACGGCGGCCCAGAACGTAACCGCATTGGAAGATTGTCTGCGGAATACGTCCACTAGCAGTACGCCACTCGCCAATATGAGTAGCGTAATTTCCGGAATAATGAATCCTAGATCCGTCATAGCGTTACAACACCGTTTTCGAATGCGATAAGTGCTCGATCAGGAGATCGATACTTGCGTGCATCATGTCTAGGAGTGGAGCAGGCCATAACCCGAGGATTAGAACCGGAATTGCCAAGGCCAATAAAATCACCGTCTCGCGCGTCGATATATCGCTCAGCGTCTGGACCGCAGAGTTCGTCACTTCACCGAATATCACGCGCTTGTACATCCACAATGTGTAAGCCGCACCGAGAATTAAGGTTGTCGCAGCAAAAAACGCGAACCAAAAAGACGCTTTGAACGCCGTTAATATCACTAAGAATTCGCCGACGAATCCGGAGGTGCCAGGTAATCCGGCGTTCGCCATTGCGAACAACATCATGAACGCTGCGAATCTCGGCATGGTATTGACCACACCGCCATAGTCGCCTATTTGGCGACTATGTACCCGGTCGTACATCACCCCAACACATAGGAATAGCGCAGCCGATATAAAGCCATGCGAAATCATTTGTACCATGCCGCCTTCGATCCCCATGGCGGCGTCATTCCAATTACCCGTATTGGCGAATACCTGAAAGCAGATGAAAAATCCTAAGGTCACAAATCCCATGTGCGAAATAGACGAGTAGGCGATAAGTTTTTTCATATCCTCCTGCGCGAGTGCAACGAACCCGATATAGACCACGGCAATCAGCGACAGCGCAATCATTAATCCATCGAATGCCATAGCCGCATCTGGGGCAATTGGAAGACTAAATCGAATAAAGCCGTAGCCGCCCATTTTTAGCATGACTGCGGCCAGCACAACGGAACCACCCGTCGGCGCCTCCACGTGGGCATCCGGCAACCACGTATGTACTGGCCACATGGGGACTTTGACGGCGAACGCCAAAAGAAATGCGATAAATATCCATTTCTGCTCACTAGCCCCAAGCGCCACGTTGTGCATGTCTTGGATAGCGAAGCTATCGTTCGTCTGCTGATATAAATACAGCAACGCAACGAGCATAAAGACGGAACCCAAGAACGTGTAAAGAAAGAACTTAATCGTTGCGTATACGCGACGCGGACCGCCCCAGATACCGATGATCAGAAACATTGGGATCAGCATCGCTTCCCAAAAAACATAAAACAACACCGCATCGAGCGCGCTGAAAACACCAATCATAAGACCTTCCAAAATGAGGAAGGCGCCCATGTATTGATTAGCTCGGTCAGTTATTACTTCCCACCCGGCCAGTACGATCAGGACCGTCGTAAACGTCGTCAACAAGATCAGAGGCAGTGCTATTCCGTCCACGCCGAGGTGGTAGAAAATATCAAACGGCGCGATCCAGCTTAGACGTTCTACGAATTGCATCGCGCCGATCGCGTTATCAAAATCTCGCCAAAGCAGTAAAGACAACACGAATGCGGCTATCGAAATCACCAAGGCCTCAACTTTCATTGCGTTGGCCGAGCGACGGCTACCGGCGAAAACGACCCATAGGCCACCAATGATCGGCAGCCAAATGCTAAGACTAAGAATTGGTAGATTAGAAAGCATGATGGATCTTTAAGATAATTCTTGTGCGAAACTTAGCCGAAAAGGCGATGGACAAATATCGCCAGCAAGGCTAGCAATCCAATGATCATCGCGAATGCGTAATGGTACAGATAACCTGATTGAATATTTCGTACCACCCCTGCCCACCAACCGATCATTTTCGCGGAGCCATCCACCATTATCCCGTCGATTAAGGCGACATCACCGAAACGCCAGAGTGCTTGTCCCACACCGCGTGTGCCGCCAGCGAAAAACCAATCGTTGAAAGTGTCCAGTCCGTATTTATTAACGAGAATTTTATGAATTAGCGTAGTTCTTTCAGCGATGCGCCGTGGCAAATCCGGGCGCTTGAGATACAAATACCAGGCGACGAAAACACCACCCGAGGCCAGCAAAAATGGAGCTTGAAATAAACCATGCCAGATAAAGCCCAAGATGCCGTGATAATTTTCGTGCATATGTGCAAAAACATCATGCGCAGGATCAACGAAAATACTCCGACCAAAGAAATCACCGAATAACATTGGCTCAATCGCGATCGCGCCGATAACAACTGAAGGTATCGCCAATGCAACGAGTGGACCCCACACAACCGCTGGCGTCTCGTGGACATGCGATCGTGTTTCGTCATCCATGCGAGGTTCGCCGTGGAATACCAGAAATACGAGCCGGAACGAATACAAAGCGGTAATGAAAACACCAATTAAGCAGGCGTAATAGCCGATGATTGCACCTGGCGTGTGCGACGCTTTTACCGCCTCGATGATCGCGTCTTTTGAGAAAAATCCCGCCGTGCCCGGCAAGCCTATCAGGGCAAACGACCCGATGAGACAGGTAATCCAAGTAATTGGCATGAGCTTACGCAATCCGCCCATGCGGCGCATATCTTGTTCATGGTGCATTCCGATAATCACGGAACCAGCGGCCAAGAATAATAACGCTTTGAAAAATGCATGGGTCATCAAATGAAATATCGCGGCCGAATAAGCCGAAGCACCGAGCGCGACTGTCATATAACCGAGTTGTGACAACGTTGAATAGGCGATGACCCGCTTGATGTCATTCTGCACGAGCCCAAGCAGCCCCATAAAGAACGCCGTGATTGCGCCAATGATTAGCACGAAGGATAACGCCGTAGTGGACGTCTCGAACAAAGGAGACATGCGCGCAACCATGAATATCCCTGCTGTGACCATGGTCGCCGCGTGGATTAACGCGGAAATGGGTGTTGGTCCTTCCATCGAGTCTGGAAGCCAAACGTGCAACGGGAACTGCGCAGATTTTCCCATTGCTCCGACGAACAGCAGAATACAAATCAAGGTCATTAACGACCATTCGTGTCCCGCAAAAATCGAAATTCGAACGTCCTTCATGCTTTCCGCTTGCGCGAAGACATCGACATAGTCCATTGACGAGAAGTACATTGCCACGGCCGCGATGCCGAGTAAGAAGCCAAAATCTCCAACTCGATTAACCAAAAAAGCTTTGAGATTCGCGTAAATTGCAGTGTCGCGTTTGAACCAAAATCCGATCAGCAGGTAGGAAACGAGTCCAACGGCTTCCCAGCCAAAGAACAATTGCATGAAATTGTTCGCCATCACGAGCATGAGCATGCTGAACGTGAACAACGAAATATATGAGAAAAATCTTTGGTAGCCCGGATCATCGTGCATATAACCGACGGTATAGATATGCACCATCCACGAAACGAATGTGACGACTACCATCATCGTGGCAGTTAGTTCGTCGATCAGAAATCCGACGTGCAGATCAATGCCGCCGCTTTCTAGCCAGGTGTATAAATTCGCGTTGTACGGCTCGTCACCGCGGATCACTATTTGCCAAAAAACTAACAGCGACAGGAAAAACGATACGCCGACACTAACAATGGCGATCCAATGCGCGCCTGAGCGGCCGACATCACGCCCGAATAAGCCGGTCACAATTGCGCCCACTAGCGGGGCGAGAACGATAAATAAGCAAAGATTTTGCACGGCGATCTCTCGATTGTTATATCTATCTTAGGCAGCGACCAACTTAGCCGCGCATCATGTCGAGATCTTCGACATTTATCGAGTTTCTGCTTCGGAACAGCACGACCAGAATGGCTAATCCGATCGCTGCTTCAGCTGCGGCGACTGTAAGAATGAAAAACACAAATACTTGGCCCGCGATGTCTGCATTGAAATGCGAAAACGCGATGAAATTCATATTTACCGCTAGCAACATCAGTTCAACGCACATGAGTAATATGATGACATTCTTCCGATTGATAAAAATCCCGGCCACACTAAGGCAAAAAAGGACTGCACCGATCAGTAGAAAATGTGCGAGTGATAACATTATTTTTTCGTTCTACCTGTAACAACATCAGCTCGTTGCAGTGTGTTCATTTCTCGGAATCCATTTTCACAATTCGAATGCGATCGCCGCGCTTAACAGCAACTTGGCGATCAGGGTTCGGCGCTTTCGTTTGCCGCGTAGGACGCAGCGTTAACGCGATTGCCGCGATAATGGCCACGAGTAGAATGACCGCCGCGATTTCAAACGGAAACACATAATCGGTGTAGAGTACCCGCCCTAATTCCTCGGTGTTACTGTATGACGCTGGGGCCTTGGCTGCTGGCCCGACCGCGTCCAAACCAAAATTATCTTTGCCAACAATGAGGCCGAGAGAAACCATCATGCCTAGCGCGACAACAAACGCGATGGGTAAGTAGCGCGCGAACCCTTCCCTTAACACGGTCAAATTGATGTCGAGCATCATCACGACAAAGAGAAACAACACCATCACTGCACCAACGTAAACCAGCACCAGCGTAATAGCCAAGAACTCCGCTTCCAGTAAAATCCACAGTCCGGCGCTCGCGAAAAACGCCATAATTAAAAATAACGCCGCGTGAACTGGATTGCGTACCGTGATCACCATTGAGGCGGCGAACACGAGCGCACTAGCAAAAACATAAAAAACGATGGCTTCGACACTCATTTTATTTCGCTAACTTCGCGGTCTTCTACAATGTGCATTATCGATAAGCCATTTCTTGCTGACGATCTTTGGCGATCTGCTCTTCCATGAGATCCCCGTGTGCGAGAAGCTTTTCTTTGGTCATCAACAGGTCACCGCGTTGCTCGCCGTGATACTCGAAATGCCGGGTTTCAACGATCGAATCGACGGGACACGATTCCTCGCAGAATCCACAAAAAATGCATTTCGTTAAATCGATATCGTAGCGCGTGGTGCGGCGAGTCCCGTCGTCTCGGGGTTCCGATTCAATCGTTATCGCGACCGCCGGACACACAGCTTCACATAACTTGCACGCGATGCATCGCTCTTCCCCGTTCGCGTAACGTCGTAGCGCGTGCAAACCGCGAAATCTTGCCGATTGTGGCGTTTTCTCCTCGGGATACTGGACGGTAATTTTCCGTTCAAAGAGGTGACGACCCGTGAGGCGCAGCCCGCGCACAAGCTCCCAGAGCGTTAGACTCTGAAGAAATTTAACCGTACTCATAAATGACTCCTGATCATGATCCTGCAAACCACGGCGGAACTTGATAGACGACCATCGCGGCGACAACGACTAGCCACACGATTGTTATCGGCAGGAACACTTTCCAACCAAGCCGCATGATTTGATCGTATCGAAATCGTGGAAACGTCGCGCGAAACCACAAGAAGAGAAACAAAAATAGCGAAGTCTTAAATACGAACCAATGGATGCCGTCGCCGAAAAAGAGACCCACAACAGGGACATCCGCAAAAGCGATAAAGGGTGAAAGCCAGCCACCTAGGAACATGACTGAGGTGAGTGCGGATATCATGATCATGTTTGCGTATTCCGCTAAGAAGAATAACGCGAACGCCATACCGGCATATTCGACATGAAATCCGGCGACGATTTCGGATTCGCCTTCGCTCACATCAAACGGTGCGCGGTTAGTCTCTGCCAAACCCGATATGAAATAGATAATGAACAGCGGGAATAATGGCAGCCAGAACCAAGTTAATGGGTTGCCACGCTGGGCCTCTATGATGTCGCCGAGATTTAGGCTTCCCGCCGCGATGAGCACACCAACGAGCGCGAAACCCATTGGGATTTCGTAGGACACGATTTGGGCGGCCGAACGCATCGCTCCTAAAAAAGCGTATTTTGAATTCGACGCCCACCCGGCGATAATTATTCCGTACACGCCGAGGGACGTTAATGCCAAGATGTACAGCAAGCCGGCGTTTATATTTGCGAGTACTACTTCAGAGCCGAACGGGATCACAGCCCACGCTGCCAGTGCGGGACCGAGTGCCAAAACCGGTGCAAGGACAAACAGGAATCGGTCGGCACCATCGGGGATGATCACTTCTTTACAAAGCAATTTAATCGCATCAGCGATGGGTTGTAGCCAACCGCGTGGCCCGACTCGGTTCGGCCCGATCCGCACCTGAATGTAACCAATAACCTTGCGCTCTGCGAAAACCAGATAGGCCACCGCTAACATGATCGGGATCACGATCATGATGATCTGGATCAGGATGATCAGCGTCGTCGTTACCGGATCGGGAAGGAACGTGAGGTAGGTGCGGAGTAGATCAAACATTAGACGAAGTCACACGAATTCACGCTTTCGAAATTTGCATGTGCTGCGCGCCGCTGTAAGCGCTGGCGCCCGGTTGCGCAACATAGACTAAGTAACTGCCATCGCCAACTTTATCGTCAATCGCCACCGTCATCACTGTCTCGGAGTGATCACCTTTTATAACTGCTTGCTCACCGGATATTAAACCGAGCTGCTTGGCAGTCGCGCCGTTTAAGAACACACAGTCCGCCTTCGGCAGTGGTGTGCTTTGCAACGCCAGACCGTGACGCACTAAGGCATCGATGGAATACAGCGGTATTTCTACCACTGCTTCAGCGTTAAGCGATTCGCTAACGAGTTGGTTGATATTCACGATCGCTGTTTCGCAATTTGGCTTCTCGGCGCCTTCACACAATGAGGCGATGTCACCTGTGACATCAGCGACGTTAATCGCGTCAAATCCTGGTAGCGATAGCTGCGCGCCGAGTACACGAATCACCTTCCAAGCGGGCCGCGCCTCGCCAGGTGCGCGCACGGCCGGAGAAAATTCTTGCCATTGGCCCAGGGCATTAACATAACTGCCCTCATTTTCCGCATACGTTGCAATGGGTAACAGCACGTCCGCAGACGCTTCTAAAGACGCGTTAGTAAATGCGCTAAACGCAATCACATAAGCGCCACACAATGCGTCGATCACTTTTTGCGGGCGCAGGCAATCGAATTCAGGTTCGATTCCAAGCAAAATGTACGCAGCGAGCGGCGAATCAAACATGCCATCCGCATCAAGACCTGCTGCAACGAGTTTTCGCCCACCCGGACCCCGATGTGGGATGGCGCCTGCGAGCCATCCTCCGGCACTGTTAGCACCATCCGTTAATTGCGCCAGGCGTGACGAGGTTGCATTCGCGATCCGGGTCGCGAGCGCGTAAATTTGACCGAAGTCGGCATGCCGTTGCGCAAAATTGCCAATCATGACCACGGCACTACGCGCGGCAACGAGTTTGCTAGCAATCGACTCGTGCGCTTCTGTCGCTATGAACGAATCAAGTCCGGCCAGCACAGGTTCGGGATTTTCGTTTGAACTATCAGTGACCTTCGCGATACCACCTAACACAGACGTGATTTGGCTAGGTGGGACAATGAAACTTTGTGCGACCGGAAAATTAAAATCATAGTCGACGGAGTTAACTACGAGCACCGTCGCGCCAGCTAATGCCGCTTTTCGAATTCGATGATTTATTAAAGGTTGATCAAGTCGGGGATTCGCCCCAACGATCAAAATGACATCGGCGCATTCTAACTGCGCGAGACTCACACCGAGTGATGGAGCCAATGGCGCCATCTTGTCCGCGGAAAAGTCGATTTGCCGTGGGCGGTGATCGATACTTTTACCGCCCAATTCACGCACCAGCCGCTGCAATAAGTAAAATTCTTCTGTCGTTGATGATGGCGAGGCAATTGCGCCTATCGATTCACCGCCGACACTAGCGCCGAGCTCCCCGAGTCGGAGCGCGACCGAACTCAGCGCTGTATCCCAATCACAATCCTGCCATTGCCCATCGCGTTTGATACGTGGCGACAGAAGGCGATCGTCGCTGTTGAGGGCCTCGTAGCTAAATCGATCACGGTCCGAAAGCCACGTTTCGTTTACCGCTGAATTATCTTTCGGCACGACTCTTTTTACTTTCGAGCCCTTGATATGAAAGTGCACGTTGGAACCAAGACAATCATGCGGTGCGACACCATCGCGCTGTTGAAGCTCCCAAGCGCGAGCGGAATATCTATACGGTTTGGAAGTCAGCGCACCGACGGGGCAGAGATCGATCACGTTGCCGGAAAGTTCGGAACTCATGGATTTCGCTATATAGGTACCGATTTCCATGTCTTCACCGCGTCCGGTCGCGCCGAGCTCGCGTAATCCTGCGATTTCTTCGCCGAAACGCACGCACCGAGTGCAATGGATGCAACGCGTCATGTCCGTTTGTACCAGCGGACCGATGTCTTTGTCGCGTACTACCCGCTTGCGTTCGGAGTAGCGGGATACGTCACCGCCGTAACCCATGGCCAAATCTTGTAGTTCGCATTCGCCACCTTGGTCGCAAATGGGGCAATCTAACGGGTGGTTGATTAACAAGAATTCCATTGTGGAACGTTGTGCGGCAATCGCGTACGGCGATTTCGTCGAGACTTTCATCCCATCCATTACCGGGGTTGCACAAGCTGGCAGCGGTTTCGGGGCACGTTCGACTTCAACCAAACACATGCGGCAGTTCGCCGCTACGCTTAAATGTTTGTGGTAGCAGAAGCGCGGGATATAAATACCTGCCGCATCGGTCGCCTCGATCAACATTGAACCTTTGCGTGCCTCGATAGATTGCCCATCTACTTCGATCGTTACATGGTCGTCGCTCATAATTTTTACGCTGCGGCCGACTTAGCCGCGGTTAGAATGCTGGTTCCCGTCGCGATGTAATGTTCGAACTCCGGGCGGAAATTTCTAATGAAGCTCCGCACTGGCATCGCGGCAGCATCACCCAGCGCACAAATCGTACGTCCCTCAATTTTCGAAGCCACATCATCCAAACGCTCGAGATCTTCCAACGCACCTTTCCCTTCGACGATTCTCGTTAACATGCGATATAACCATCCAGTGCCTTCGCGACACGGCGTGCATTGGCCACACGATTCTGCGTAATAGAATCGCGATATCCGCTGGAGCACTAGGACCATATCGGCCGTATCGTCCATCACAATCACCGCACCCGAACCGAGCATGGAACCGGCTTTCGAAATGCAGTCGTAGTCCATGGTGAGTTCAAGCGCCTTTTCTGCTGTGAGTACGGGCACCGATGACCCGCCTGGAATGAGCGCCTTAAATTCACGCCCGGTTCTAATTCCACCAGCCAAGGCGAGCAGATCTTTAAAGGGCGTGCCCATGGGAATTTCAAAATTACCGGGTTTATTTACGTGACCACTAACTGAAAATATTTTCGTGCCACCGTTATTTTCTTTGCCAAGCCCAGCGAACCATTCCGGTCCTTTGCGCAAAATGGTCGGTACTGAAGCGAGTGATTCCGTATTATTTATCGTGGTCGGTTTGCCATAAAGGCCATAGCCCGCAGGAAACGGTGGTTTGAATCGAGGCAGACCTTTTTTTCCCTCAAGGGACTCTAAAAGTGCGGTTTCTTCCCCGCAAATGTAGGCACCGGCACCTAAGTGATTGTGCAGGTTAACTTCGATTCCCGAACCTAGTATGTCGCTCCCCAGGAAACCATTTTCGTAGGCTTCAGCTAAGGCATTTTCAAATCGGCGGCACGGCTCGTCCATAAATTCGCCGCGCATATAATTGTACCCGACCGTCGCACCGATGGCGTAGGCAGCGATTGCCATTCCTTCCACTAAGGCGTGCGGGTTAAAGCGCAGAATGTCCCGATCTTTGCACGTTCCCGGTTCGCTTTCGTCAGAGTTACAGACAATGTATTTTTGCACCGTCGGGTCTTTCGGCATGAAGCTCCACTTCACACCGGCAGGAAAACCAGCACCACCGCGTCCGCGCAATCCTGACGCTTTCACTTGTCCAATTATCTCGTCCGGTGAAATCTTTTCGCGGATGATACGTTCCCATGCCTGGTAGCCACCGATTTTACGGTACGTATCGTACGACCACGGTTCGTCGTATTGTCGCGTCTCGAAGCACGTTAGATTGAGTTCAATACCGCTCATTTTAGTGCCGCCAAAATCTCGTCAACCTTATCCGCCGTCAAGTTTTCGTGATACACGTGATCAACCATCATCATCGGCGCGCCACAACACGCGGCTAAGCATTCTTCTTCACGCTTCAAATAAATTTTACCGTCAGTAGTGGATTCGCCGATCTTAATACCGAGCGTTTGTTCGACGTGCTCGACGATCGCGTCGCTGCCGTTCAGCATGCACGAGACATTCGTGCAGATAGAGATACTGTGATGCCCAACCGGTTTCGTCTCGAACATCGAATAGAAACTTGCGACTTCGTAGACCGCGATCGGTGACATTTCGAGGTACTCAGCGACAGCGTCCATGAGTTCCTGGGTGAGAAATCCGTGATTCTCGTGTTGCACTTCATGCAAGGCTGCAAGCACTGCGGAGCGCTTTTTCTCAGGCGGATATTTTTTCAAAGCATGATCGATTATTTCACGGGCATGCGGGGACAATGTTGTTGATTGGACTGTCACGATATCTACCGCCTAACGATCTATCTCGCCGAATACAACGTCCATGGTGCCGATGATCGCGACGACGTCGGCAAGCATGTGACCTGATGCCATTTCGTTAATCGCTGCCAAATGCGCGAATCCTGCCGCTCGGACCTTGAGGCGGTAAGGTTTGTTTGCGCCATCAGAGACCAGGTAAATGCCGAATTCTCCCTTGGGGTGTTCTACTGCTGTATAAACTTCGCCAGCCGGTGCGCAATAACCTTCCGTAAATAGTTTGAAATGATGGATCAACGATTCCATGTTGCCCTTCATATCTTCTCGTTTTGGCGGCGTCAATTTGTGATCGTCTAAGATTACTGGTCCTGGGTTTTCGCGTAACCATCCGACGCACTGCTTGATGATCCGCGCAGACTGTCGCATTTCTTCGATACGCACGAGGTATCGGTCGTAACAATCTCCATTTACGCCAATCGGGATATCAAAATCGAGCTTCGGATAGACTTCGTAGGGCTGTTTCTTGCGCAGATCCCACTCGATTCCTGAGCCGCGCAGCATAGGTCCGGTGAAGCCTAATTGGAGCGCCCTTTCAGGCGACACAATGCCGATGTCCACGGTCCGTTGCTTCCAGATGCGATTATCCGTTAGCAGCGTTTCGTATTCGTCGACACAACCAGGAAATCGATCCGCAAAAGCGTCGATAAAATCGAGCATGCTGCCTTGGCGGCCATCGTTGAGCTTCGCGACCTCCGCGGCGCTATGCCATTTCGACGCGGCATACTGCGGCATCTGATCAGGGAGATCGCGATACACGCCGCCTGGCCGATAGTAGGTCGCGTGCATACGCGTGCCGGAAACTGCTTCATAACAATCCATCAAGTCTTCGCGCTCGCGGAAGCAATAAAGAAAGATGGTCATCGCGCCAATATCGAGACCGTGCGCCCCGAGCCACATTAAGTGATTCAACACCCGGGTGATTTCATCAAACATCACCCGTATGTATTGGGCTCGAACCGGCGGAGTCACCCCAAGTAACTTTTCAATCGCAAGCACGTAAGCGTGCTCATTGCACATCATCGAAACATAGTCGAGACGATCCATGTAACCAATACTTTGGTTAAATGGTTTGCTCTCAGCGAGCTTTTCGGTACCGCGGTGGAGCAACCCGATATGTGGATCAGCCCGCTCGATGACTTCACCATCCATTTCAAGGATCAAGCGCAAGACACCGTGCGCAGCTGGATGCTGCGGGCCAAAGTTGAGCGTCATGTTGCGGATTTCAGGCATCGGATTCAACCACTGGTCGTGGCGCCGCAAATTGATTGTCTTCTCGAATGACTTTCGGAACGAGCACGCGGCTTTCGATTGTTACAGGTTGGTAGACAACTCTTTTTTTATCCAGGTCGTAGCGTACCTCGACATAACCTTCGAGAGGAAAGTCTTTGCGAAACGGATGCCCAATAAATCCGTAATCAGTGAGCAGACGGCGTAAATCGGGGTGTGAATTAAACAGGATCCCGAACAGGTCGAACGCTTCGCGCTCATACCAGTCTGCACACGCCCATATGCCGACAACAGAATCTATCCGAGGTGGATCGTCGTGGAGGTACGCTTTCATGCGGATGCGGAAATTGAAACTTAACGAAAGCAGGTGATAGACGACAGCAAACCGCCCCGGTCGGTCCTTCGGCAATTGCGCCTGAGCGCGGTTAACCCCGCGACTAAACCCGGAATCCGTTGCTGACTGCGTTTGCCAATCGGCCTGCCCGTAAGATAGATAATCGATCCCAGACAAATCCATTAGTTGAGAAAACGCTAACGCCTCGTCGTCGCGGAGAATCTGTGCGCATTCGAGAATATCCTCGGGTCGGACAACGATCGTTAGCTCGCCACGGTCGACGATCTGCGATACGAGTCGCGTGCCGAGGCACGCGGACACTCGCGTGGTAATAATTTCGACCTTAGGGTCAGACATAGAACTGGTGTAATCTTGCTAGCGATTAATCGTATGGCTGCGTTTGATTTTCTTTTGTAGCTGCAATATCCCGAACAATAACGCCTCGGCGGTAGGTGGGCAGCCAGGTACATAGATATCGACCGGCACGATCCGATCGCACCCCCGAGTTACAGCGTAAGAATAATGGTAGTAACCGCCGCCGTTTGCACACGATCCCATTGAGATGACCCATTTTGGTTCGGTCATTTGGTCATAGACTTTGCGCAACGCAGGTGCCATTTTGTTAACAAGCGTTCCAGCGACAATCATGACATCGGATTGCCTTGGACTTGGGCGAAATACGACGCCGAAACGGTCCAGATCATAGCGGGACGCACCGGCATGCATCATTTCGACAGCACAACAAGCAAGTCCGAACGTCATCGGCCACAGCGATCCCGTGCGCGCCCAGTTGATGACCGTATCAACCGTCGTGGTCACGAACCCCTGCTCCGAATTTGGCACTACTCCCATTCGAGAGCCCCCTTTTTCCATTCGTAAATGAATCCGACGACGAGCAATCCGAGAAAAATCATCATCGCGTAGAAACCGAACAGACCGATTTCGTCCAAAACAACGGCCCAAGGAAAAAGGAATGCTATCTCGAGATCGAAAATGATAAAGAGGATCGCGACAAGATAGTAACGGACGTCAAATTTCATGCGTGCATCTTCGAACGCTTCGAAGCCGCATTCATAAGGCGAAGATTTTTCGGAATCCGCGATGCGGATATTTAGAATCGAGCCGACCCCGTAACTTGCCGCAAGCGACGCTCCGCCGATCGCGAGCGACACGATCACGAATATTAAAATAGGGAGATATAATTCTAGCAAAGCGTCGTATCCTAGTTTGAGCGTAAATTGCCGAGTCTAGTCCTCGGCATTGTACCTGAACTCCTGCGTCGAATAAGTCTTCAAACAGAAGACCTATCTCATCGAATGTCCCATCGCAACTGTACGATGGTGCCGATGGCCGGACTCGAACCGGCACACCTTTCGGCACTGCCCCCTCAAGACAGCGTGTCTACCAATTCCACCACATCGGCTATGTGTTTCTCGCATCAATTATCGCGGCTAAGCTGTGCCGCAATTCGACTGGCGTATGATACGCAATGCACGGCATTGCTTCCATAAGCTTAGCGGCAATCACTCGAATTAATTCACCTCGCAGTTGCTTATCGTCGATTCGCGTTATGCAATGTCCTGCAATCTGCTAGAACGAACCGGAAATTCCCTAACCCACGCTGTCCGACTCAGGAAATTACTCCGGGATCGCAGGCACGTCGCTTGGACTTCCATTTTGCGGAAGATCGGGTAGCACCATCTCTGATTGTTTGCTTGTTGCCGCCGGGATTCCAACTGCCCCAGGGATCGCAGGCACATCGCTTGGAGTTTCATTTTGCGGAAGCCCTGGAAGGTCCATCTCTAGCTGATTGATCGAAGCCCCCGGGATTTCAACTGGTGTCGGTGCTTGCACCCTTTCTAAGACGCTTTGGGGCGTGATAGTTTGTCCAGACAAATAGGCTAGTAAAAAGCTATTCCCGAAGAATACTAAGGCGAGAATCCCGGTCGCCCGAGTGAGAAATGATGTCGAACCGCGTGACCCGAACACCGTCGACGAGGCACCGCTACCAAAGGCTGCGCCGGCAGTCGCCCCAGCGCCTTGTTGCAGCAAGATAATCACAATTAGCCCGAGGCCTAAGGCGATGTGTAGCACTAACAGTACGGTGTACATTAACAATCTCCATGAGGAAGTAGTCCGCCTAGATAAAAGTGCTAGGAAGCTGCTCCACAAATCTGCATAAAATCTTCAGCTTTCAGTGACGCGCCGCCAATCAAGCCCCCATCCACGTCGCTCATAGCAAATAATTCGGCGGCATTATCGGGCTTGACGCTGCCTCCGTACAGTAACCTGATCGAATCAGCCAATGGCGCGTTGTGCTTAGCAATGGTCGCGCGGATAAATTCATGGACTTCCTGGGCCTCGTTTGGGCTCGCGGTTTCACCCGTGCCAATCGCCCATACGGGTTCGTAGGCAATCACTGCCTTGTGTAATCGCACACAGCCGTTTTCGGTGAATGGACGCAACTGCTCTAACAATAGTTCGTTTGTCGTACCATTTTTGCGCTCGACCAGCGTTTCCCCGACACAAATAATTGGCGTCAAGCCGGCCGCAACTGCAGCTTCCGATTTAGCCGCCACTGCGAAAATTGAATCGCCGAACAGCGCTCGACGCTCAGAGTGACCGACAATAACCCAGTGACATCCGATATCGCTCAGCATTGCCGCAGCTATTTCACCCGTATAGGCGCCGTGCTCGAATTCCGAAAGCGTCTGCGCGCCGAGTTCGACTCGGCTTGACCTCAGCTCGTGAGCAACAACGCCTAGATGAAGGAACGGCGGGCATATCGCAATATCGATATTTGGGTACGCAGCTCCGCGGCTGGCAACTGCTCGAGCCAGTGCTCGCGCACTCGCGATCGAGCCGTGCATTTTCCAATTCCCAACGACCAAGGGTCGGCGATCCATGCTATCTCCTTTACGAACCTAAGGACCAAAGCGGGCGGATGTTAGCCGGGTCAGCTCGGTAGATCAAATGACGGCACGCCGGCGGACATCGTGCCGTGGTGAAGTTTGTGCATGATCGTTGCGTACAAACCGACCAGTCGCGCCAATTGTTACTGTGATCGGCGCCCCTGAAAATTTACGAGTCGGTACAAATCATCGAGCATCACACCCTTCACTTCGAAATGGCGACCGGGTTTTAGATCCCTTGGCAACATGACATTGGCGAATCGCGATCGAATTAGGCGGCTCACTTGCAGACCCTGAGATTCCCATACCTTGCGAATTTCCCGGTTTCGACCTTGCCGAACAACGCAGTAATACCATCGATTCGCTCCGCGACCATTGCCGCGCACAACATCCTCAAACGCATACGATTCGCCATCAACTTCAACCCCTGATCGCAAACGCGCCAAGATCTCAGCATTAACGTCACCAAATATTCGCACAGCGTATTCGCGGTCGATCTGAAAAGATGGGTGCATCAACTGGTGGGCAAGATCGCCGTTATTCGTAAATAACAACAAGCCACTCGTATTTATATCTAGCCTTCCGATCCCAATCCAACGGACACCATCCTTATTAGGCAGCAAAGATTCTGCTGTCGGGCGTCCTTGCGGATCGTTCGCCGTGCAAATCACGCCTTCCGGTTTGTTCAACGCGATCACTTGTGTTCGCGCAGTTTTCTCGAACAAGCGGATGATTTTGCCGTCAACGCTAATTTTGTCTTTGCTAGATACCCGCAAACCCAAACTAGCTGGCTGTCCGTTGACTGATATTCGACCTTCCGATATCCAGCGTTCGATTTCCCGACGCGAACCATGCCCGGCTTGCGCCAATACTTTTTGCAAACGCTCGCCTGCAGATTCACTAGGATCCATTTATCGGTACTCGCGTATGGCAATTCACCATGCCACCACCATCAGTGTTGGTTCGTGTGAGGAAATACCGCCTCCGGTGGATTGATTCGCGGGCGCTTCTCGACAACCTCTTTCCACTGTTGCAGTAAAATTTGTTCACGATGCGGTACCGCTGCTTCCTGGTACAGAGTCGTGCCCGTCAGCTTCTTCGTCAGCTTCTTCGTCAGCTTCTTCGTCAGCTTCCTC
>JAQCEL010000286.1 GCA_027618655.1 Pseudomonadota bacterium | reverse complement strand
TGGGAGGGCCGGATTCTAGGGTGCGTTGACAACAAATTCAAGGATGACAGTGATTATTTCTGACTAGCGGCGCGATAATCGCTAAACTCTGAAGCCGCCGTGTCTCCGCCGATTGAGATAATCCATTAAGTATATGCCCACACCGAAGGCGAGCAACACGGCTATCCCAAAGCCCGCCATAATCGGCGCGGATAAGGAGTCTGCATGGATCGTTTGCCCCGGCTGGTCGTCTCGTTCTTCCAGCTCCGATTCAAGTCGTCGATTAGCTTGAACCGATCCTTCAAGCTTTTTCGCGAGTTCCAAATTGGCGGCTTCGAGTTCCTCGATGACCGTATCTGCAGGGGTTGTTGCTCGTGACGCTTTCGACTCCAAAGCCCCGATCTTAGTTTGGAATTCGGCAATTTTTAATTTGCTGGCGGATAGGTCGCGTTTCAACTCCGTATTTTCTTTAAGCAATTGGTCCCTTTCGTCGCTCGGCACGGGCTTCCCGTTGGGTGCACCACTACCTTCTTTTAACTTGGAGGTTAGTGTGGCTACTTCGGCTTGCAATTGTGTGACGGCAATGCTGGCAGGGATTTCTTCCATCAAGTATGCGGAGTCGATCCATCCTTCAACCCCGCTTGGATCCTTAATCAGCGCGAGCTCGCCCTCACGTTTCTTAACTTCAAGTTTGGTGCCGGTCGGCAAGACTTTAATGATTGCGCTATCTAAATTTTTGTCTTGGTGGACGCCGACCAACAGCTTGTCGATCACGTACTCTGTGTCGGCTGCTAGCGCCGTTGGCGCGATGATCGCGATGAGAAGGCTAATAAAGTAGAGGCGGCACGTCATGGTGGCATTTGTAAACTGAATTGAGTGGAGAGTCCAGCTTGTTTGAGCAGCGGCTCCAACGCCGGTTCGCGGCCGCGAAAGTTTTTAAACAGCAGCATAAAATCTTTGCTGCCGCCGGACTCAAGAATGCACTCCTTAAACGACTGACCGGTTTTGGGATTGAAGATGCCCTCGTCTTCGAAGCGCGAAAACGCATCTGCGGAGAGGACTTCAGCCCATTTGTAGCTGTAGTAGCCCGCCGCATAACCGCCAGCAAAAATATGTGAGAAGCTGTGTTGAAAGCGATTGTAGTGTGGCGCTGCGATCACGGCGACTTTATCTCGAACCTGATCGAGCACTGCTTGAACGCTGATGGTTTTCGGATCATGGGCATGAATCTCAAAGTCAAACAACGCGAGTTCCAATTGGCGTACCATGTGCATGCCGGCTTGAAAGTTTTTCGCGGCGTGCATTTTTTCGAATAGTTTCGTGCTAATTGGGTCGCCGCTGTCGACATGGCCGCTAATGATATTTAAGGCTTCACGCTCCCAGGCCCAGTTCTCCAGGAACTGGCTTGGCAGTTCGACACCGTCCCACGGTACGCCATTGATTCCCGATACGGATGAGTAATCGACTAAGGTCAGCAAGTGGTGCAGACCATGCCCGAATTCGTGAAATAAAGTCTGTACTTCGTCGTGAGTAAGCTGAGACTCCTTGCCATGCGCCGGCGGCGTAAAGTTACACGTGAGGTAGGCTGCGGGTAGTTGGATTCCAGCGTTCGTAGATCGACGCACAACGCATTCGTCCATCCAGGCACCGCCGCGTTTATGATCCCGCGCGTATAAGTCGAGATAAAAAATGCCGCGCAACGCGCCGCTGGCGTAGCGAATCTCAAAGCACATGACGTCGCTATGCCAGGTATCGATACCCTCTACGCTTTTAACCGTGATATCAAACAATCTCGATACCGTGTCGAATAGACCGGTTAGCACGCGGGACACCGGAAAGTATGGCCGTAAATCTTCTTGGCTGAAAGAAAAATTCCGTTGGCGTAATTTTTCTGAACAGTAACTCACATCCCACGGCTGAATTGATTCAATCCCCAATTCTTCTGCAGCGAATCGTGCCAGTTCATTAAAATCGCGTTCGGCTGCGGGGCGTGACTGCGTAGCGAGATCTTCAAGAAATTCAGTAACGGATGATGGCGATGCTGCCATCTTCGTAGCCAAGGAGTATTGCGCATAACTGGAAAAGCCAACAAGTTTGGCAATTTCATGTCGCCGATCCAGAATCTGCTTGATGATATCCGAATTGTCAAAACGTCCTGCGTGAGGCCCTTGATCGGATGCTCTAGTGACGTAGGCATCGTACATTTCACGACGCAAATCACGATCGTCGCAATATGACATGACGGGCATGTAGCACGGGAAATCTAACGTAAGCGTATATCCTGCTGTGTTGTTTTTTTCAGCATTGCGCTGAGCCAGATCCAGTGCGCCTTCCGGTAGCCCCGCCAATTGGGCGACATCGGTAAGGTTTTTGCTCCACGCTTTAGTCGCATCCAGAACGTTTTCGGAAAACTGTGTCGTGAGCCGCGCAAGTTCGGAATTTAGCTGTCGAAATCTCTCACGGTCTGTGTTGTCGAGGTCGATCCCCCCGAGTTTAAAGTCACGTAAAGCATTTTCGATAATTCTTTGCTGCGCGCTACTGAGTGATTCAAACTCATCGCTGTCGCGCAGCTGACGAAACGCACTCGCTAAACGATCACTTTGGGTTAATTCGCTCGCGTAATCAGAAAGCATCGTGATCGCCTCGTTATACGCATTGCGCAGGGGTTCGCTATCCGCCACCCCGTGCAGGTGCCCGATGGGAGACCAAAAGCGACTCAGTCGATCGCCGATATCTTCAAAAGGCCCGGCGAAGTTACTCCAGGTTAGCTCAGCATCAGACGCGAGTAGCACTTCTATTTTTTGACGATTGTCATTAAGTAACTCAGCAAGGTCGGTAACAAGAACGGTCGGGTCGACATCGGAAAAGCGTGGTAGCGTTGCGATCATGCGCTTTAACTCTGAATCAATCATGTTCGAGAGGCTCTGTAATACTTAATTGGGTAAGGGGAATAGTAAAAGGTTCTAACGGATCGATATTGTCCACAAAACAGTAACACTTGAAATAACCGAAAGCACAAACAAGGCAATCGAGTTGTAGTGAAAGCGCGTAAGCATGTCGCTCTCGGAGCGCGCCGCCAAAATAAACGGATTCCTCGATCCTTTTGCATGACCCAAAACGTCGATAGGTACCGCGGCGGCGGCCTTTGCGCGTTTCCCTGCGATTTCTTGTACTGCTGCTCGGCGCGTCGAATCCCATTCGTCGACGTCGATTTCGCCATCGTTGTTTGCGTCAAATCGCTCTAACAGCCGCGCTTTATCGCGTTTCCATTCGCGGAGTAAATCGGCAATTTCTCCAGGTTCGTCGAACTCGCCGCCAGCGCCGCCATGGGTTGCGAAATCACCAAGTGCATAGAGTGGGTCGCCATTGACGATCAGTTCTTCCCGGTAACGATAACGCCGACCGATTTGCGCCAGCCCACTGTAGCGCAACCACTTCGCTGGCTTACCCACTTTACCTGGATTTCTGTCGCTACCGTACCAAACATCCCGTGTCGATGGCGTCACGATTGCGCCTTCTGGATCGACGACGCAACGCCCGGTCGAATCGATCAAATAAAACAAGCTGTCGCAAACGCCTTGTTCAATCGTCTGCCAATTATTCGAATTATTGTTTACGCTGCGGGCCCGCTTTTTCTCGATTTGATATCGGTACCAAATGCACGGTCGCAAGGACAAGGGCGCGTAAATCGGCTCACCTGATATCAATTCAGCGTGACCCTGGAATTCCACATATCCTTGAGGGACAGTATATTCCAATAGCCAGATGATACTGAACGACGGTGTTTGATAGTGGCGGTATGATGCCCGCTATGCTGCCTGGTTTTCCTGTTCAGAAATGGTTTTGAAGAGTTGGTGTTTGGCTTTCTTGAGTCGTTTGGCAGCTTCATTATCGGTGATTGCAAACGCGATTGCATTGAGTTGTTTCAGTGTCACTCTCGGCTTCAGATACTGGCTTCGCCTGGTCAGTGACATGAACTTTTCAAAGGGCGTCATCATGGCCTCGTAGGGGTAGGTTTTCCTCTGCTTGCCTTTGGCATCAACCTTGGTGACAGGATAG
>JAQCEL010000285.1 GCA_027618655.1 Pseudomonadota bacterium | reverse complement strand
CTATCCTGTCACCAAGGTTGATGCCAAAGGCAAGCAGAGGAAAACCTACCCCTACGAGGCCATGATGACACCCTTTGAAAAGTTCATGTCACTGACCAGGCGAAGCCAGTATCTGAAGCCGCGATTTTTTACGCGATGGCGCTAAACGGTTCGGCAGATCTGAATGATAAGACCTATGCACAGCCGCTACGCGCCGCGAAAATTCTCGAGGCCGCATTTGTTAAACAACCAAATCATCCAGGCGTCGCACATTATCTGATTCATAGCTACGATGTGCCATCGTTAGCCAAACACGCGTTGGCTGCGGCACGGCAATACGCGGGAATTGCGCCGGCCGCGCCGCACGCGCTACACATGCCATCGCATACGTTTACCCGACTAGGACATTGGCAGGAATCAATCGACACCAATATTCGCTCAGCCGATGCAGCACTCGCAGCCGAGTCACCTGCCGAAGCCTTGCATGCAATCGACTACATGATTTACGCCTATTTGCAAACCGGCCAAGACGCGGTTGCCGAAGCCACGGTGGCGCGAACCGCGGAAGTGTTCAAACACGTTAAAGCCGATGATCGATATCTTGTTTCCGGCGCATACGCCGCGGCAGCGGTTCCGAGTCGATTCGCGCTTGAGCGTGGCGACTGGGAGAGCGCAAAAAACGTTCAAGTGACAGCCTCAACGGCACCCTTCGTAGACGCTATCGTGCATCTCGCCCGCGGGCTTGGCGCAGCCCACGGCAACGATGTGGAAGCCACTCGCGCGGCTATCGTGGCCCTAAAGGCCAGCGAAGAAAAATTAGCCAAGAACACCTACTGGATGGGCCAGGTCGCCATTCAACGGACGATCGTCGAAGCCTGGTTAGCACTGGCGGAAAACGATCCCCAACAAGCGCTAAGCACCATGCGTAAGGCAGTCGAACTCGAACAGCTCACGGAAAAATCGGCCATTTCCCCTGGGCCATTGGTCGACGCAAATGAGCAGCTTGGCGAATTGCTGCTCGAGTTAAATCAACCCATTGAAGCGTTAAGCGCATTCCGCGCGGCGATTGCCCAAGAGCCTGGCAGATTCCGCGGCTTATACGGTGCCGCAAGCGCTGCTGATGCAGCGGGATTGAAGCCCGCCGCAATGAGCTACTTTGCAGAGCTCGTCAACATCTGCGCTAACGCGGATGCTGATCGTCCCGATCTGATCAAAGCTCGCGGCTATCTAGAAGACGCAATCGACTAACGCCGAATCACCGCCACGTCTTTACTGATTTTAGCGTTTTAACGCGCCGGGTTAAATCTACCAAGTGTTCCAGTGCAGCACGTCGCTTACCGGTTTTCGTCGTACCGGGGTGAATGGTTTTTCTGGATACCCTACGGCAACCAGAACGCATAGATAAACATCCGCAGGGATCGAAAGTTGCTCTCGGATAACCGACTCTGCCGCCATTTGGAATGTCGTGAACGTCGTGCCGAGACCCATGGAACGCGCGGCAACGATCAGGTTTTGCGCGGCGGGATAAATCGTCGAATGCATGAATGCTTCAGTTGGCGCTTGAGGCGGATAATTTTTGCGCGCACAACCTAGGATCCAGGCGGGAACTTTCGCAAAGTTTTTTGCCAAATACGCCGCACCCTTGTACATACGTTGCGTGGTGCCGCCACTGGTGAGCGGTATCTCAGCAAAGATCGGCGACATCGCCGCCCACACGGCATCACCAATTTCAGTCTTGATCGCGTCGTCGTTTAACACAACAAAATCCCATTCCTGACTGTTGCCGGGACTCGATGCGCGCGTCGCAGCGTAAACCAGACGCTCTAGATCTGCTGCAGGAACCGGATCTTCTTTCAAGTAGCGCATCGCAACGCAGGTTTCCATTGCTTCAATGACATCCATGCGGGTTTTCCTCAGTTAAAAGGAAAGAGGTTCGATCCAATTAGGACAAGAGTCAACGATTTCGGCCGAACTCGTCAGTCTAGATAAACTAGCCAATGAATGGGACGCAATGGAATAGTCTGCGCAAGACCGTTCGGATTTCCGCCATACTCGCCTAACAGCAACGTCGCCAGATTCTTAAACCCTAGTGCCTTAAAGGCTGATCAATCTCTTGGGTTTCTAGAAAATCCGCAACCACTTGATTGTTCGCGGAGCTACTCCACTTTCCCCAATATTTCGGCTGTTTGCATTTGAGATCGCTGCAAATCTTCCTTGAAGCGCTTCAACTTATGCGCAAATGCCACCAGCTTTTGTCCATCGTCTTTTATCTTCTGCTGCATGGCTTTGTATTTTTCCGCAACGCTAAGTTCGTGTGCACGCATCGATTTATCAGCGTCTTCTTTAATCGCGTTGATCCGAATTTCGAATTCATGCTCGAGTTCGGTTCGCTGAATATCAAGGTATTTGCCGATAATCTCCGTGATTCTCGCACCGATTTCGTTTGACAAACGTTCTGCATCACCAGACAGCTGATCTTCGTAGTCTATTCCGGGGAGTTTTTGCGCTGTATCGGCGGGCAATGGATGCTGAAAAACATCGAACTGATCACTGTCACCGGATCTAAGCTTCTTGGTCGCGTCACTCGCATCCTTCGCGACAACTAGTTCCACCACGTTAGCGTTTGATTCGGTCGTTGCAGATTCAGCTAGATTGGCAGGGTCATTAGCGCTTGATTCATTGCTTCCCCTACGAATCTCCCCAATTAATTTGCTGAGTCCTATGCCAAACACCGTCTCGCTAAGATCGGGTTCACGGGTCGGCGCTTCACTGGAATTCTGTTGATGAATTTCAATCACGGGGGCAATAGCAGGCTCCGTGCGTGCGCGATTGACTTCTTCCGGTAGCGTCTTATCGAGTTTCGTTAGCGGCAGTTGTTCTTCTCCATTATGTTGCGCGTTAACTGGCGCGCCACTTTTATCCATCACGACTGGAGGGCTTCTAGAAGGATCTTGTTGTTCGTTTATTTCCACCTCAAGCGCATATTTTTCGCAGAACTCGTTGATCGACACGTCGAGACTGCGGACGTTAAAGCCCCGCTCGCTCAAAAGGAATGCGGCTAGGGCCGCGGTTTTTGGATCCGAATCGCAGACGATATATTTGTTATCTGCAGCTAGTCGGTTCACGTTTAACCGCAGCAAATTAATCCCTATATTGAGACTATTCGGAATCGACCCTGCTGCGTAGGCAGCCGGTTCTCTGACGTCAATCCATTGGTAGCCGTTATCGAAAAGCGATTTCGCTTCATCTGCGGACACGCGATTAATCGCGGGATCCATGATCCATCGCCGGAAGTGATCACCATCAAGTTTCAACAACTTACCCGGCTTCGACACGGTGACGGTGGCACATCGTGGCGCGTCCAATATTAGCGCCGCTTCGCCAAATGAATCGCCCGGGCCGAGTGTCGCGAGCTTAATCTCGCGACCCGTCGCCGCGGCTTTTTTGCTCACAACATATTGCCCGCTTTCTACAATATAAAAATGCTCACCTGCTGTGCCTTCCTCTACGATGGCTTGGTTAGCGCTGGTTGGGATCAACACCATTCGTGCCAAAACTTCTTGGATGTTCGTTGCCGGCAGCAGAGAAAATAGGTCCGATTGTAATATCCTGACCATCCAGTTGGAGATGGTCGAAGAAAATATCTCGGAAACCTCGACTTCTGAAGCCGTCGGTAAATCCGCAGGTGCGAACTGTAAAAGGAAACCTTCAGTAGTTCCCACGGAACTCTAATTAGCGCACATGGACCGATTGTAACGATACTCCTATATGCCCCAGCGCGACGTTCGAGCGCTTTCAGCGCTTGTGGCGTACCGGGCTCTAGGTGCTCGGTTGTGCCGTCAGAACCGACGAGCCTCAGCGCACCATCAGCCAAATAATGGACGTATACGCTGCTCCTAACATTCGCTGTAATATCTTGTTCTGAAGTGAATCGCTCAATCGTCGATTTTTCGGCAAGCTTCGCGACGATATGCGGCGGTAGACGATTGATTGGTCGCAAGCGTTTGACCAGATCGCCGAATTGGGTAACAGTATATTCCAATAGCCAGATGATACTGAACGACGGTGT
>JAQCEL010000284.1 GCA_027618655.1 Pseudomonadota bacterium | reverse complement strand
GAGGACCGACAGGTCAAAAGACTTCACCTTGTGTTCGCTGGCGAGCACTACCCAGGCCGCGCCATCGGTTATTTGTGCGCTATTGCCGGCGGTGACATGCCCGAACTCCTGGTCGAATACGGGTCGTAATTTTGCCAATTTATCCACCGCGGAATCGACACGCACACCATCATCGTAGGAGTGTTGCGTTCCCGTCGAGTCGACTAATGGCAAAATTTCAGAAAGCTTTCCGTTCGCTTGTGCATCAGCTAGCCGATGATGACTGCGCACCGCGTACTCATCCATTTGCGTGCGCGTGATGCCGAAGCGATGCGCCAGCACTTCTGCGGTTTGACCCATGGATAGTCCGACGACCGGATCGGTCAGGCCTCTTAAGATTGCAATCACGGGTTTGAGATAAGCGGGTCGCAGAGACATAAGTGTTTTAAGTCGCGCGCCGGTCGTGCGCGCCGCCATCCACTGGCCGAGCCAGGTAACCATCTCTGGTCCCCATAATATCGGCGCGTGACTCATCGCTTCCGTACCACCCGCGAGCACCAAGTTTGCCCTTCCCGTGATAATCGATCGCGCACCGCTGTCGATCGCTTGCATACCGCTCGCGCAGTTTCGTTGCACTGTCCACGCCGGGACTTTGTTGCCGCAACCGATGCGCAACGCAACGACCCTCCCAATGTTCACTTCGTCCGGAGTTGGACCGATGCAGCCTAAGATCACTTCATCGATCTGGGTCGCTTCGAATGACTGCCTTGCTAAGAGTGGCTGCGCCGCTTGTACGGCCAAGTCCGACGGCCGAAAAGGTCCCGGACCTGAGCGCGCCTTAAGGAACGGTGTTCGGGAACCGTCAACGACGTAAACCGGTGGAGATTTTGTACGTGAGCTTTGCGCCGTTGCCACAGTTAAGGTTTCCTGCTGGAAAAACGGTTTGTCATAATTCTATCCCTCAGTAATTATTAAGAACATTTAGGATATGACACGCAACCGGGGATCGAATGCATCACGGACCGCATCAGCGAATAAATTGGCGGCCAGCACCAGTACAAACATAAATACGAGTGCGGCTATCAGCGACCACCAAACGATCGGCTCGCGTGCGAGTTCTAATCTAGCGCTATTGATCATATTTCCCCAGCTTTCCATGCTTGGATCCACGCCAATGTTTATGTACGACAAGACCGCCTCGGCGAGCACGAGACCGCTGAAATCTAGCACGATTGAGATCATCACGATATGCATGATATTCGGCACCATGTGCCGGGCGATGATCGTCTGGTTGCGAACACCAAATGCGCGGGCAGCCTCGACGAAATCTATTTGGCGAAGTTTTAGCGTTTCGCCGCGCAACAAGCGACACAAACCTGTCCAACTCGTAATGCCTAGGATCACGCATAACGCAAGCAACCGAAGGTCGGCACGCGCCGCGAGACTCGTAAATTCGTCTGCGTGTCGCGACATATAGACTTCTAAGATAAGCGCAGCTGAGGCGATAAGAAGAACGCCGGGAATCGACGAAAGCGTTGTGTAGAAGTACTGGATCGCATCGTCTATGCGACCGCGAAAATATCCAGCCGCAACACCAAGGACGATGGCGAACGGTAACATCACCAAGGTCGTCAATGTACCAATGACTAAGCCTGTGCGAATACTTTTTAGCGATTGATACAACACATCCATTCCGACCTTGTCGGTACCCAGGATATGATAGTGAGGGCCCAGTGCGGTACACAAACCGGCAACGCATGCGATGATCGCTGTGACAACGTAGATCGTCCGAAACGGCACGGCGAATTCTCCATTGGCGGTAGCTTTTGCGGTTTGGCGCAGGGTCATTTTATGTGCGCGCGAGATGGCGATTAAACCAGCCAACGCGCCGAGTCCCCATATCAATATTGCGCAACCAACGCCGGACATCGACAAGCGTGCAATGTCACTCGCGCGATCACTAGCGTCGACGAGCCCGGCACCACCATAAATTAGGCGCGGGTAATCTCTCGTTGTTTGTCCACCGCCAAGTTCGATCGTTTCTTTACTAAATGCGCGAATGGCGAATGGCGCAGAATACGTCGTCTCCAAGTTCGTGCGTAACGGTCCAACAAGGTGATCAAACACGCTGATCACTTCCGATCCGTAGTGTTCAGATAAATCAGCGACATCGGTCGATTCGAGGCGCGGATAGAAACGGATAGAGTCCAGTACCGCGACCGTTAGAAACGCAACCAGTACTGTTCCTGCGCCAAGCGCTACTGAGCTCCGCGAAACTTCTCGCCACGGCGCACGCAAATGTTCGTGTCTTGACGCGTACCACGCATATCCGCATGCGGCACACACGAGGCCAAGAAAGAGAATATCAGTGGCGAGTAAAGTAAATTGCACGGACAAGCCCTCAATCCAAACGGACTCTAGGATCGACTAAGGTATAGGAAATGTCTGTTAGCAATAAGCCAAAGATGTACAGGCACGATCCCAAGAACACCATGGAACGCACAATCGCAAAATCTTGACGTTGGATCGCTTCGATCGTGTAGCTACCCAAACCAGGTATGCCGAAAAATGCTTCGGTAATAAGGCTTCCCATGAACAACATGGGTAGCACCACAACAACCCCGGTGAGTATTGGGATCATGGCGTTGCGCAAAACATGAACGAATAAAACTGATCGTTCGGATAAGCCTTTAGCCCGAGCCGTGCGTACATAATCCTTATTAATTTCTTCGAGAAATATTGTCCGATACCAGCGGATCCCGCCGCCTAAGTGGCCAAGGATTCCGACGATCACGGGCAGTACGATAAATTTTGCCCCGATCATACTCATATCGAATCCTGAAATCGGGACGAGATGGAGCAACTTGCCGATTAAATACTGCCCCCCGATGATGTAAAACAAACTTGAAATCGACATCATCGCGACGCACACAATGACCGCCCATGTATCGAAATATGTCCCGCGAAAGAACGCGACAATCAACGCTAATGTGATCGTCAATAATAATCCGACCATAAACACGGGAAGCGCAATGGCAAGACTCGGCCACATGCGTTGTGAAATATCGTAGCTAATGTCCCGGCCACTGTCGGATTGCCCGAATTTGAACGAAAACAATCGAATCGAATTGGAATAAAATATGGTGTCGCGAAGTTTCTCCACCGACTTCGCATCACTATTCCAAATTAGTGGCTTATCGTAACCGCGCTCACCTTTCCATTTGTCAATCGCAGCTTGGGTTACCCGGCGCTCCCCAAGATGTAGCCTAGCCATATCGTCTGGAGAATTCACGACGAAAAACAACACAAAAGTAATGACGTTTACCCCGATTAAAATTGGCACGGCGTACGCAATGCGACGCAAGATGTAACCAATCACGTGAGCGTCTCTGTTTGTCGCTTTCGATACGTACGGTAGGCGGGAATTCCACTAATGACGAGCAACAGTACAAAAACGACGATTGGCCAAATAATCGGTTGGTTCCACGCCGCACGCATTTGTGTGCGCGCGACGGGATCAATGGTCCTATATTTGAGCGTATTGCGCGCCATTAAATTCGGTTTCGAATTACCGTACCACTGGTGATAAAGCGCATAGGACTTAGAGTGGAATCCCCATATCCAAGGAGAGTCACGCCGCACGATATCGATCATGAGATCGATTGTTGCCTGGCGTTGCGGACCATTCGGGAGCCCGCGCATTTTCACGAATAATTGATCAAACTCGGCATTTTGATAGTTCGCAGCGTTCTCACCATGGCTGACGGTTTTTGCGTTCGGTCCAAACAGCAGGAAGAAAAAATTTTCCGGATCCGGATAATCCGCATTCCAACCCCAACCGAATATTTGCGCGGTTCCTTTGCGAACTTTTTCCTGAAACCGATTGTAATCCGTGGAGCGGATAACTAGCTGGATCCCAAGCTTCTGGAATTGCTTTCGATACCAATTGAATATCGATTTACTATCGGGTCCGGATGAGACGGCTTCAAAGTAAAGAGTAAGCGGTTCGTTGGTCTCCTTATTGCGTCCATTTGGGTATCCGGCTTCGGTCAATAGTTGCTTGGCATGCTCGAGCGAC
>JAQCEL010000283.1 GCA_027618655.1 Pseudomonadota bacterium | reverse complement strand
GGCAACGCCGGCGGTAATTGGGATATCTAGAAATTGCGAAAACACGATGCCAACGCCACGCATTTGCCCGGCGACATAAGTAAACGACACGACGATTAAACTAATCACTGCGATGACTCTTGCGACATTCGAGTAGTAGCGCGTGCCAATAAAATCGGGCACCGTAAATGCGCCAAATTTACGCAAATACGGCGCCAGCAGCAGCGCCAAAATGACGTAGCCGCCGGTCCAACCCATGAGATAGACCGAGCCGTCGTAGCCGAGAAAAGAAATGATGCCGGCCATGGATATAAAAGACGCAGCACTCATCCAATCCGCCGCGGTCGCCATGCCATTTGCTATTGGATGTACCCCGCCGCCAGCGACGTAGAAGTCTTTAGTCGACCCGGCGCGAGACCATATCGCGATGCCAATGTACAACGCGAAACTCGCGCCGACGAACAAGTAAGTCAGGTTTTTAGTATCCATCAAGCCGCGCCATCCTCGTCATCACTGACTCCGAAGCGACGATCCAAAGCTTGCATTAAAACGACATAGACAAAAATTAGAATAACGAATACGTAGATAGCGCCTTGTTGAGCCCACCAGAACCCGAGTTTAAATCCGTACAGATTGAATTCGTTTAATTGCTCCACGAACAAGATCCCGCAGCCGAATGAGGCAATAAACCAGACACTCAGTAAGCTCGCAATTATTTTTAGGTTAGCGTGCCAATAGGCGTTAGTATTTATCGCAGTGGCTTGCGAATCGACTAGACCAGCGTCGCTTTGTGGTTGTTCCTTTGTATTCATGCAATCTCCCCAGCAATGAGGCATTGTAAGGGTTGTTTGTAATTGAAGCAGCTCTGCTTGCGGGAAGAATTCGTGCTACATCATCATCATTGTCGTTGTTGTGAGATAAAGAATTGATGCCAATTCGAAAACTACTCATTGCCAATCGTTCGGAAATTGCAATTCGGGTCATGCGCGCTGCCACCGAGTTAGGCATCCGCACCGTTGCGATTTACGCGAACGAAGACCGATTTGCATTGCACCGATTCAAGGCGGACGAAAGTTACCTTGTGGGTGACGGCCAGAAACCCGTTGCGGCTTATTTGGATATCCAAAGTATCATCGACATAGCACGGCGCGCGCACGTCGATGCGATTCACCCGGGTTACGGATTCTTGTCCGAGAATCCCGAGTTCGCTGAGGCTTGTGCGAAAGCCCGCGTCAAATTTATCGGACCTAGTCCAGATGTGATGCGTAAACTCGGCAATAAAGTCTCGGCGCGTTTGGTTGCCGAGGCGGCTGGTGTTGCGGTCATGCCGGCGACTGGCGCGTTACCGAACGACCTGGTAACTGCGCATTCACTAGCGCTATCCATCGGCTATCCCGTCATGCTGAAAGCAAGTTGGGGCGGCGGTGGTCGCGGCATGCGAGTCATTGAGTCTGAAGATCAACTCGAAAGCGCGATGGCTGCCGCACGTCGCGAGGCGCTTGCGGCATTCGGCAACGATGAAATTTATCTCGAAATACTCGTGCTCCGGGCTCGACATATTGAAGTCCAAGTGCTCGGCGATATGCACGGCAATGTCGTACACCTTTATGAACGCGATTGCTCCGTGCAACGCCGCAATCAAAAGGTAGTGGAGCGGGCGCCAGCACCTTATTTGGATGGCGACACGCGTGAAGCCTTATGTGCATTGGCGCTGCGGCTTGCGCGGGCAGTGAACTACAGCCACGCGGGGACCGTGGAGTTCTTGTTGGACGTGGATTCGAACAAGGCGTATTTCATTGAGGTGAATCCACGCATTCAAGTAGAGCACACGGTTACTGAAGAGGTGACCGGGATAGATATTGTCAAGGCGCAAATCCGGATCACAGACGGGGCTGAAATTGGTACTGCCGAATCGGGGGTTCTGCGCCAGGAAGACATATCGTTGCGTGGCCACGCGTTGCAATGTCGGGTTGCGACGGAAGATCCAGAAAACAAATTCACGCCGGATTATGGTCGCCTAACAGCCTACCGAAGCGCCTCGGGGTTCGGCGTACGCTTAGATGGTGGAACCGCTACACGGGCGCTGTGATCACGCCGTATTACGACTCACTGTTGGTGAAGGTGACAACTTGGGCTGCAACTAGCGACGAGGCGATACGGCGGATGGACCGCGCGTTGCGCGAATTTCGTATTCGCGGGCTGGCGAGCAATCTGCAATTTCTTGAAAACGTGATCAACCATCCTGTCTTTCAATCGGACGCCTGCACAACGACGTTCATCGACACAACCCCGGAATTGTTCAATTTGAGCGCGCGACGCGATCGAGCCACGCGATTACTGCGATTTATCGGCGAAGTCGTGGTTAACGGGAATCCCGAAATGAAAGGCCGGCAGGTGCCCGCAGGACCTTTGCCGCCGCCTGTTATGCCGCGATTCAATCGCGATAAAGAAATACTCCCGGGCACTCGCGATCGACTAAAGATGATTGGCCCAAGCGCGTTCAGTGAGTGGATGAAAGAACAGCCACAAGTGTTGCTGACTGACACGACCATGCGAGACGCGCATCAATCGTTGCTCGCGACCCGCATGCGCACGCACGATATGCTGCAAATTGCGCCGTACTACGCGAGTGAACTAGGGCGTTTGTTTTCGCTCGAGTGTTGGGGCGGGGCGACATTTGATGTCGCGTTGCGATTCTTAAAAGAAGATCCATGGGAACGCCTCGCCGAGCTCCGCGAAGCCGTACCGAACGTCCTGTTTCAAATGCTGCTGCGCGCCTCAAACGCGGTCGGCTACACGAATTATCCGGACAACGTGGTTAAGTATTTCGTCTCTCAAGCGGCCAGCAACGGCATCGATTTGTTCCGCGTATTCGATGCGCTAAACGGCGTCGAGAACATGCGGGTCGCGATCGACGCGGTTCTCGAGACGCAGAGCTTATGCGAAGGTGCAATTTGCTATACGGGGGATTTGTACGACCCGGTCCGCAAGAAATACAACCTGAAATATTACTTAAACTTGGCGAATGAACTTGCCGCCGCTGGCGTGCATATTATTGGCATTAAGGATATGGCAGGGGTGTGCCGCCCACGTGCCGCCTATGCACTCGTCGCCGCACTTAAAAATGAAGTCGACTTGCCCGTGCATTTTCACACCCATGATACGAGCGGCATTGGCGCGGCCAGCGTTCTTGCCGCAGTTGCGGCAGGGTGTGATACTGTGGATGGCGCGCTCGACAGTATGTCGGGATTAACGTCGCAACCGAATCTGGGGGCCATCGCGGCCGCGCTCGCTGGCGGTGAGCGCGACCCAGGTATTGCCTTTGAACAGCTCCAGGCAGCGTCCCACTATTGGGAAGGCGTGCGTCGCTATTACGCGCCATTCGAATCCGATATCCGTCCAGGAACCTCCGATGTGTACCGTCACGAAATGCCTGGCGGGCAGTATACGTACCTGCGCGAGCAAGCTCGCGGTCTAGGATTGGAAGCGCGTTGGCCAGAAGTCGCACGGGCTTATGCTGAGGTTAACCAAATGTTCGGCGATATCATCAAGGTGACCCCGACCTCCAAAGTCGTCGGCGATATGGCGCTCTTTATGGTGAGTAACGATCTAGATGCGCTCGCCGTTCTCGATCCGGATCGCGAAATCGCTTTTCCGCAATCCGTCGTATCGCTGTTTAAAGGAGAACTCGGATTTCCTGCCGATGGGTTTCCGCAAAATTTACAAGATAAAGTCTTGGCCGGCGAGGCACCGTTGCGCGATCGGCCCAGTGCGATGATGCCGCCGGTCGATCTCGAGGCAACGAAGCTTGAGGTCGAGAAGGTGGTTGGGCGTGTGCTCAGCGATACGGATCTGGCGTCGAGTTTGATGTACCCATCCGTGTTCAACGACTACGCCGCACACCGACGGAAATACAGCGACGTGAGCAAATTACCAACGCCCGCTTTCTTCTATGGACTAGCTGAAGGTCAAGAAATATCAGTGGAACTAGGCTCCGGCAAAGCGTTGCTCATTGAATTGCAAGGCCAAACGGACGTCCCGGAAGACGGCGAAGTAAAATTATTTTTTGAATTAAACGGGCAACCCCGCGTGGTTCGAATTGCCAAAGCGGGCGCGCCGATGGC
>JAQCEL010000282.1 GCA_027618655.1 Pseudomonadota bacterium | reverse complement strand
ATTGGGATTGCGTCTTACCCAAATGAGGGCACCAATCAATCCGATTTGATGCGGCTTGCAGATGCTGCCATGTACGAGGCAAAAGGGGCACCTGGAAATCAATACCGGTTTGCAACCGCGGCGCTCAACGCAGCAATACAGCGCCGTCAGTGGATTGAAAGCGAACTGCATCGAGCCATTCACAGGAATGAGTTGGAAATTTTGTACCTGCCGATAGCGAACTCCAATTCGGGAAGAGTTTTTGCGAACGAGATCGCCGTACGCTGGCCCCATCGCGAAGGAGAGATTGCGTTCAAGGAATTTTTCTCGGTAGCGGAAGGTAGTAATTTAATTTGTGAACTCGGATATTGGGTCCTCGAAAATGCGTTCGCCACGATCGCCGAACAGCGTTGGAAAGTTCCAGCTAATCAGAAAATGTGTGTGGATGTTTCCGTGTCGCAACTGCGGCAACCAAATTTTGTAGAACAAGTGGCGGAATTATTTCGACGCTACCGTTGTCAGAAAGGACTACTTGAACTCGAATTTTCAGATACCACGGCAGTACTAAAAAACGCTCAATGTAGAGAGAACCTCTATCGACTCCATGACCTCGGTGTGCACATCGTGTTGGATCGTTTCGAAACGGGTTATTCTTCGTTAACCGATCTGTGTGAACTACCCGTATGGCGGATCAAGCTCGACCGAAAATTCGTCCAGACCGTGCACGCGGCTGACGGCAATCGATCGATGGGGCGAGCGATAATCGCCATGGCTCACAGCATGGGAATTGAGACCACGATATTTAACGTCAGCACGGCGTCGGAAGCGCAGTGGTTTAGGGAGCTGGGTTGCGATGCACTTCAGGGTTCCTATGTGGGCCCTGCCTCACCGAGGCCGCATTCCCACATGACTAACCGGCGCCCATCGGGACCGAATTTATCGATTGCGATAGATAACACTCAATAGCGCAATAAGATCGTAGGCCGAGCGTCGACCGGACAGCGCCTTCTTACCGAATGTCCGGCATCTGTCCAAGTCAGGGTATTTGCCCACCGGTAACTGCGTCTCCGAGCTAGTCTTAACCGACGTTAATCGTGCGCCTTTATCTTCCTTTACCGAACAATGACCCCATAATTCCACGCACGAGCTGCCGCCCGATACTACTTCCGATGGCACGCACCACGCTTTTCGCCATTGTTTCTCCGATCGATTGGCGATTGTTCGCACGGCGAGGTTCAGATTTCGACTCGGTCGCTTTGGTTTCTTCGACTCGTGTTTCTTTAGTCTCGGCACGCGCCTTCAGATTTTCATAAGCAGATTCTCGGTCATTGGCAACGTTGTAGCGCTCCATTACTTCTGATGTGGCTATGATCTGATTTCGTAAGGCCTTCGTTATCGGGCCAATGAGCGAGGTTGGCGGACAAATTAAGGTCCTCTCTACCGGGCTTGGGTTGCCTTTTTCTTCCAGTACTGAAACCAACGCCTCACCTGTGCCGAGCTCCGTGATGACCTGTTCTGTATCGAAATTAGGATTAGGTCGGAACGACTCCGCGATCAACTTTAATGCGCGACGGTCTTTGGGCGTGAAAGCACGCAGTGCGTGTTGAATCTTTAAACCGAGTTGTCCGAGTACAGATTCCGGGATGTCGAGTGGGCTTTGGGTGACAAAATACACACCAACGCCTTTCGAACGAATCAGTCGAACGACTTGCTCGACCTTATCTAGCAAAAATTTCGGCGCCTGGCTGAAAAGCAAATGGGCTTCGTCGAAAAACAGCACAAATTTTGGTACGTCGCTGTCCCCTTGTTCGGGAAGCTCCTCAAACAGTTCAGACAATAGCCAAAACAGAAAACAAGCATAGAGATCTGGCGCCTCGGCAACGAGTCTTGTGGCATCGAGAATATTAATGACGCCATGGCCGTTTTCATCGACGGTTATCAAGTCCTTAATGTCTAGCGCAGGCTCGCCAAATACACTCTCGGCGCCTTGCTCCTCCAAGGTTAGGAGACGCCGCTGGATCGCGCCAATGCTAGCGCCGCTAATATTTCCGTACTCGAGCTTTAGCGTATTCGCATTCTCACCAACCCACACGAGCATCGCCCGCAGGTCTTTTAAATCCAGGAGCAGCAAACCATTGTCATCCGCGATCCGGAAAACGCCATACATCACCCCGGTTTGGGTTTCATTCAACGCCATGAGTCGGGAGAGCAGTAGAGGACCCATTTCTGAAATGGTCATCCGGATCGGTACGCCTGTTTTACCAAACAAATCCCAGAACACGACCGTGCTCCCTGCGAATCCGAAATTATCGATGCCGATGTTAGCTATCCGCTCTTGAACTTTCGGATGCGCATTCCCGGCTTGCGCGATTCCCGACAAATCGCCTTTGATGTCGGCAGCGAATACGGGCACACCCATGCGCGAGAAACCTTCGGCGAGGATCTGCAAGGTAATGGTTTTACCCGTTCCTGTCGCGCCAGTGATCAAGCCGTGACGATTGGACATGCGTCCAAGTTGAGCAACATGCTAGCCGTCGGCGCCACCAACGAGAAGGGAGGTGTTTAGCGTAGATTTCATGATTGATTCCTAGACTCACACGACGTGCGTGAGGATTCTTTCGTTGCTCGTGGCCGCGGACTTTAACGTACGTTCAGTTGGAACCCAATACATCTAGAGATCTGCGGACCTGTAACGCAGTCAATTTGGCTGCAGAAATAAAGGAAGTGAAGGACGAGAAGAACCTCGCCAACGCCTTCCCTAGTGAGTCAGTCGTTGCTTGGATGGACCGAAAAAGCTAAAGGCATGGATCCGATAATCAGGCACGAAATGACGTTCACGTTCGCTGCTTGATGAGCCAAGGCGGACCTCGCAGCGGGCATCTTGAAATCTTCTCTTTAAGAACGCTGGCATCGCAAGTTTCCGATCCCCTTAGAGGATATCCGGATCATTTAGATTGTTAAAATCTATTAATAATTCATTAAAAAACAATAATTTGTGAAAATTTAGCGTGACCGCATCGACACTCCGCCAGTCAATTCTGACGACGGTCACAAAATTCAAATAGGCAACTATCTCCTGCCCAATTGAACGACTAAAACTACCATCATCGTTTCGGTAACAGCTGGTCAGTCGGTGATTCTGCAGAACGGAACGCTGAATAACTGGAGATAAAAAATGAAGAAACTGAGTTCGATTGTGTTGCTCGCCGGATTGTTTTGCGGCACAGCGCAGGCCGATTTTTCGGGTACTTATGACATCAGCTGGTGGACACTCGGTGGCCCACTTGGCAACAATGACGGGTCAGTCGACATCTCGAGTGCACCAGGCACGATATCGTTGCTAAGTAATAACACCGGTATTGCCGGTGGCAATCAGGATTTCACGTTCACGGCGGTCGAAGACGCGACGATCAGCTTCGATTGGTCGTTTTCGACGATCGACACGGGCACCGCTGCGACGCATGGGAATCAATGGGACCCGTTCGGTTACTTGCTGGGTGGATCATTCACGCAATTGAGCGACGATACGGGTGCGGTGAATTCGGGAAGCGTTTCATTCAGCGTGTCCATCGGTGATATTTTCGGATTTCGGGCCACTACGGTCGACGGCATATTCGGCTCATCGACGACTAGTATTTCTAATTTCTCTGCAGCAGTCGTGCCATTGCCACCGAGCATGTCTTTGATGGGTTGTGCGTTCGGCGGTTTAGTGCTCATACAACGTCGACGCAAACAAGATAAAGTGGTGCCGCTCGTCGCGAATTAGAATCGCACGCCATCGTCCAATGCCTCCGCATGCAGAGGCCTTCTTTTTGGCCGAAGAACAGGCGCTATAATCAGCCCACTTTAAACTTTTCGTTCGATTATGGGCGCCGCGATGGCATTACTTTATCAATTTCTCGGTTCTCACTACTGCGAGAAAGCGCGCTGGGCGCTTGATTACAAGGGTATCCCCTACACCGCGATAAACCTAATTCCCGGACCCCATCTTAAAGCAACAAAGAAATTGGCTGAAAAATCATCAGTGCCGATTCTTGTGGATGATGAAAATGTCATTCAAGGATCAGCAGAGATCATCACTTACTTAGGGTCCGTGACAAAACTAGTCGATCGGTTTCGGCATGCG
>JAQCEL010000281.1 GCA_027618655.1 Pseudomonadota bacterium | reverse complement strand
ATTTTTAGATTTATTGGCTTCCCAGAATCCGACTACGAGCAACTCATTGCGTGGACGTCGAATCGACTGGTTTTCACCTGGGGTAAACCCACCGACGTTCAACAAGAAGAGATCGCTGCCAACATGTTGCGTTACTGGCGGTACTGTAGAGAATTCGTGGCCAAGCGCCGGCTCACGCGCGACGATGACTACACTTCAGAGCTACTGACGGCGCAAGAGGCAAACCGGGACGATCTAAGTTATCGCGAAGTGGAGTCTGTCGTGTATGGCTTATCGTTTGCCGGCCACGAAATCGTCAGCAACTTTCTAACGAATTCACTCTTGTGTCTATTGTCGGAGCGCGATAATTGGCAGTCCATCATCGCTGAGCCGGACTTAATTGCGAATATGCTAGAGGAAGTTTTGCGATACGAATCTCCGCAAACAAGCTGGCGGCGCATCGCGAAGGTGGACACTTCGTTGGGCGGCATCGATATCCCCGCAGGGACACGGATATTCTTAAGTTTGGGCGCAGCGAATCATCAAGCGGATGAGTTCGAAGCACCATCGACGTTCGATATTCATCGAAAAAATGCCGCCAAGCACATCTCCTTTGGACACGGGATTCATTTTTGCTTAGGCGCGCGCTTAGCGCGCATCGAGGCGCAAATCGCTATCGAAGAACTCAGCCAGCGAATTCCAAACATCCAGCTCGTTTCAGACCAACAGCTGCAATGGTCACCGAATATGACCTTTCGCGGACCGCAAACGTTACTCGTTGATTGGCCACCCTGAGATGTTGGTGATCTGATCGCAAGCTTATCCGCCCGGGCGATTAATTCTCGCTTTCAAGGGTAGGAAATTAGACTTATATCTAAACAACAGGACTCTAAGTTCGATGCTTAGCAGCAACCCATATCGAACCCGCGCTTCTTCGCCTGGAAAGGTACGACAAAGCACATCGTATTCTTTGCAGGCATCGTCGTCGTTTCCCATCGCTTCTAGCGACCGCGCAAACAGCAAATGGTCATCTGGCGATTTGTGATCGGGATTTTCCTTGATAAGCGCCTTCAGTGTTTCGGCAGCTGCTTGTGGATCTCCGTTTCCGTAATGACATTTAGCGAGTAAAGCCATCGTTTGCGGGTCACTTTCGTTTAGCGCACTCAGTGATTTCTTTAGCAAGGGGATAGCGTCCTCATATAATCCGGCTTCGTAGCATTCTTCGGCAAGCGCAATTCGATTCTCCACGGCATTGGCAATTTCCAATAAATCCATCCGCTTGCGCAACTCGCGCTTCGGGTCGACTACTCCAATTGGGCGTTTTCTTGCATTTCTTGCCACCTGACTGTTCGCTGCATCTGGCCCGAATTGAGTGATGTAATAGAGCGCACACCCGATCCCTGGAAACATTATGATTATCCATAACCAAAGGCTGTCCTTACCCGTTTGCGAATCGAATTCGATCAATTAGTCGGAATCGCTCTGGCTATGTCCCACTGAATCAAAGTTAAAAGTGACGGAGGTCCGCCTTACGGAAATTCAGCAGTTGGTTCTAGAGGATCGTTTTATACCTATTCAGCCGCGCCGTGCGACCGTCCGAAATAAATTTCATGCCGACGCTCTTTTCTAATTAAGCGGCGGATCAGTGTCGGCCACAAACGGACCTTGGACGGTGAGGAAGGGGCGTAGCGCTGGACAGCGAATGGATTCTCAATACAGACTGCGATTGACGCACACAATGGCTCGAAGAAATCTCAGACCGAAAAACTGCTAGCTAAAAGGAAATCACTAGACATCCATACAAATTCGCAATTCGCCCCGGACAGGAACCCTCAATCACGTAGCAACATGCCGATCGTATTTTCAAATTCTGGTAGTCTCGCAGTAGCATACAGTAGTATTTTCTAACGCTAAGTCTGATGGCGATAAACGATTTCGTCAGTTTATTAGCCGCGCAATGACCCAGCGAGACGGATCCGCTAGTCCGCCACTACATGGAGAACCATGATGAAAGCTGCAATTTTTATCGAACCCGGTCGCATAGAGATCGCCGACAAGCCGATCCCGGAAGTGGGGCCGAATGATGCCTTACTCCGTATTACCACAACCACCATTTGCGGCACCGACGTACATATTCTCAAAGGCGAGTACCCGGTGGCCAAAGGATTAACGGTGGGCCACGAGCCGGTTGGGGTGATCGAGAAGCTAGGAAGCGCGGTACAGGGCTACACGGAGGGACAGCGCGCGATCGCAGGGGCCATTTGTCCCAACTTCAATTCCTACGCCGCGCAAGACGGTAGTCCCTCACAGGATGGCAGTTATCTTGTAGCTTCGGGGAACTGCGGCCACCACGGCTACAAAGCCACCGCAGGCTGGCGTTTCGGCAATATGATCGACGGTACCCAGGCAGAATACGTCCTGGTGCCTGATGCCCAAGCCAATCTCGCGCCGATCCCCGAGGGGCTGAGCGACGAGCAGGTGTTGATGTGCCCGGACATCATGTCCACCGGCTTCAAAGGTGCGGAGAACGCCAACATCCGTATCGGCGATACGGTGGTCATCTTCGCCCAGGGTCCGATTGGTCTGTGCGCTACGGCCGGTGCAAGGCTGCTGGGTGCGTCCACCATCATCACGGTAGACGGTAACGATCACCGCCTCGAAATTTCGCGCACGTTGGGCGCCGATGTAACGCTCAACTTCAAGACCTGCGACGTGGTCGATGAGGTAATGAAACTCACTGGCGGGCGCGGCGCGGACGCGTCGATCGAGGCGCTCGGTACGCAAGCTACGTTCGCATCATGCCTGCGGGTGCTCAAGCCGGGTGGTACGCTTTCAAGCTTGGGGGTGTATTCCGAAGACCTGACCATTCCGTTGACCGCGATGGCTGCAGGTCTCGGCGACCACCGCATCAACACTGCCCTGTGCCCTGGAGGCAAAGAGCGCATGCGTCGGCTGATGAACGTGGTGGCGTCCAATCGTCTCGACCTTGGCGTAATGGTTACTCACGAGTACAAGCTCGACGATATCGTTGCTGCCTATGAGCTGTTCGCCAACCAGCACGATGGTGTACTGAAGGTGGCGATCAAGCCGCGTTGAAACCGTGCGTCGCACCGAGCCTACTTGTGATTGGGATAGTCACACGAGTCACACAGGAGTCTGAGTCGTGGCGAACGAACTGGGTGTTCACTGACTTCGGTCGAGATGCAGAAACTGATTATTGGAGCACGCGCTAACGAGTACGCTAGTCGCGACGAACAGGGTAGGCCCGATCACGGCGCGCGTGATTCAAAATACCGGGTTAGCTTATTGCACTGAGCGTCGGCTTGGCCTCTTCATAACGAACCTTCGACACTGCGACGACAATCGGTGAGAACGGCCTTCCACATGTGGGCGACGCGGCAGTAACGCCAAGAACCCTAGGTGCCAGGGATAGGATACCGTTACCAGTACCGCGGAGGATGATATGGACGATTCCATCGTTCAGAAACTTTACGAGCGTAAGATGTTCCGCATCACAGCTGGGTACCTGGCGGTAGCCTGGGTGCTGTGGCAGGTGGTCAGTACGACATGCCCTGCATTCGAGTGCACGACGCAGATTCAAAAGTCGATCTTCTGGTTTCTGGTAGGCGGGTTACCGTTCACACTCGCGATTGCGTGGTTGAATTGGAAAACAGCCATTCTGGTGGGGTCGGCGTTACTCGCTGGCGCCACCGTGATGTTTTTTGTGCTGCGTGGCCCGGCGATTGAACGCGAAACAACCGCTGCTGCACCGGGCAAGAAGGTCGTCGAACCTGCTGCAGAGCCATACACCGAAAGCGCACGGGAGTCTGTCGCAACACGGAAGACCGCGAGCGACATAATTAATAGTCCTGATTTTGGCGGACGTCCGGCGATTGCGGTGCTGCCCTTCGATAATCTCTCTGCCGACCCCGACCAGGCCTTCTTCGCCGACGGTCTCGCCGAAGATTTGATAACGCGGCTGTCGAGCTGGCGTGCCTTCCCAGTGATTGCACGTAGCTCCAGCTTCAATTACCGCGGCGGAAATGTGGCCTTGAAGCGCGTCGCCGTTGAGCTCGGGGTGCGCTACGTTGTCGAGGGGAGCGTGCCTCGGGCCGGCGATCGCATCCGCGTGGCCGTGCAGCTAATCGATGGAACTTCGGGCGAACACGTCTGGG